>DASVEQ010000115.1:0-4203 GCA_036380455.1 Candidatus Limnocylindria bacterium | reverse complement strand
GGTCGGGCGCTCCTCCTCCCAGCCGGCCAGGTCGAGATAGACCTCCTCGAGAGCCTCGGGCGGCGCCGGCTCCGCGGACGGGTCCGGCGACCCGGATGGCTCGACCGCCTCGAAGTCGCCGCAGCCCTCCTGCCAGATCTTGCCGGTCTCGGCCTCGATGCGGAGCTCCCGATGCAGTGGATCCTGCTGCGTCGGCGCCCGATCCGAGCGGAACAGCTCGGTCAGGGTGGTGGTGGTGAATTCGCCGGGGAGCAGGCCGCTGATCGCGTCGACCTCGGCCTCGACGATGCCGTCAGGGCGCGCGAAATCCCGGATCGGCAGCTCGTTGCGGGCCGCGACCTCGGCCATGTAGTCATGCCAGATGAAGGTCGGCCCGTCGGCGGCGAACACGTCCTGGATCGCGGTGAAGTCGCTGTTCCCGACCCACACGCCGGTGACGATGGCGCCCTCCGGGTCCTCGGGATCGTCCGGGTTGCCGGCGAGGTACCCGACGGCCTGGAGGTCCTTGAAGTCGTTGGTCGTGCCGGTCTTCAGCGTCGCCGGGCGGCGAGTGCCGTCCTCGGTCAGCAGCTGGAAGCGAGGGCCCCAGAGCGGATTCGTGGCTGGGTCGGTGTTGTCGGCCAGGATGTCGGTCACGAGGTAGGCGGAGGCGGCGGTGAGCACCTGCTCGGCATCGTCCAGCTCGTCGTGGTCGTAGATGACGTTGCCGTCGGAGTCCTCGATCCGCTGGATCAGGTACGGCGGCACGAACTCGCCCCCGTTGGCGATCGCCCCGTAGGCTCCCACGAGATCGGCGAAATGGACCCCGATGGTGCCCAGCGTCAGCGACGGCACGGCGATCTCCTCCCCGTGGCGGGGATCCCAGTCCAGCCCCAGGCGCTCGCCCATGGCGCGCACGTTCTCGCTGCCGATGAGCTGCTGCACCTTGGCGACCGGGATGTTCAACGAGTATTTCAGCGCATCGCGCACGCGGACCGGCCCGCGCTGTCGGCCGTCCGCGTTCGGCACCGAGTACCCATCGACGATCTCGCCCTCGACATCCATGAGCATCGTCGCAGGCGTGATGGTTCCGGATTCGAAGCCGGCCGCATACGTGATCGGCTTGAAGGCCGATCCGGACTGCCGGTAGCCCTGGCCGATGACGTCGAAGCTCGGCTGGTGCTCGGGCGTCGCCTCACCGTCGAAGTTCGCGCTGCCGACATAGGCGAGAACGGCGCCGGTGCGGTAGTTCATCGTGACCATCGCGTCGTTGTTGATGTTGCGGCCCTGGAGCTGCTGGATCCAGGCGAGGGCCCCCTCACCGTACTTCTCGACGAGCTCCTCGTCGCCGAGGCGGTCCATGTCGTACGCGACCTGCGCCCACTTCTCGGCGGTCGTCTGGTAGCCCTCGTAGTCGAGGGTGGTGACGATCCGCAGGCCGCCGCTGTCGAGCAGATCCTCCCCCTCGAGGAGCTCGTTGGCCTCGCGCCGCACGGCGTAGACGAAGTGGGGCGCGAGGTAGGCGCGGCTGCGGGGCGGGGCCAGGATCACCTCTTCGGCGACCGCCCCGTCGTGGGTGGCCTGATCGATGAGTCCCGACTGGAGCATCTCCCGGAGAACGAAATTCCGCACGACGATCGACTGCGAGCCGGCCGGCACCACGTACAGCTCCTGCCCATCCCGCTCCTGCTGCACCGCCTCGGGCGATGGGTCGAGGCGGGAGGGTGCGCGCACGAGGCCGGCGAGCAGCGCCGCCTCGCTGACGGTCAGCTGGTCCTCGGGAGCATCGGAGGTGATGTCCTTGCCGTAGTAGGCGTTCGCCGCGGCCCAGATCCCGTAGGCGTTGTTCCCGTAGTACACCTGGTTGAGGTACATCTCGAGGATGCGCTGCTTGCCGTCCTCGCCGGGGTAGCGGTCGTCGAGCCGCAGGGCGAGGATCGCCTCCTTGATCTTCCGTTCGACCTGGCGCTCGGGATCGGCCATGAGCTCAGCCCCGAACAGGCGCATGCGGACCAGCTGTTGGCAGATCGTCGAAGCGCCGGAGACCGTCGCACCGGCCTGGAAGTTCTGGAGCACGGCCCGCGCGATGCTGCGGAAGTCCACGCACGGGTTCGTCCAGAACGTCTGGTCCTCGGCCGCGACCTGGGCGTCGATCATCACCTGCGGGAGCTCCTCGAAGGCAATCTCGCGCCGGTCCTCGACCGCGAACGTCGCGAGCTCGGTTCCGTCGGACGAGAGCACCGTCGAGCCCTGGGCCAGCCGGAAGTCCTCGATCTCCTCGACGTTGGGCAGGCCGCTGGTGAAGGAGGCGTAGACGTTGACGAGGAAGGCGAACAGGCCGACGGCGATGACGCCGAAGACCGCGAGGATGATGCGGGGGAGGGCAGCGGAGCCCGCTCGGCGTCGCGCTGGAGCCCCCCGGCCGGCGGACCGTGGCGCGCCGCGACGCGGGGGCGGCGGTGGTCGTCGGGTCATTCGGTGCGGAGGGTAGCACGGGTGGGCCGGGGTCGCGTCGCGGGCACCCTGCCTCCGTATACTCAGTCACCGATGACCACCCCGGACGCGCGCAGCGCGGTGCTCGACGACCTGGCCTGGCGGCGCATGATCGCCGACCACACCGACCTCGACGCGCTCCGAGCCTCCATGGGGGCCGGTCCGGTGACGTTCTACGGCGGGTTCGACCCCACGGCCCAGAGCCTGCACTTCGGCAACCTCGTGCTGCTCGTCACCATGCGGCGGCTCCAGCTGGCAGGCCATCGGCCGATCGGGCTGGTCGGTGGCGCCACCGGCCTCGTGGGTGATCCGAGCGGGCGCACGTCCGAGCGGACGCTCAACGACCCGGCGGTGATCGCCGGCTGGGTGGAGCGCATCCGATCGCAGGTGGAGCGCTACCTGTCGTTCGAGGGCGAGAACGCGGCGATCATCGCCAACAACCTCGACTGGACCGCGCAGATGTCAGCCATCGACTGGCTCCGGGACGTCGGGAAGCACTTCAGCGTGAGCCGGATGCTGGCCAAGGAGGCGGTGAGCGCCCGCCTCGAGACGGGCGGCATCAGCTACACCGAGTTCAGCTACCAGGTGATGCAGGCGCTCGACTATCTCGAGCTGCACCGGCGCCACGGCTGCACCCTCCAGCTCGGCGGGAGCGACCAGTGGGGAAACCTCACCGGCGGCGTCGACCTCATCCGCCGGGTGGAGGGGGCCGCCGTCCACGCGCTGGCCACACCGCTCATCACGCGACCGGATGGCGAGAAGTTCGGGAAGAGCACCGGCTCCACCCTCTGGCTCGATCCCGCCCTGACCACGCCGTTCGCGTTCTACCAATGGTTCCTCAACGTCGACGACGCCGTGGCCGGCACCTACCTGCGAGTCTTCAGCTTCCGCTCCCACCAGGAGATCGAGTCGTTCGAGGCCTCCGTGGCCGCCAGACCCGACGGGCGCGAGGCACAGCGCGCCCTGGCGGCGGAGGTGACCGAGCTGGTCCACGGCGCCGATGCTGCGGCGCGGGCCGCCGAGGCGTCGCAGGCGCTCTTCGGGCAGGGGGATCTGGCCGCACTGGATGCCGGCACGCTGGAGGCGGCCTTCGCCGACCTGCCGCGCGCGCCGATCGGTGCCGACAACGGCATGCCGACCGTCCTCGACCTGCTGGTCGCGACGGGGCTGTCGGAGAGCCGCGGACAGGCGCGCCGCGTGCTCGGCGAGGGCGGCGCCTACCTCAACAACGAGCGGGTGTCGGATCCGGCGGCGGTCCCGGACCGGGCCGACCTGCTGGCCGGTCGCTGGCTGCTCCTCCGCCGAGGGAAGCGGGCACTGGCGGTGGCCGAGGTCACCGGCGCATGAACGTCGCGTTCCTCACCGGCGCACTCGCCGCCGGACTCACCGGTGCGGCCCTCAGCGCCCTGGTGATCTGGGTGCTCACCGTCGTCACCGGCTCGGAGGACCCGTGGCGCATGGCGCCGCTCGTCGTCGTGCTCGCCGCCGCCGCCTTCGCGGTCCTCACCTACGTCGCCGAGCGATTCATCTACCGCCGCTCGCAGGAGCGCAAACGCGCGACCGGCGAGCCCTGGGCGTACCGCGAGGACTGATCGAAGACGGCGATGCGCGCCGCTGGGCGCCCCCGCCTTGCCTGAGGGGCAAACAACGACCAACTTCGACGCCAACGTGGTTGCGCTTTGCCGCCCGCGCAAGCCATGACCAGGATCCGGCCGATCGCGGGCACAACTC
>DASVEQ010000114.1:0-17482 GCA_036380455.1 Candidatus Limnocylindria bacterium | reverse complement strand
GTTCCCCGGCAGGCCGTGGAGGCCACGTTCGAGCGCCGCCCGCGTGCGCGGATGGATCGGGAAGACGATCGGCAGCCCGACGTCCAGCCCCAAGAGGATCCGCGCGAAGCGGTCGGGATGATCGACGTTCTCCGCGCGATGCATGGTGAGCAGGACGTACCGGCCGAGGTCGGCCGCGGCGGCCGGCAGATGTGCGCCGGCGCGCTCCACGGCCCAGGCATGGGCGTCGACCATCACGTCGCCGACGAGCGCGGCGCGATCGGCCAGGCCCTCGCGCTCCAGGTGCGACATCGCCGCCGGCGTCGGCGCCAGCAGCAGGTCCGCGAGGTGGTCGGCCACGACCCGGTTCCGCTCCTCGGGCATCCGCGGGTTGAACGAGCGGAGGCCCGCCTCGACGTGCGCGAGCCACGGTCGGCGGCCGTCCGGGTAGGCGAGCTTGCTGGCGACGACCGCGGCCGCCAGCGTCGAGTTCGTGTCGCCGTACACGAGGACGCCGTCCGGCTGATGCTCGAGAGCGATGGGCTCCAGCCGCCGGATCATCTCGCCGGTCATCGCGCCGTGCGGCCCGCTGCCGACCTCGAGGTTCACCGCGGGCTCGGGGAGCTCGAGGTCGCGGAAGAAGGCGGCGCTCATGGCCTCGTCGTAGTGCTGTCCGGTATGGACGAGGATCTCCGCGTGCCGTTGGCGAAGGACCCGGCTCACCGGTGCTGCCTTCACGAACTGCGGCCTGGCGCCGACCACGGTCAGGACCCTCACGCCGCGCCCCTCGGCGGGAACGGCGACCCGCAGCGCGGACATGAGCCCCGGAACGGCTCGCCGTCGACGTCGCGCAGCGGCTGGCCGCACGGGCACGCGCTGCCGAGACGGCGGGCCGGGTTGCCGGCGACCAGCTCCCAGTCGCCGACGTCGCGGGTGACGACGCTGCCGGAGCCGACCATCGCCCATCGGCCGATCGTGACTCCGGGCAGGATCGTGGCGTTCGCCCCCAGCGCCGCGCCGCGGCGGACGAGGGTCGGGCTGATCTCCCAGTCGGCATCGGTCTTCAGGCTGCCGTCCGGGTTGATGGCGCGCGGGACGCGGTCGTTCGTGAAGCACACGTGCGGGCCGACGAACACGCCGTCCTCCACCGTCACGCCGTGGAACAGGCTGACGTTGTTCTGGACCTTCACGTCGTCGCCGATGACGACGTCGGTGTCGACGTACACGTTCTTGCCGATGATGCATCGGGCGCCGATGCGGGCGCGCTCGCGCACCTGGGCCTGGTTCCAGATGCTCGAGCCGGGTCCGATGTCGGCATCCGGCGAGACGTCGGCGGTGGGATGGACGCGCACGTTCGGGCGCTCGGCCATGCGATCTCCTTGGGCGCCGTCATTCTATCGGGGGATCGGCGACCGCCGCGGCAGATATACGGTATATACGTCGCGGCCTCCAGCTCAGCCCTGGCTGAAGTTGATCACCACCAGCAGCCGCTCCGCCGACGCGGCGTCGAAGGCCGGCCGGACGAACGCAGTCTGGGTCAGCGCATTCGCGTCCTCCTCGATGGCCTGGACGGTCCCGATCAGCAGCCCCCCGGGGTAGCGGCTGGCGGCCGTGCCGTAGGTCAGCCCGGCGCTGACGATCGTGGCGCCGACCTCGACCGCCTCGGTGACCGGGATGTTGCTCATCACCAGCTGCCCACCGGCCTGCCCGCGGACCTCGCCGAGCGCGCGGGTGGCCTGGTCGACGGCGATGACCACCGAACGGGTGTCGACGATGAATCGCACGCGCGCGGTGTCATCCGTGACCGACACGACGGTGCCGGCCAGCGCACCGGCGCCGTCGGCGTTGGCGACGACCGGCATGCCCTCTCGGAGGCCGTCGTCGGCCCCCGCGTCGATGCCCACCTCCCACGCGAAGTTGGAGGGGTCGCGGCTGGTGATTCGCACCGGCACGAGCTCCATCTCGAGCGCCTCGGCGATGCCCAGCAGCTCCCGGAGCTCCTCGTTCTCGCGGGCAGCCTCGGTGAGCTCGGCGATGCGCTGCTCCGCCCCGGCCAGGGCGACCCGCAGCTCCGCGTTCTCCCCTCGGAGGCGGTCGATCTCCCCCACCGCGCCGAACACGCCCGCGATCCCTCCGCCGATGCCGCTCAGCGTCTGGCGCACCGGGTCGAGCGCCTGGGAGGTCACCTGCTGGAGGGTGCGCGCCTGCTGCGTCGAGCTCGCCAGCAGCATGAGCAGGCTGACGATCGTGAAGGCGGCGAACCAGAGGCCGGCACGGTTCCGGCGGTGCGGGCTGGATGGCCCGTACATGCCGCTCTACTCCCCCGGAGACGCCGCATCGCGCCGGCGGTATCGCGCCTGAATGCCGCGAGCGATCAGGGGCCGCGGGAGCGGCGCCTGGCGTCGCGCCTGAATGCCGGGAGCGATCAGGGGCCGCGGGAGCGGCGCCTGGCGTCGCGCCTGAATGCTGGGAGCGATCATGGGCGCTAGCGCGGGGCGCGCGTGAACTGCTCGGAGACGAGCACGCGCTCGAGCTGGTCGAGCTCCTCGAGCACCCGTCCGGTGCCGCGCACGACGCAGGTCAGCGGGTCGTCGGCGATGTGGACCGGCATCTGCGTCGCCTCGGCCACGCGGCGGTCGAGGCCGGCGAGGAGAGCGCCGCCACCCGCCAGCACGATCCCCTGGTCCATGACGTCGGCCACCAGCTCGGGCGGCGTCTCCTCGATCGTCTCCTTGATGGCCTCCACGATCTGCGCAACGGAGGGCTCGAGCGCCTCGCGGATCTGGTCGCCACCGACCTCGACGCTGCGCGGCAGCCCGGTCAGCAGGTCCCGGCCTCGGAACGTGACGGTGCGGTCGGCGTGCTCCTCGGGATAGGCGGAGCCGACCGCGATCTTGATCTCCTCGGCCGTTCGCTCGCCCATCAGCAGGTTGTACTCGCGGCGCGCGAAGCTGACGATGTCGGTGTCCATCTCGTCGCCGCCGATGCGGACCGATCGGCTGACCACGATCCCACCGAGGCTGATGACGGCCACCTCGGTCGTCCCACCGCCGATGTCGACGATCAGCGAGCCGGATGGCTCCGACACGGGCAGACCGGCGCCGATGGCGGCGGCCATCGGCTCCTCGATCAGCCGCGCCCAGCGTGCGCCGGCGTTGATCGTCGCGTCGCGCACCGCGCGCTTCTCGACCTCGGTCACCCCGGACGGGATCCCGACCAGCACTCGCGGCCGCGGGATCCGGGCGTACCGGTCGTGGACCTTGTTGATGAAGTACCGAATCATCTGCTCGGTCACGTCGAAGTCGCTGATGACCCCGTCGCGCAGCGGCCGGATGGCGACGATGTTCGCCGGCGTTCGCCCCACCATGCGCTTCGCCTCGGCGCCGATGGCGAGGACGCGCTTCGTCCGCGTGTCCATCGCCACCACCGAGGGCTCGCTGATGACGATGCCGCGATTGCGGACGGTGACGAGGGTGTTGGCCGTGCCGAGGTCGATGCCGACGTCGTGACTGAGGAGGCCGAGCAGGCCGTCGAAGAGTCCCAAGGTCCCTCTCGTGGTTCGTCCGCCCGCGGCACGCCGGGCGGAAGGTCTGGTGAGCCGATGCGGTGCGCCCTGGCACCTGCGGGACGCGGCGATACCCTACCACGGGGCCGGGGCCCCACCAGCACGACGATCGTCCCGTCCCCGGGTCCGCCCGATATTTGTGCTTCTCGTTCACAAACACGTCTGCTACCGTCGAGATCGCGCACGATCGTCGCTTCGAGACGGAGGAGAGACAGCAATGGCGAGCTTCTTCCCGGACGTGACGGGACCGATCCCGTACGGCGGGCTGGCGACTTCCGAACCGCTCGCATACAAGGTCTATCAGCCCGACCGCGCGGTGCTCGGCAAACGCATGGAGGACCACCTGCGGATCGCCGTCTGCCTGTGGCACTCGTTCAACTGGCCCGGGTCCGACGTCTTCGGCACCGGGACCTTCGACCGGCCGTGGCTGGCCGCCGGGACCGACCCGATGGAGGGCGCGCGGGCGAAGCTCGACGCAGCGTTCGAGTTCGTGGAGAAGCTCGGCGTGCCGTTCTTCACCTTCCACGATCGTGACGTTTCCCCGGAGGGGTCGACCTTCGCCGAGACCCGCGCGAACCTCGACGCCGTCGTCGCGGCGATCGAGACGCACATGGAGCGGACCGGCGCCCGGCTCCTGTGGGGTACGGCCAACCTGTTCAGCCACCCGCGCTACGCCGCCGGCGCCGCCACGAACCCCGACCCCGACGTGTTCGCCTACGCCGCAGCGCAGGTGAAGCTGATGCTGGAGGTGACGCATCGGCTGGGCGGCGCGAACTACGTCCTGTGGGGCGGTCGCGAAGGCTACGAGACCCTGCTGAACACCGACATGGCGCGGGAGGAGCAGCAGCTCGCGCGCTTCCTGACGCTGGTGGCGGAGCACAAGCGGCGCATCGGCTTCACGGGCAGCCTGCTGCTGGAGCCGAAGCCGCAGGAGCCAACGAAGCACCAGTACGACTACGACTCGGCCACGGTCGACGCGTTCCTCGTCCGGCACGCGCTCCAGGACGAGTACCGCGTGAACATCGAGGCGAACCACGCCACGCTGGCGGGGCACAGCTTCCAGCACGAGGTGGCGGTCGCCATCAGCCGCGGGATCTTCGGCAGCATCGACATGAATCGCGGCGATCCGCAGAACGGCTGGGACACCGACCAGTTCCCGAACTCGGTGGACGACCTGGCGCCCGCGATCTACGAGATCCTCCGCGGCGGCGGCCTCACGACCGGTGGCTTCAACTTCGACGCCAAGCTCCGACGCCAGAGCATGGACCGCACCGATCTGTTCCACGCCCACATCGGCGGCATCGACACGCTCGCCCGGGCCCTGCTCGTGGCCGCGGACCTGTTCGAGGCCGGTGAGCTGCAGCGGCTACGCGACGAGCGCTACGCCGGGTGGGACCGTGAGCTCGGCGGCGCGATCCTCGCCGGCGACCTGTCCCTCCCCGACCTCGAGACGCGGGTGGTCGAGGACGGCATCGAGCCCCGGCCTGTCTCCGGCCGGCAGGAACGGCTCGAGAGCCTCGTCAACCAGCGCATCTGGGCCGTCGACGGCGAGGGCTGAGGTGACCCTCGTCCTGGGCATCGACGTCTCGACGACGGCCACGAAGGCGGTCCTCGTCGACGAGGGCGGCGCGGTCATCGGCATCGGCAGTGCGGAGTACGACACCTCGGTCCCCCGTCCGCTGTGGAGCGAGCAGGATCCCGCGCTGTGGTGGGATGCGGCGATGGTCGCCATCGGCCGGGCGCTCGCCGCGGCCGGCGTGGGTGGAGAGGCGGTCGCCGCGGTCGGGCTGACCGGGCAGATGCATGGCGCCGTGCTCCTCGATGCGGCGGATCGGCCGATCCGGCCCGCGATCCTGTGGAACGACCAGCGCACCGCCGCTGAGTGCGACGAGATCCGGCGACGGGTCGGCGCCGATCGGCTCATCGAGGTGACCGGAAACGACGCGCTGACCGGGTTCACCGCGCCCAAGCTGCTCTGGGTCCGCGCCAACGAGCCCGATGTCTGGGACCGGGTCGCGCACCTCTTGCTGCCGAAGGATTACGTGCGGCTCCATCTCACGGGAGAGCGCGCCGTCGACAAGGCCGATGGCGCCGGCACGTTGCTGTTCGACCTCGCGGCCCGCGACTGGTCCGCCGAGGTCCTCGCCGCCCTCGCCCTGGATCCCATGCTCCTTCCCGCCACTGTCGAGGGAACGGCGCGTACCGGCGCGATCACCGGCGCGGCGGCCGAGCTGACGGGCCTGCGCGCAGGGACGCCGGTCGTCGGGGGAGGTGGCGACCAGGCCGCCAACGCGGTCGGCGTCGGGGCGGTCGACCCCGGCATCGTGGCACTCTCGCTCGGCACCTCGGGCGTCGTCTTCGCGGCGACCAATGCGCCCGTCGTCGAGCCCCAGGGGCGCGTTCACGCGTTCTGTCACGCCGTCCCCGAGCGCTGGCACCTGATGTCGGTGATGCTCTCGGCCGCCGGAAGCCTGCGCTGGTTCCGCGACGCGCTGGCGCCTGGTGTCGCCTACGCCGACCTGGCGGCGGCGGCGGCCGAGGTGCCGACGCGCAGCGACGGCCTCTGGTTCCTTCCCTACCTGACCGGGGAGCGGAGCCCTCATCCGGATCCCCTGGCGCGCGGCGCCTTCGTCGGCCTGACCGTGGCCCACGATCGACGCCACCTGACGCGGGCGGTGCTGGAAGGGGTGGCGTACGGCCTGCGGGACGGGCTCGACCTCATGGTCGCCGCGGGCGTGCCGGCGCCGTCGGAGATCCGCGCCTCGGGAGGCGGCATCGCGAGTCCCCTCTGGCGCCAGATCCTGGCAGACGTTCTCCGTACGTCGATCGCCACCGTGCCCGCCACCGAGGGTGCTGCATACGGCGCGGCGCTCCTTGCCGCGGTGGGCGCCGGCTGGCATCCGACCGCGCAGGCAGCGACGGAGGCGCTGGTGCACGCTACTCCGGTGGCCGAGCCGGGACCCGACTCGCCGGCATATGCGGAGGCGCTGGAGACGTACCGCTCGCTCTACCCAGCCCTGGCGCCGGTCTTCCACCGCGTGGCTCGCGGCTGACGCTCAGGGGTGAAGCTCCGCCAGCTCCTCCCGGGTCGCCTCGTCGGGCCTCTTGCCAAGGATGATCATCGCGAGCACGTCGTCGGGGGTGACGTCCGCCTTACGCACCGTCCCCACGAGCCGTCCGTGATACATGACGCTGATCCTGTCCGACAGGTCGAAGACGTCGTGGATGTCGTGGCTGATGAGGAAGATTCCGAGCCCTTCGTTCTTCAGCTGCTGGATGAGGTGGCGCACCTGTGCGGTCTCGGCGGGACCGAGCGCGGCGGTCGGCTCGTCCATGATCATGATCCGGGCGTTGAAGTGCACGGCACGGGCAATGGCCACCGCCTGGCGCTGCCCTCCGGAAAGCGACTTGACCGGCGTCTTGAAGCGCTTGAACTTCGGGTTCAGGCGGCCCATGACCCGCCGCGTGGCGTCCTCCATTGCGCCGTCGTCGAGGACTCCCCACGATGACGTCATCTCGCGTCCCAGGAAGACGTTCGCAGGAGCATCGACGTTGTCTGCCAGCGCGAGGGTCTGGTAGATGCATTCGATGTTGAGGGCCTTGGCGTCGCGCGGGTTGCCGATGGCCTGCGGCTGCCCGTCGACCAGGATCTCGCCTGAGTCGGCGCGATGGGCGCCCGACAGCGTGCGGATGAGGGTCGACTTGCCGGCGCCGTTGCCGCCGACCAGGCCGAGCACCTCGCCCGGATAGAGCGCGATGCTCACATCGTCGACGGCGTGGACGCCACCGAACGCGACGCGGATATTCCGCATCTCGACCAGCGGGGCTCGCCCGGGTTGTGCCGCCACGGCCTCGCTCATCGCGCCGATCCCCTTCTGCGGTTGTAGGTGTCGAAGGCGACCGCGAGGATCAGGACGATGCCCGCGACCACGTTCTGAGTCGGCGAGTTCACCTGGTTGAAGCTCAAGCCGTACTGGAGTGACTGCATGACGAGGGCGCCCAGGACGGCGCCCGGAATGGTGCCGATGCCCCCGGCGAACGACGTTCCTCCCACCACCGCCGCGGCGATGACGTACAGCTCGTCGGTCTGGCCGACGTTGAGGGTCGCCCCGTTGAGCCGAGCCGAGCCGATCGCGGCGGCGATGGCGCACAGCACCCCCATGAGGATGAAGGTCTTCATGATCGTCCAGCGCGTGTTGATGCCGGCCAGCTCGGCGGCATCGGGGTTGCCCCCGTAGGCATAGACGTAACGGCCGAACCGGCGGCGCGTGGCCAGGAAGGTCATCGCCAGCGTGGCGAACATGACCAGCAGGACTGGCCACGGGAAGCCGAGCGGCACCTTCAGGCCGCCCGGGGGCTCGATGATGCCGTGCTCGAGCGCGTACTGCGTGGCGAGGCCGGGGGGCAGGTAGTTGGAGTTCGCGACCGCCGACAGGCCGACGGCGGCTGCGCAGCCAACCGCGCCGAGCAGCACCTCGGCCCACATCGGCCGCACGGGGAAGCCAAAGCGCTGGCGCTGGCGACGGTTGTAGACGATCAGGCCGATGATGGCGAGGCAGGCGACACCCGCGACGACCCACGTTGCCGTTTCTCCAATTGAGCCCAGCACGCCGCCGCCGATCTTCCGGAACTCGGTCTGCAGCCCCGAGACCGCTGCGCCGCTCGACATCAGCCAGACCGTGCCGCGCAGCGACAGGAGCCCGCCGAGGGTCACGATGAAGGACGGGATGCCGACGTACGCGATGAGGAAGCCCTGGAAGCCCCCGATGAGCGCACCGATGCCAAGCCCGATGACAAGTGCCACCAGCCACTGGAAGGGGGTGTCGAGGCCCAGGCCGAGCGCCGGCAGCCAATCGGTCATGAGCAGCGCGTACGACATCGCCACCACGCCGACGATCGAGCCGACCGACAGGTCGATGTTGCGGGACACGATGATCAGAACCATGCCGGTGGCCATGATCGCCACGCCGGAGGCCTGGACGGCCAGCGTGATCATGTTCGCTGGCTGGATGAGCTTCCCGCCGGACATGATGTGGAAGCCGAGCAGGATGCCGACCAGCGCCACGAGCATCCCGAACAGCCGCAGGTCGATCTCGGTCGCCGCCAGCGCGCCGCGAAGGCGGTTGGAGCCGCGATCTGCCCCGTGCGCGGGAGCCGGGGTGCTGGTCAGGGCATCTGCCACGGAGGAACCCCTCCCTGTGGGGGATCAAGAGGCGCCCTGCGCCGTGGCCGTGCCACGAACGCAGGGCGCCATCAACTGGTCCGCGAGCCTGCTACTGGCAGGCGGGCGGCGCCGAGGCCGGGTCGACGCCCTCGCAAAGGACGTCCTTCGTCAGCCAGCCCGAGTCGAGAATCAGGTCGAGGTTCTCGGCCGTGATGGGCTGTGGCTGAAGGATGAACGAGTTGACGACGTTCTCGTCGCCCGAGTCCGGCTCTCCGTCCGGCCCCGGGGTTGTGAACTCCGCGGCTGTCAGGCCCGCCGTCGGCGCGACATCAGGGTTGACGAGGCCGTCGGGGATCGTCACCGACGCCACGTCCGGGTTCTCGCACAGCTGCAGCGCCGCGGCGCCGGCGACCTTGCCCAGCTCGTTGGCATCCTTCCAGACGTCGACGTACTGGAGCCCCTTGGCCACGTTCTGCAGGTTTGCGGTGTCGCCATCCTGGCCACTGACCGGGATGGGGTCATAGCCCTTCGCCTGGAGCGCAGCCACGACACCCAGCGCCGTGGAGTCATTCTCCGCCAGCACCGCGTCGATCTGGACACCATCCGCGTTGGCCGAGTCGATGATCGCTTCCATGTTGTTCTGGGCGGTCTGGGTGTCCCACGCGTCGGTGAACTGATCAGCGACGATGGTGATCTCGCCCGAATCGATCTTGTCCTGGAGCCCTGCCTCATCCCAGCCCGAGGGCAGGAAGGTGGAGGCATTCGGGTCGCCCGGATCACCCTTGATCAGGACGTAGTTCCCCTCCGGCACCGCCTCGAACATCGCCTCGGCCTCGGCCCGGCCGACGCCCACGTTGTCGAACGTGATGTAGAGGATGGTCGGGTCCTCGATCAGGCGGTCATAGGCGATGACCGGGACACCCGCATTGGCGGCCGTCTCAAGGGCGGGCCCAACCCCGGCCGTGTCCTGGGCGAGCAGGATGAGGACATCCGCCCCCTGCCCAATCAGCGATTCGACGTCCGTCAGCTGCTGGACAGTGTCGAGATCGGCGTCGGCGTCGATGTACGTTCCGCCACCGGCCTCGACCGTTTCCTGGATGTTCGGCTTGTCCTTTGCCGCCCAGCGCGGCTGCTGGAAGTTGTTCCACGACACGGCGACGGTGCAGTCGCCCGCTGCCGCCTGCGACTCAGCCGCCATCGACTCAGCCGCCTGTGACTCAGCCGCCTGTGACTCGCCATCACCGGTGTCGGTGCAGGCGGCCAGCACGAGGGCAACGATCGCCAGGATCGCTGCAAGCCTCCGAATGACCATGGGTTCTTCTCCTCCGATTGCTCACCACGACGGGGCCATTCCCGATGGCCAATGTGCCACGCAGTAGGCTACTCCCCTGTCAAGCCCCTCCTCGTCTCGCTGCGGGTCCGGGGAGAAAGGGACGGCGCGATGCGCCCCCGATGCCGTCCATCGCTAGGCGCTCGCCAACGCCGGGCCCCGAGCGCGGAGCACGGCCAGTCGAGCTGCCGGATCGGCCAGCAGGGGTTCGAATGCGTGCTCCGCGGCGCCAAGCAGCGGGCCGTCGACGCCCATGGTGCCCGGCACGATCGCTACGAGCTCCCGGGACGCCGGCAGCGTCCTTCGCGCCAGGACCTCGGCCAGCTGGTCGGCGACGAAGGGGTGAATGCGCTCGAACAGTCCACCGAGGACGACGAGCGACGGGTTCAGCACGTTGATGAGACCGGCCAGGCCGATGCCGAGCCAGTTCCCGACATGCGCGAGGCCCGCCAGGGCATTCGGCTCGCCGGCCGCGGCCGCCTCGAGCAGGCGTGCCACCGCCTTGCGCCCCCCGGTGGCTGGACGGCCGGCGTGGACGAGCATCGCCCGTTCGCCGATTTCTGTCTCCCAGCAGCCGTAAGACCCGCAGCCGCAACGCGCGCCCTCAGGGTTGACCGGCAGATGCCCGATCTCGCCCGCGTAGCCGGCCGCACCGACCACCGGCTGCCCATCCACGATGAGGTTGCCGCCGACGCCGACCTCGCCCATGACGAAGAGCATCGCGTCGACTCCCACCGCGACCCCGCGCCGATGCTCTGCCAGCCCGCCGAGATCGGCCTCGTTCGCCACGTGCATCGGCGCCGCCAGTCGGAGGGCGGCGCTCAGCCGCGAGCCGAGCGGCGCATCCAGCCACCCGAGGTTCGGCGCCAGGCGAACCAGGCCATCGGTCCGGCGGACGACGCCCGCCACCGCGACTCCCACGCCGACGAGCGTCTCTTCGAGAGGTAAGCGGGATCGCATCGGGGCCACGAGGTCCACGACGTCGGACACGATCTCGTCGAGCGACAGGTGCGCCCGCGGCCGATCCACGCGAACGAGCTCGTGGACTGTGCCACCGAGTCCGACCGCCGCGGCGGCCAGCGAGTCGACGTTGATCTCGATCGCCAGAACGAGCGTGGCTTCGGCATCCGGCCGCGCGAGCGGAGACGGCCTCCCTGGCGTCCCGGCCGGCTCGTTGCGCTCCTCGCGCACCATCCCACCGGAGACGAGCTCGCCGATCAGGCCGCGGATCGCGCTCCGGGTGAGGCCGGTGAGCGCCACGAGCTCCGAGCGCGACAACGGGCCGCGCACGTGCAGCTCGCGGACGATGGCGCTCAGGTTCGCGCGTCGGACGGTCTCACTGCGCTGTCCGACCGCCTCCCGTGGGGAGATCACGAGATTTGTGTTCCTCTCGTCGAAATGTTTGTCGTAGACTCATCCATAACAGCGGTGCGTGTCAATGCTGACGCGGCAGTCGGTCCGGCCAAGGCACGACGCCGAATGCCCCCGCCCGGAGACGAAGCTCGTGATGCAGCACCCCGAGCCCCTGCGACAATTGCGCTGGGGGGTCCTGTCCACGGCCTCGATCGCACGGGTCAAGGTCATCCCGGGTATCCAGCGCGGCGAGCACTCGGAGGTCGTGGCCATCGCGTCGCGTGACCCGGTCCTCGCCCGCCGGGTGGCGGACGAGCTCGGCATCCCCGCGGCGCACGGCTCCTACGAGTCCCTCCTCGCCGACCCCGACGTGGAGGCGGTGTACGTCCCGCTGCCAAACCACCTCCACAGGCCGTGGACGATCGCGGCCGCGCGCGCGGGAAAGCACGTCCTGTGCGAGAAGCCGCTGGCCCTCACGGCTCGGGATGCGGAGGAGATGATCGAGGTCTGCGACCGCGAGGGAGTGCGGCTGATGGAGGCCTTCATGTACCGACTCCACCCTTCATGGGTGGCGGTGCAGGAACTGGTCGCTGCCGGGCGCATCGGCCGCCTCCAGGCCGTCCAGAGCTGGTTCTCGTTCTTCAACGACGACCCGACGAACATCCGAAACATCCTCGAGGCCGGAGGCGGAGCGCTGTACGACATCGGCTGCTATTGCGTGAATCTGTCGCGGATGCTGTTCGGGAGCGAGCCGATTGGCGTGCAGGGCGCAGTCTTCCGGGACCACGCCACCGGCACCGACGTGCTCAGCGCTGGGCTGCTGACCTTCCGCGACGGGTTGGCGTCCTTCGTCTGCTCGACCCGCGCCGAGGATGATCAGCGGGTCGACATCTACGGCACCGAGGGCCGGATCTCGATTGCGATCCCGTTCAACATCCCGCCGGACCGGCCGACGAGCGTTCGTCTCATCGCCGGCGGCGATCCCCCGGTCGCGCCGCACGTCGAGACCCTCACCTTCTCCGCCGCCGACCCGTACACCGCCGAGGCGGAGGCCTTCGCCACCGCGATCCTCGCCCATGAGCCCGTCCCGGTCCCTCCCGCGGACGCGGTCGGTAACCTCCGCGTCATCGAGCGGCTGCTCGCCTCGAGCCCGGCTCAGGCGGACTGACGATTCAGTCGCGGGCCGAACCGTCGAAGTAGGTGATCGCCCTCGTCCACGCCTCACGGCCGCAGATGGCGCCGATCCGCCGTCCCTCTACGTCGTCCGCCGCGATGTGGATGCCCATGAACAGGCGCGAGATCCCGGCGTGGTCCGCCGCGTCCCGGTAGGTCGCCCACTGAAGGGTGATCGGCTCGTCCGGGCCCTCCTCGTGGATCAGCTCGCCCGCCGGCAGGTGCCACTCGTGGAGTCCGCCGGGGAAGTACTCGCTGCCGGTGAACGACGTCAGCAGCTCGGCGGCCGCTCGGCTGAAGGTGCTGTGGCCGGAGACGTAGCCGGCGAAGGCCGGCGACACGAAGGTGGACCGCTGGTACGGCACCCAGTCGACCGCGAGGATCCAGGCAACCCCCGAGCGCTCGGTCGCTGGATCCTCCGGGAAGCCACGCCACGAGCGGACCGCCACCTCGCCGACGTGACCGGCGAGCTGGTCGTGCCGCTCGCCGGGCGCGCTGGACTCCGTCGTGATGACCTCCACCAGCCCGGGCTCGAGGGGGAGGCCCTCCGGATGATAGGAGGGCCCGGCCGCGTCCGAGGACTGCCCGCGCCCGCCGAGATAGCGGATCATGGAGATCGGTCGCGCCGAGTCGTAGAAGCCCTTCAGCCCCCAGGCCGCGACGGCCGCGTCGTGCACCGCGCCGTTCAACGCGAAGTACAGCTTGACGTCCCACTCGAGGCGGTCGACCTCCTCTCCGTTCCCCCCGATGAGCCGATCGAGCGCAGGGGTGTCCGACACTTCGTTCGCGATCAGGTTCCAGTGTCCGGGCGGCGTCTCCGACTTTGGTCCATCGGCCCAGTACTCGGCGAGGGCGCGCTGGAAGTCGGCACGCGGCACGACGTTCGGCGCATACGCCCGGCCGGAGGCCGGGTTCAGCGGGTGGCCGTCACCGTCGTTCGCGCCGAGGCTGTTGTCGCCCATCGCGCCCGGACCGATGTCGATTGCCACCCCGTCGCGCGGATCCAGCTGGCTGCTGTAGCGGATGACCTCGAGCGCAGCCTGCTTGAAGGCCTCGTCGGTCTGCCGGTCGCCGAGCCGCGGCGGCGGGCCGGGGTCGATGGGGGTGCCGGCATCCGACACCGGCAGGGCGAACGAGGCGACGTGACCCCAGTGCGGGCCGATGTTGGATTGCACCTGTCCCGGGATCGGCAGCCCATTCTGGGAGATCTGCTCGGCGAGCGCCAGGGGCTGCCACCGATTCGGATCCGTCATCTGCGTGCCGGACTCGGCGACTGGCAGCGGCTCGTTGACCGCCACGTATCCCGTGTCGACGTAGCGCTGGTCCTCCAGCGCCCCGTCGCTGCGACCGGCCTCGATCACCGCCGCGGCGATCCGATTGCCGAGGTCCGCGGGAGTGTCGCCATCGGTGGTCGCGTACTCGGTGCGGTAACACAGGGACGCCATCGTGGCATCGAGCTCCGCGGTGGCAGTCGCCAGGTCGGAGACGTTCGCGTATCGCCACAGCAGGATCCGATACGCCGCGTAGCTGATCGCGGTCTCACGTGCGAAGGCGACGTCTCCCGCGCCGTGCTTCTCGGTAACGAAGTAGCCGTCGGCGGAGTCGTCGTAGGCGGCCCAGGCGTCCCACATGGCAGCCGAGACGTGGAAGAGGTTGCGGGCGTGCACCGTCGGGGCGGGCACGATCTGGCGGATGAGGCTGAGCAGCGCCTCGTCCCACACGCGCGCGACGGACCGTCCCCCAAGGTCCGCCCGAGTGCAGTCGGCCGCGACGTAGGGCCGCGCCTCGCAGCCAGGGAGGAGCAGTGCGAGCAGCAGTAGCCAGGCGAGCAGCGCGCCCTGGGCCGACGACGCGGCCGCAGCGTCGCCGTGGAACGCGTGCTGAGCCCGGGATGCCCGTGGCATGGCTGCCTCCTCCGATGGCGCCGGCCGGTTGGCCGTCCGCATCGTAGGGCACCGGGCAAGCGGAGGTTCCAACTCCGTGATGTGCTTCAATGCTGCGGCTGTGACCCGCCGATGGCCGATGCTCGTTGCCGTGGCCCTGGCAGTGGCTGCGGTGTCGGGAGTCGCCGCGACCGCGCTCTCGCCCCCCAGCGCACCTGCGCCGCTGACGGCCCTCGGCGCGCCCCACTTCACGGAAGAGGCTGAAGCCGCAGGCCTCTCGCACGCGTACGACGGCGACTTCATGTTCTTCGTCGGCGGCGGGATCGCCACCTTCGACTGCGACAACGATGGTCGGCAGGACCTCTACATCGCAGGAGGGAGCCGCCCGGCTGGGCTCTTCCGGAACCTGAGCCCGGTGGGCGGCACGCTGCGCTTCGAATCGGTGCCCTCGCCGGAGACGGACCGCACCGAGGTCACCGGCGCCTATGCGCTGGACATCGACGGGGACGGGGTGACGGACCTGGCGGTGCTCCGCTTGGGGGAAAACGTGCTCCTTCGTGGCCTCGGCGACTGTCGGTTCGAACGCGCGAACGAGGCGTGGGGATACGACGGCGGAGACGCATGGACGGCCGCATTCAGCGCCACCTGGGAGGCGGCCGACGGCTTGCCCACGCTCGCCTTCGGCAACTACCTCGTGCGGGAATCGGTCGAGGATCGATCCTACCTCTGCGACACGAGCGAGCTCCTGCGGCCGAACGCCGACGGCGCGGCCTATGGGTCGCCGATCCGGTTGTCCCCGGGCTGGTGCCCGCTCTCGATGCTGTTCAGCGATTGGGATCGCTCCGGCCGACGCGATCTGCGCGTGTCGAACGACCGGCACTACAACCGCACGGGGGAGGAGCAGCTCTGGCGGATCGAGCCAGGGCAGCCGCCCCGTGCCTGGAGGCTGGATGAGGGCTGGCAGCGGATGCGCATCTGGGGGATGGGGATCGCCAGTCACGACCTGACCGGCGACGGCATGCCGGAGATCTACCTCACCAGCCAGGCGGACAACAAGCTGCAGACACTGGCAGATGGACCGCCCGCGCCGCATTACCGCGACATCGCAATCGAACTGGGGGCGACGGCGCACCGCCCGCATACCGGGGGCGACTCCCTGCCGTCCACCGCCTGGCATGCGCAGTTCGAGGACGTCAACAACGATGGCTTCATGGACCTCTTCGTCACGAAGGGCAACGTGGAGGCGCAGAGCGAATACGCGGTTCGGGACCCGAGCAACCTGCTCATCGGCCAGGCCGACGGTACGTTCGTGGAGGGCGCACTGGACGCAGGCATCGTCGAGTACCGGCGCGCGCGCGGAGCGGCCATCGCCGACCTCAACCTCGATGGCCTGCTCGACCTGGTGGTGATCAACCGCCGCGAGAACGTGAGCCTCTGGCGCAACCTCGGCGCCGGGGATCCCGAGGCGCCCGAGCCGATGGGCAACTGGGTCGCCATCCGGGTCGAGGACAGGACCGCCAATCGCGATGCCGTCGGGGCATGGATCGAGGTCCGCATCGGCGAGCGAACGATCCATCGTGAGCTGACGGTCGGTGGGGGCCATGCCAGCGGGCAGCTCGGCTGGATCCACGTCGGCATCGGCCAAGCCGGGGATGCAGAGGTCACGGTCATCTGGCCCGACGGCACACGGGATGAGCCACGGACCGTCGAGGCCAACCGGTTCATCATCCTGCCGCGCGACGCGCAGCCCCGGCCGTGGGAGCCGGACAGCGAATGAGCACGAGCCACGCGATGCCGACGCCGCGACTCGTGAGTCTGGCGCTGCCGGAATTCGGAATGCCGGCCGCGATGCCGGAAATCCAACGCGCGACCTACGCAGCTCGGATGCGGCGACTCCGGGATCGGCTCGGGGAGCGCGAGTACGAGCGGCTACTGGTGTACGCCGACCGGGAACACAGCGCCAACATCTCCTATCTCACCGGCTTCGATCCCCGCTTCGAGGAGGCCCTGCTGATCGTCGGGCCCGACGAGGAGCCCGCCATCCTGGTCGGCAACGAGTGCTGGGGAATGGCCGGTGCGACTCCCCTCCCGATGCGGCGGCATCGCTTCCAGGACTTCAGCCTGCCGAGCCAGCCGCGCGACCGGTCGCGACCCCTGGCCGAGATCCTCGGCGAGGAGGGTGTGCGGGCCGGCGGTCGGATCGGCGTCATCGGCTGGAAGGCCTACGCTCGGCCGGAGCTGACCGACCTGCCCGCCTACCTCGTGGACGAGCTGCGGGCGCTCGCGGGGTCCGCCGGGGCGGTCGTGAACGCCACGGACCTGATGATCGATCCCGCCGACGGGCTGCGGATCCTCAACGAGCCGGAGCAGCTGGCGCAGTTCGAGTGGGCCAGCTGCCAGACCTCGCAGGGCGTCCGCAACCTGCTGTGGGGGCTGCGTGCGGGCATGACGGAGCGGGAGGCGGTCGCGCTGCTCGGCTGGAACGGCTGGCCGCTCAGCTGCCACCTCATGCTCACGGCCGGCGAGCGGGCGCGCCTCGGGCTGCTCAGCCCCGGCGACCGGCCGATCGAGCGGGGGGACCCGTTCACGACGGCCTTCGGCATCTGGGGCGCGCTCACCTGCCGGGCGGGCTTCGTCGCCGAAGGCGCCGACGAGCTGCCGGAGCCGATCCGCGACTACGTCGACCGGCTGGTGGCGCCGTACTTCGCCGCCATTGCCGAGTGGTACGGCGCGCTCCGCATCGGGCAGACCGGCGGCGCGCTGTTCGAGATCGTCGAGCGGCACCTGGGCGACCCGTTCTTCGGCATCTTCCTCAACCCCGGCCACCAGCTCCACCTCGACGAGTGGGTGAACTCGCCGATCTTCGCCGGCTCCACGATCGAGCTGCGCTCCGGCATGGCCTTCCAGGTCGACGTCATCCCCGCCACCGGCACGCCGTACTTCACGACGAACATCGAGGACGGCATCGCGCTCGCCGACGCGTCGCTGCGCGCGGACCTCGCCAGCCGATTCCCCGATGCATGGGCCCGCATCCA
>DASVEQ010000113.1:0-7796 GCA_036380455.1 Candidatus Limnocylindria bacterium | reverse complement strand
ATGCACACGGAAGGGACCCGACCAATGACCTCGCTCATCCTTCGTCGCGCCGCCATCTTCGGTACGCCGGTCGCCCTGGGCACACTGGCGGCCATCCATCCGATGATGCCGGAGCACAACCTCGGCATCTGGAACCTGATTCACACACTTCAGATCCCCCTCGTCGCGCTGCTCGGCATCTCCGTGGTGCTGATGCTCCGGGGCATCGAGGGCGGAATCGCGACCGCGGCGCGCCTGACCATCATCCCGTGGGTCGCCTTCTTTGCCGCGTTCGACGGCGTCGCCGGCCTCGCGACCGGCGCCCTCGCCGGGTTCGCGCATGACCACCCCGGTACGGGCGAGACCGTCGACAGTGCCGTCGCGTCCTTTGGCGACTCTCTGGTCCTGGCGGCCGGGCTCCCGCTCGGGGCCACGATCCTCTCGATCGTCGTGTTCAGCTGCGCGGCCATCTCCATGCGTCGCGCTGGCATCTCCGTGTTCGCGGCCGGCGCCCTGGCGGTCGGCGGCGTCGTCTGGACCTTCGTCCATCCGCTCATCGGCGCGCCGGCGATGCTCGTGTTCCTGGGCGGCGCATTCGTCGTCGAGACGTCGTCTCGGCCAGCCGCCGTCGTAGCCCAGCCCGTGGCGGCGGAGCCCGCCCGATGAGCGCGCGCCATCCGACTCAAGACAAGGAGGTCGCGATGATCCGCTCGGTCAATCTCGCCAGCATCGGCGCGGCGGCGGTGTTGTTCCTGGGCCTGACGCTGATCGCCATGCATGCCATCCAGCCGGAGCTGGATCCCGCCACGCACTACGTCAGCGAGTATGCCCACGGCCGGTTCGGCTCGCTCGTGATGGTCGCCTACGTCGCGGCCGGCGCCGGCGTCCTGGGGATGGCTTGGTCGGCCGGCTCTGTCCTGTCCGGCACCCGTTCGCTGGCGCTGGCGATCTGCCTCGCGCTGGTGGGCATCGGGCTCATCGCCACGGGCGTGACCCGGATCGATCTTCCGGCGGCGAATGGATCGGTGGCGTCGACGGCGTCGGGCATGGCCCACGAGCTGGCCGGTTATGTGCTCTTTGTCGGCATGATCCCGGGGGCATTCCTCGTGGCTGCCACCTTCCGCCGGGATCCTCGGCTGTCGAGTGCGGCCCTCCCGGCGTGGATCTTCGCCGGGAGCATCGTCATCGCGTTCGTTGTCGCAGTGATGTCCCAATCGCTGGACCTCATCGGGGTCGGCCAGCGCATCTTTCTCACCACCTGGATCGGCTGGCTGATCTTCGTCGCGCTCCAGATGTCGCGCGCCGAACGACCGCACCCCGAGGCGATCGAGGCCTGACGACACGCATCTGGGGCTGCCCCCAACCCCCGTTCGGGGCGGTCCCCGATGTCGGACCGCCCCCCGGTGACCGACTCTCCTCATGCCCCGTTCCGAGCGGTCGGGACAACTGCAATCAAGGAGGCGACCCATGCGGCTGCTCCGCAATCTCGCGCGCCGCAGGCTCCGGACGGGCCTGACGATCACCGGCATCACCATCGGCATCTGGGCCCTCGTCGTGTTCAGCTCGATGGCCAACAAGGTCGACGCCCTCGTGTCGGGCGGAAGCGACTACTACGCCGGCAAGATCGTCGTCAGTGATGGCGGCTTCGGCGGCCTCGGTGGGCAACCGATGCGCCTGGACCAGCTCGACGACGTTCGAGCCATCGACGGCGCCGACGTCGTCATGCCGGCCGTGACGATGATCGCCAGCGAGATCCAGGGCGTGTCGTTCGGGCCGCCCGACCAGGTCTTCGGCGCACCCGCCGGCGCGGACGAAGGTCGTGAGACCTACGTCCCGCAGGTCGCTACCGGCCGCTCGCTGACGGTTGAGGACGAGGGGGACGACGTCACCGTGCTCGGCTCATCGATCGCCCAGAAGCGTGGCGTGGCGGTCGGCGACACGATCTCGCTCCAGGACCACACCTTCGAGGTGGTGGGGATCCTCGAGCCGACTCTGTCGACGCCCGACGTCACGATCGCGCTCCCCTTCTCGACCGCCCAGGTGCTCGTCCACGAGGACCTTCCGTCGCTCGTGCGCGACCAGGTCGAACCGACCGAGATCGTCAGCCAGTTCGTCGTTTTCCCGGCGCCCGGAGCCGACCATGACGCGGTGGCGGATGCCATCGAGGCGCGATTCCCGGACGTCACCGCATTGACCGGCGAGGGCTTCGACCAGTCGGTCGGCAGCTCGGTCGCCTTGTTCAACTCGATCATCGTCGGCATCGGTCTCGTGAGCCTGATCGTCGGCGGCCTGTCCGTCATCAACACCATGGCCATGTCCGTCGCCGAGCGGACGCGTGAGATCGGCATCAAACGCGCCATCGGCGCGCGTCGGCGACGCATCATCCGCGAGCTCATGGTCGAGGCCGGCGTCATCGGTGCCATCGGTGGCGTTCTCGGAGTCGCCCTCGGCGCGCTGGTGGTCGTCCTCGGCAACGAGGCGGGGCGCTCGTCTGGGACGGTGCTGTTCGAGCTCACCGCGGGGACCGCCGCCTTCGCGTTCATCTTTTCCACGCTGCTCGGCACGGTGGCCGGGATCGTTCCCGCCTGGAGCGCTGCTCGCCTCGATCCGGTGGCCGCACTTCGTTACGAATAGGAAGGACCGAGATGACAATCCTCGAAGGGCGCAACCTGCGCAAGACATATCGGCTGTCGAGGACGAACAGCGTGGAGGCCCTTCGGGGCGTCGACGTGACGATCGACAGCGGCGAGATGGTCGCGATCATGGGGCCATCCGGGTCCGGGAAGTCGACCCTCATGCATGTCCTCGGGCTGCTCCATCAACCCGACACCAACCACGGAGCGCCGCCTGAGCTCGCGTTCGCCGGGCGCGGAATGACCGATCTTGCCGACAACGAGCGGACCCGGATCCGCGCGACCGAGATGGGCTTCGTGTTCCAGGCGTTCAACCTGGTGCCGACGCTGACGGCGGTGGAGAACGTCGCTCTCGCCGCGGAGTATGCGGGGACCGCGCGCTCGGCGGCGCGCAGCGCCGCGCTCGATGCGCTCGGGCTTGTCGGGCTCGCGGAACGCGCCAATCATCGACCGGCGGAGCTCTCAGGTGGAGAGCAGCAGCGCGTCGCCGTGGCGCGGGCGCTCGTCAACCGCCCCAAGCTCGTCATCGGCGACGAGCCCACCGGGAACCTGGACAGCGCGCGGTCGGCGGATGTGCTCAACCTGCTGCGCGGGCTCAATCGCGAGATGGGCCACACCTTCCTCATCGTCACACACGACGCTGAGGTGGGCGCCGCGTGCGACCGCATCATCGGAATGCGCGACGGCCGCGTGGTCTCCGACGGCAAGACGGCGCGGACGGCTCCGCAATGACGCGGCAGCGGCTCAACCGACGGAGTCGACCGCGCCCCGCCACCACGCGCGTCCACAAGCAGAGGCGACTCGCGCGGTTGGAGCGCGAGTCGCGATCGCAGCTGCTGCCCCGGCGTCGGAACGGGAGGTGACCTGCGATGGCGCATGTCTTCACTGACGATCGGTGGTTGAGGGTCAAGCGCCTGGGCTTCGCGCGGTGGATCGGCCGGCCAGTGAACGTACCGTTGAGCCACGTCTCCTCCATCGCCAAGGCGGAACCAGCCGAGGCGCGGCGCTGGTCGATAGGGATCCGTGTCGCTGGCATCCACATTCCCGGCGTCATCACGTCGGGACTGTTCCGCCAGGACGGCCGGCTGGCGTGGTGGGACGTCCGGCGCGGCCGCGAGGTCCTGGTCATCACGCTCCGCGACGAACGGATCGCCAAGCTGGTGATCGAGGTCGACGATCCCGCCGCCGTGACCTTGGCGCTCGCTCGCGCAACGGCGGGCCCCGACACTTAGACAGCCACCGGTCCGCGACTCGCTCTTTGGCTGGCTACAGGCCCGGTTCCTGGCGCCCGTCGCACTTGAGTCGATCACGGACTACCGGTCCGTACAATTGTTGGCCGTGGAAAACCCGATGCCTCACCCAGCGCACGGAAGACCCTCGGTCGAGCCAGCCACCGGACAGCCGGCACCGCCACGCGGCCTGCTCCGCTGGCTGCTCAGGCTGCCGATCCACCTCTACCGCGCACGGCTGGGCTTCCTCCTCGGCCACCGCTTCCTCGTGCTCGTCCATGACGGACGGCGTACAGGTCGACGCCGTGAGACGCCACTCGAGGTCGTCCGCTACGAACGATCGACCAACGAGGCCACGGTCGTCGCCGCCTGGGGCCGGAGGACGGCCTGGCTGCACAACGTGGAGGCCGGGCTCGCGCGCGAGGTGTGGATCGGGCGAACCCGCTACGTGCCCGCGGTTCGTCGGCTCGACGTCGATGAGGCTGTGACGGTCCTGGAACGGTACGAGCGCAACAGCGGCCTCGCGCGCGGACTCGTGCTGGCGGTCCTCAGCCGGCTCCTCGGCTGGCGCTACCGAGGAACGCCGGCGGCGCGCCGGCGAGCCGCCGAGCAGCTGCCATTGCTGGCCTTTCGGCCGACGAGTTGATGATCATCCGCCAGCGGCCGGTCGAGCGGGTCCTCATGGCACCCGTGGTCGCGACGATCACCCTCATGGACCGGCCATGGCCTTCCCACGAGCCAGAGTCTCAGGCGCCCAACTGCCGCGCGCTCCAGCGCTCCTCGATCGCAATGCCGCGCTGACGGATTCGGTCGAGAATCGGGGCGGCCGCGACTGCGCGCTCGACGGGACAGACACCTGGCGGCACCGCGCCATCGGCGACGAAGCCGGCCATGATCGCGGCGTGCCAGCCAGTGAGGCGCTCCATGGCCGAAAAACCAGTTACCGGGTCGTACCGGTCCACTAGGTCAAGCACCAGCTCCAGCTCGTCGGCACCTCGCCGGCCCCGGCCGATGGCCCGCATCACGCACACGTCCTCCACCACCTGGGCCGCCAGTTTTGGGCCCAGCAGGGCGTGGTAGACGGCGCGAGGGCTGACCCGGCTGCCGTCGACATCGATCGCTGCCGCGCTGAACAGGCCCAGCTCTTTGTAGGCCCGGAAGGCGGGCAGGTGCCCGGGATAGCGCAGCGTCTTGTTCTCGTAGACCTGCAGGCGCCCCTCAAACGAATAGGGCACCGTCGAGGTCCCACCGGAGGTGACGAACGCCTCCAACGGTCCGAGCTCCGCGAACTCGATCGTCTCCCGCTCGGTGAGCGTCTCGACCGGCGTCACCGCACCGTCCCGCAGGAACAGCGCGTCGCCAGCGAGGATCCGGATCTCCGTCAATGCAGCATCGCAACTCTGCTACCTTCCGCATCGCCCGCTGATCGGCATCCCCGGATGGAGCCTGGAGGTCAGAGACAGCGACCGTGGAGCCGTATCTCGCCGAGTGGTTCAATCTGCTCGTTCGCTGGCTCCACGTGGTTGCCGCCATCGCCTGGATCGGCTCCTCGTTCTACTTCATCGCGCTTGACTACTCGCTGCAGGCGCCGAAAGACCCGCGCGACGCGGCGCGCGGGGTGGCGGGCGAGTCGTGGGAGATCCACGGCGGCGGCTTCTATCGGGTCGAGAAGTTCCGCGTCGCACCGGAGACGCTGCCCGAGCGGCTCAACTGGTTCAAGTGGGAGGCCTATACCACCTGGCTGAGCGGATTCTTGCTGCTGGTCGGGCTTTACTACCTCAACACGCGCACCTACCTGATCGATCCGGCGGTGGCAGATCTCACCCCACTGGGGGCGATCGGCATCAGCATCGGAATCCTGGCGGTGGGCTGGTTCGTGTACGACGGACTCTGCCGCCTGCTGGACGGTCACGACCGGCTGCTGGCGGCGATCCTGGCGGCGTTCGTGATCATCGTGGCATACGGCACGAGCCAGCTGTTCAGCGGCCGAGCCGTCTACATCCAGGTTGGCGCGATGATCGGCACCTGGATGGCGGCGAACGTCTTCTTCGTGATCATTCCCGGTCACTGGGACCTGGTGCGCGCCAAGCAGGCGGGCAAGACGCCCGACGCGAAGCCTGGCCTGCGCGGCAAGCAGCGCTCGGTCCACAACAACTATCTGACGCTGCCGGCCATCTTCGCCATGCTCGGTAACCACTTCCCGATGACCTATGGCCACGATCAGGGCTGGTTGATCCTGGTGGTGATCATGGGGATCTCGATCTGGATCCGCCACTTCTTCAACCTGCGGCACCAGGGTCGGACGGTCTGGGCCATTCCCCTCAGCGCGGCAATCGCGATGGCGTTTCTGGCATTCGCCATCGCGCCACCTCGGCCAGGCTCGAGCGCCGAGACGCCACCGGAGGTGCCCTTCGAGACGGCGCACGGCATCATCCAGACGCGCTGCCTGCCGTGCCACTCGCGCAACCCCACCTACGAGGGCATCACGGCCCCACCCCAGGGGATCACGTTCGAGACCTTCGAGCAGATCCAGGCTCTGGCACCCCGCATCGAACAGATGGCGGTCATCCTCAAGGCGATGCCGCCGAGCAACGTGACCGGCATGACCGAGGGGGAGCGCGAGACGCTTGGCGCCTGGATCCGCCAGGGGACGAAGCCGTGAGCACCCGCATCGGTCAGCCAGGGCCGTCAGCGAGGTATGTGGTACCGCATACCGGATTCATGGTGAAACGTCTCATGTGTCTCAGCCACATACACGCAGTACATCCAAGAGACGCATGAGACAGGATTCATTAGGGTCGGGACAAGCGCGCCGTCGCCGCTAGCCGCTCCGCGAGTGACCCCGGAGTCGAGCCGGTGGTCTGGGTAGGTTGGAAGGTGAACGACCGATCGTCCACTCCGATCAGCGCTCGCTCAACGGCCAGACACGGCTGGCGATGGGTGGCTCTGAGTGCGACGATTGCGGCGATGGAGTTCAAGGTCCTGGGCCCGCTCGAAGTCATCGGACCAACCGGCCGCATCAAGATCGGCAGCGGTCTGCAGCGAGCGATGCTCGCGGTCCTCGTGCTGCACGTCGGCGAGACCGTCTCGACGGACCACCTCATCGATGAGGTCTGGGGCGACGATCCGCCCCCCAGTGCGCAGCACGCGATTGGGGTCCACGTGTCGCGCCTGCGTCGTGCACTTGGGGTCGACTGTATCGAGTCGCAGCCTCACGGCTACCGGCTCCGCGCGGAGGGCAGCGTCATCGACCTCGGGCGCTTCGAGGCCCTCCTTGCCGAAGCGTCCCAGGCACTGGCCATCGGCGATCCGCAGGCAGCCGCTGATGCCCTGGCGGTCGCGCTCGCCCTGTGGCGCGGCCCCGCGCTCGGGGATCTGGCAACGACCAACACGGCTCGAGCTGACCGTGCACGGCTCGACGAACTTCGGGCCGTGGCCCTCGAACGGCGGATCGATGCCGAGCTCGCCTGTGGTCATCATCTGGAACTCGTGCCCGACCTTCGACGGCTCGTTGGCGAAATGCCGTTGCGCGAGGTCTTCCACGCTCGCCTGATGCTGGCGCTCTACCGGTCGGGGCGGCAGGCCGAGGCCCTCGAGGTGTACCACCGGGCGCGCGAGGTCCTCGACCGCGAACTGGGGGTCGAGCCGGGACGAGAACTGGAATCGCTGCAGCGCGCCGTTCTGGATCACGATCCGGCGCTGGACCTTGCAGCCGCTCCGGGACCCGCGCCGGTTGACGATCTGGGGTCCGAGCAAGCGACAGGTCCGATCCCGTCGGTCCCTCCTCCGCGCGACACGCGCCGCACGGTCACCACGCTCATCGCGGCCATGCGCGGATCGACTCTCGCAGGCGAACCCCTCGATCCAGAATCCAGGCGGGAGCCGCTGGACCGCTGCTTCCGGGAGATGCGGGCGCTCCTCGAGCGGCATGGCGGAACGGTCGAGCTGGTCGTCG
>DASVEQ010000112.1:0-14620 GCA_036380455.1 Candidatus Limnocylindria bacterium | reverse complement strand
CTTCCCGAATCACGGCCACTCCGAGGCCGACCGACGGCCATCGGTTCACGATCTCTCTGACGGCGAGCTCGACCTCACCCTCGTCAATGGCCAGTGTGGACGTGACGGCAGCCATCTCAGCGCCCCGCGGCGAGGACCGGGCCCAATGGCGCGCGCTCCGTGGCGGCATCGGCGAGGAAGTCGGCAACCGCCGCCATGACCTCCGCGGGGCGCTCCGACTGTGGGTTGTGGCCCGCGCGGTCGATGATCCGGAGGGTGGCGTTCCGGATCCCGGCCGCGAGCTGCGCCTGGTGCTCGGGCGGGAAGATGAAGTCGTCGCGGCCGGCCATCACCAGCGTGGGAGCCGCGATCTCGCCCAGGCGATCCATCACCGACCAGCCAGCGATGAGATTGGGAGCCGCGTAGATGAGCGCTTCGGGGCGCATCTTCGAGCGCCACTCGCCGCGCAGAAGGTCGCGGACGAGCTGGCGGAACGTGAGATGTGGGTTGTACGCCGTCCCGAGCCTGAAGAGCGCTGGCATGAACTCGCGCGGCTCGATCCGGCCGTTCAGGAAGCGGTGGGCGAGCGTGACGCTCTCCGCCGGGAAGCCGCGCCGTGCGAGGAGCTGCGAGGCATGCTCCTGCCCCCACCAGGCATCGCCTCCGGTGTCGAGCAGGACGAGGCGCGAGAGGCTGGCCGGATGGCGCAGCGCGTACTCGAGGGCAACGTTGCCTCCGAACGAATGCCCGAGGACGGCCCACCGCTCGTACTCCAGCTCGCGTCGAAGCGCATCCGCATCGGCCGCCAGGTTCCCCCAGGTCATGGACGAGAGCGGGGCACCCTCGGATCGGCCATTGCATCGGTGGTCGTAGAACACCAGCGTGAAGCGATCCGCGAGCGCCCGGAACGGCTGCAGTGTCCAGTGATCCGCCCCCGGACCGCCATGCATCAACAGCAGCGGCGGGCCGTGTCCGATGACCTCGACGAAGAGCGAGACGCCGTTGATGCGCATGATCTGCATGGAGCGCTCACCGTCCGCGGAGCGCGGTCCGCAGGTTCAGGATCAGGCCGATGACCAGCGCGGACCCGCCCAGGAGCGGAATGCGCCGGCTGAGCCAGTCGGGCAGGAAGATGTCGACCACTGATCCGCGATCGGCTCCCAACTCCCGGGCGAGTGGCGTCAACGGGCAGACCTGGTTGTTGCTGAGGTAGACCGCCGTCTCACCGAGCGCGACCGCGAGGGCCGCCGCCCCACGCCGGCCGGGCCGTTGTCGGAGCCCATCCCAGGCGAAGAGGAGGATCGCTCCGGCAACCGAGGCGAAGATGATCGTGTGGACGGCCTTGATCGTCGCGAGCGCCGCAGGACGCGCGCCGAGCGGGATCAACCTTCCCAGCGGCGCGGTGATCCATTGGCTCCAGAGAGGTCGTCGAGCGACCTTGACCATGCCTGGGCCCCTTCGTGTTCCCCTCGAGCATCGCCTCGGGCGAAGGGCCAGGGCGAGGGCCGTTCGGCACCCACCCGGCGGGAGAGGTGACCCGTTCCTAGATCAGGATCGCGACTCCCAGCGCGATCAGCCACCCCGACCAGGCCAGGTAGGCGACCGGGACGATCGCTGCCGCGAGCCTCCACCCTCTCGCCTCGTTCGCTCCGGCGAACTCCAGGCTGCCGAGGACCAGCAGGATGCCGATCGGGATGCCGATGAACCCCAGCCACGCGGGCAGCACCGAGCTCGACAGCACGCTCCCGGCCACGAGCAGGGTCCAGCCGCCGGTCAGCAGGTACCCGAGATGCTCGCCGATGCCGACCCCGAGCAGTCGATGGATCGTCGCGAAGATGGCCTCGACGGTCGCCCGCGTGGCGGCACCATCCGGACCATCCGGAGCCGCGACGTAGCGGCGAGCGAGCTCGGGTATCGCGAACGGCCAGCGAGCGAGCCCGAGCGACTGGACGAGTGCGGCCGCCGAGCCGACGACCACCGACGACACCGCCAGCGCCGGCGAGGGCTCCAGGACGACGGCCACCATCGCGACCAGCGGCAGCATCGCCACCGCGCTGAGGAGGAGCGCATGCCATCGGAGGATCAGCCCTGACCCGCCACCGGCGAAGCGCCGCAGGATCTCATCAGGCTCGCGGCGGAGGATGTTCGGGTAGTCGAAGGCACGGCCGAGCTCGAGGAACGCCACATTGAAGGAGATCGGCACGGCGATCAGCAGCACGGCCGTGACGGTGTCGGCGCTCATGCCGGTGCCGGGGTCGCCTCCCGACGGGACGCGAGCCGCCACAGGACGACCCCGGTGATCAGCTGCGACACGATCGCGCCGCTCATCCCGTACACCGGCCAGCCGGCGGCGAGGGCCACGCCGATGCTCGCCGTGGTCAGCCAGCCGAGAGCCCAGGCGATGCCCGACGCCGCCATCCAGACCGCCGCGTGGGCGAGATCTCCGCGGGCGAGGACGGCGGCCTGCGCCGCGCCGACCGTGAGCCCGGAAACCGCGCCGAGGAGGACCGCATCGGAGGTCGTGTCGATCTGTCCGATGAACGCGGTGACCGCCGCCAGCGACGCTGCCAGACCGAGGCCGGTGCCGCCAGCCCAGAGCGAAAGTTCACGTGGTGCGAATCCGAGCGCTGCGCCCTGCGCCGCGCCGATGACGGCTCCGGCGACGACTCCGGAGATCAATGCCGCTGGGACAGTGGCTGCCGGGCCGGCGACGAGATGACCGAGGTACCCGCCGATGGCAAACGCGACCGTCGCGATCGCCCATCGGAGCGGGGAGACAGATGCCTGGAACATGGTGCCCTCCGTGTTGGATCAGGACGCGAGTCGCCGCGTCACTTGTTGGATGACAGCTCGGGATAGGTGCCGACCGTGTCCTCGAACTCGGCGGCCGGCGCGCCGAGCACGTGCACGTCAAGGAATGAGCGCACCGTGTCCCGGATCAGGACCGTCATGCGCTCCGGCTCGATCGAACCGAGCGCCACGCCGTTGCTGACACCCCACATGAGCCCGAGATCGGTGAAATCCATGTGCGTGGTACCCGCGATCGACAGGTGCGTCGCCGTTGGTGCGGCGGTCACCGTTGCGAAGTCGAGGGCGGCCCGCTCGCAGAATGCATCGCAGCCGTCGGCGGCGGCCTTCTCGATCAGGAGCGCTGGAGCCGTGAGGCCGGCCTCGCGCACCTCGGTCCACAGCGTGCCGTCGAGGTCCACGGCTCCCGCGCAGCGAGCATCCTGGCGACAGGCTTCGAATGCGGCCGCTCCGCCCATCGAATGACCGACGTAGGCCACGCGGTCGAAGTCGAGCTCGCCGATCTCGGGCGCCTGCCCGCGCAAGGTCTCGACGACGAACTGCGCGTCCTCGACCCACACGGTCGCCACGCGCTCCGCGGAGGCGTACCAGGCGTCGACGGTCATCCCGGCGACATTTCCGAGCGAGGTCGCACTCACGACGTGCCCGTCGGGAAAGACCACGGCGGCCGACTCGGACGGGTTGATGCCGACGACCGCGTAGCCGTGGCTGGAGAGGTCCTCGGCGAGTGCCGTGTAGCTGGCCACCGGCTGTCCGAGGCCCGGCAGCAGGACCACGACGGGAGGTTGGCCATCGAGGGCCGTGCCGGCGATCGAGTTGGTCACGACGGCTTCCAGATCCTGCCTGAACGGACCCTCGTTGTTCACGAGTGGCGCCCACGCGGCAGGCAGATACGGGGCAGCTGGTCCCGACGCACCGGCCGCGGTGGGATACCAGATCCACACGGCCAGCTCACGAGTCCGACCGTCGGTGGCGAACGGGTCGATGCGATCGGTGTCGGCGAGCGCGATCTCCGTGCGACCAACGGCGGACGCGCCGCTCACTGCGGGGAGCGTGACGCTCTGGGTCCGCATGACCGCGCTGAATCCGACGAAGATGATGACGCCGATGGCGACGCCGAGGAGCACTCGGCCGACTCCACGAATCACGCCACGACCGGATGGCTTCAGCGCGCGCCCTCCCAGCAGGCGTGGGCGGTGGGGAACGGTGTCTGGGACAGCGGACATGGGTGTGGCATCCTCCAGGGTGTGGCGGTGAGGGCGACTGTCAGTGCTTCGCGTCGCCGGCCACGCCGACAAGCTCGGCGCTCAGCTTCCACAGGCGGGCGGTCGTCGCCCGGTCATACGACGACTCGTGCGACTTCGCGGCCTTTCGATTGACGAAGTACTGGCCGGTGAAGCCTTCGGCGTCCGGTGAGCTGGCGAGGTAGATCGGAGTCTCGGCGCCCCTCTCGGGACTGCGCATGAACGGGCGCAGGACCGCGACCAGCGGCGCGAACAGCCTGGCCGGATCCTCCGCGCTGAACGAGGTGTTGGTGATGCCCGGATGGAGGACGGTGGCGGTGACGCCCGACCCCTCGAACCGCCGAGCGAGCTCGTACGTGAACATCACGTTCGCCAGCTTCGACTGGTTGTACGCGCGCTGCGCGGAGTACGACCGCTCCCCCATCAGGTCGTCGAAGTGGATCTTCCCCATCCCCTGCGCCCCGGAGGACACGGTGATGACGCGGGACGGCGCACTCTCGATGAGTCGATCCGCCAGCAGGCTCGTCAGCAGAAACGGGGCGAGGTGGTTGAGCGCGAACGTGCGCTCGAGGCCGTCCACCGTCTCGTGACGGTGCGCCCAGAAGCCTCCGACGTTGTTGACCAGCACGTCGAGCCGCGGATACGCCGCGAGGACCTCCTCGGCCAGCCGGCGCACCTCGGCCTGGGAGGTCATGTCGGCCGGGAAGGCGTCGACCGCTCCCATGCCGGACTCACCGGCGATCTCCATCGCGGCTCGATGTGTCCGACCGTGGTCGCGACCGGTGATGCCGACCCGCGCTCCCATGGACGCCAGGGAGATCGCGGTCGCTCGGCCGATCCCCCCGGTGCCACCGGTGACCAGCACGGTCTTCCCGTCCATCCGGCGTCGGGTGACCGCGGCTGGGTGGGTCGTTGTCTGGGAGAAGCTCATCTCGGTTCCCTTCTAGACGCCCAGCGCGATCGCCGGCTCGGAGGGCGGGCGTTGCGGCACGGGATGCTCCGCGGGCTCCCTCTGGGCGGTTGGCACCGACCGCTCGTCACTGACGATGAGCCCGTCGCGCATCCGGATGATCCGGTCGCAGGTGGCGCCGACCTCCGCGTCGTGCGTCACGATCAGCACCGCATGTCCCCGCTCCTCGTTGAAGCGGCGCAGGAGCCCGAGCACCTCGGTTGCCCGTGCCGAGTCGAGGTTGCCGGTCGGTTCGTCCGCGAGGACCATCGTCGGCGCGTTCACCAGCGCCCGCGCGATCGCCACGCGCTGCTGCTCACCGCCGGAGAGCTCCATCGGCCGATGGCCGGCGCGGTCGGCCAGTCCGACCGACGCCAGCGCTTCCCGGGCGGCGGTTCGCGCCGGACCGCGGGACGCACCCGCGTACTCCGCCGCGAGCGCCACGTTCTCCTCGGCGGTCAGCGTCGGCACCAGGTTGAACGACTGGAAGACGAAGCCCATGGTCCGCGCGCGGATGTGGGTGCGCTCGCGGTCGGAGAGGGTCGTCGCGTCCGCCCCGGCGATCCGCAGGTGCGGGCTCGGATCGGCCTGGTCCGGCGCGTGGAGCAGCCCGAGCAGGTGCATGAGCGTGCTCTTTCCGGAGCCCGAGGGTCCCATGATCGCCACCATCTCGCCGGCATCGATCGAGACGTCGACCCCACGCAGGGCCTCGACACTCGTCCGGCGGGACATGCGGTAGGTCTTGCGCAGGTTGGTTCCCTCGAGGAGGGCCATCGATCGCTCCTTCATCATTCGTAGCGCAGGGCCGACACCGGGTCGAGCCGTGCGGCGCTCCAGGCCGGGATCACCCCGGCCAGCATTCCGAGAATCGTGCTGAAGCCGATGGCGAACGCGGCGGTCACGGGGGTGAGGTCGAACAGCACGGTTCCCCCGGCGCGGCCGGCCTCGTTGGCCACGACCACCACGATGCCGCCGAGCCCGAGGCCGAGGACGCCGCCGATGAGTCCGATGACGCCAGCCTCGGTCACCAGCTCGCGGATGATCCGGCCACGGGAGCCGCCGATGGCCCGCTTGATCCCGATCTCGCGCGTGCGTTCGGCGACGCTCATGGCCATCGTGTTGATGACCGACAGACCGCCGACGATCAGGCTGATCGCCGCCACGCCGATGATGATCGCGTTGAAGATCAGGGTCGTGGCGCCGACAGTCTCCTGAAACTCCGCACCGGTCATCGTCGCGCTGTTGGTCACTCTGGCCTCGATGGCAGAGGCGACGGCTGCCTCGTCGGCAGCCTCCTCGGGATACGCGATGACCTGGTTGACGAGCTCGTCTGCGACCAGGGACTCGGCGACCAGCGGTGGGAGGTCGGTGATGTAGAGCTGCTGGGCAGTCGAGAGCGGGATGTAGCCGGTGGTATCCGGGGCCGTGAGCGTGGGCTGCAGGGTCCCGATGACCTCGAACGTCTCGCCGCGGATCTCGATCGAGTCCCCCGCCACCGCGGCGTGCTCCCGCGCCAGGCTCGAGCCCAGGACGACGACCCTGCCGGCGTCCTCAACCGTGAGGGTTCGCCCGGTGGCGAGCTCCAGCTGGAAGCTCTCGAACCCTGCATCGGCTCCGGGGATCCCGCCGTTGAGCGTGTCGGGCACGCTGAATCCGACCGCCGGGTCAGCCTCCCACATGATCTCGACCCTGGGGTCGACGGCGGCAACGCCCTCGACGCCGGCGATCGCGTCCGCATCGGTGAGACGCATCGGCGACGTGCCGAAGGCCTCGCCATCGGTGACGGTGATCTTGTCGGCGTAGAACTCGGTGCCCATACCGACGAGGGCGTTGATCTGATTGGCCATCGAGCTGAAGACGACGAGCGCCCAGATGCCGATGGTGATGCCGACGATGGTCAGCGTGGTTCGCAGCTTGCGCCGCGTGAGCTCGCGAAGAAGTCGCACGGTCAAGCCGCCTCCGAGTTGGCGACGGGTGCGGCACTGCGAGGTTCGAGCACGACGACCGCGGTGGTCTTCCCGGAACGCATGGCTGCCCAGGCGTCGTAGTTGTCGTTGAGCTCCCCCCACCGCGCCCAGAGCCGAGCGCGCTCGTCTCCCTCGGCGGCACGGCCCCGAACCGCGCGGGTGCCAGCCTTGAGCTCGACGACGGTGTCCGGATGGGCCTGGAGGTTCAGCCACCACGCCGGCTCTGCGTCAGCCCAGCCGTTCATTGCCAGCGTGACGAGGTTCGGGCCATCCTCGAGGTACCCGACGATCGCGACCCGCGGCTGTCCCGAGCGCCGCCCGAGCGTCCGGAGGCGCATCATCCCGAAAGAGGTTGACTTCGGCCTGGAGAGGCCGAATCGGCCCCCGCTGACCCGATACAGGGCGCGGTGCACGACCCAGGCGGCGCGAATGACCCACCGTGGCGGGAGCCTCACCGGCCGCACGGCTCGTTCGGTCGTAGTCCTGGCGGAGTCAGTCAAGTCGCTCTCCCTGGAGGCTGAACGGTGGATACCGATCGGTGACCAACAGGAAGGCGTACGCGCTCACGCGGAGGCTCCACCGGCTGACGCCGACGACATAGTCGAACAGGGGCTTCGGATATCGCCCCGTGATGAGGATCGCGAACCAGGCGATGACGATCGCGATGGCCGCGCCGATGAAGAGGATTACCAGGACGACGTAGTGCGGGATCGCGAGGAGCCACTTCACCAGCGGCAGCCAGCGGTTGAGGTCCCGCTCCACGTTGGGGTAGTCGATCTCGAGGTGAACCGACTGCTCGTCGACGGTCGACGGGAATCGATCGGTCAGCAGCGCGAAGTAGGCACCGACGCGCGCGCCGAACCGGGTCAGCTCGCGGGCGAAGTCGAACCACCATCGCGGGTAGAGGGCGCGGACGGCGATCATCAGGGCGATCGCGACCCACAGGCCGCCGAGGACGGCCCCGCCGGAGCGGGCTCCGTCACCGGTGGCGGAGACGAGGCTGAGGATGACGGCGATCGGGATGATCCAGATCAGGCGCAGGAGGGTGGTCACCCGGTTGAGGCGCTCCGGGTAGTCGACCGTGAGGCGTGCCGCGTAGGGCGCGGTGGTGCCCGGGGCGCCAATGGCGGTCATGCGGCACCGCCGATCACGCTGATCGCGACCTTGCCCCTGGCATGCCCGTCACCGACGTGGCGCATCGCCTCCGCGGCCTCTGCCAGCGGATAGACGCGGTCCATCATCGGGGTGACCTTGCCGGCCTCGATGAGCTCCCTCAGCGCGTCGAGGTGCTCCGCGGTGATGGCGACGAGGAACGTCCGCAGCTGATGGCCCACGAATCGGTCCATAAGCTTCGCCCGGACGACGAGGCCGCCGCTGGCGAACCATCGATTGTCGAAGCGGCCGCCGTTCGGGATCAGCATCCCGGTCGGCGCCAGCACGCGGCGCAGGTCGGCCATCGAGTGATTCGAGACGTTGTCGAGGATGAAGTCGTACGTCTGCTCCCCCTGCGTGAAGTTCTCCTGGCGGTAGTCGATGACGTGGTCGGCACCGATGGAGCGGACGAGCTCCATGTTCCGCGTGCTCGTGACCCCGGTGACCTCGGCACCCAGCGACTTGGCGATCTGGACCGCGAAGGAGCCGATGCCGCCCGAGGCCCCGTTGACGAGGACCTTCTGGCCCGGCCCGACCCTGCCGTGATCCCGCACCCCCTGGATGGCGACGAGCCCGGCGAGCGGAACGGCCGCGGCCTGCTCGAAGGTGACGTTGGATGGCTTGCGCGCGAGCTTGTCCTGCGGGGCAGCCGCGTAGGCGGCGAAGGACCCATCGGCCCAGCCGAAGACCTCGTCACCGGGCTTGAAGCGAGTGACATCGCTGCCGACGGCTTCGACCGTTCCGGCGACGTCCGTCCCGCGAACCGGGTTCTTCGGCTTGCGCAGCCCGTAGACGGGGCGCGCGATGTAGGGAAGGCCGTTCATGATCGCCCAATCGGCGATGTTGACACCGGCGGCGTGGACGCGGACCAGAACCTCGGTGGCGTCGATCGCGGGAATCGCGATCTCCTGCGCCGCGAGGACCGAGGACGGACCGTAGCCGTCCTGGGTGATCGCCGTCATCGTCGAACGCGCCGACGGGCGCGCGGAAATCGCGCGCGGGGTAATAGACATACGAGTGGCTCCTTCCTGGGCCAGCCCGCCCAGTCCCTCCGAGGAGCTCAGATCTTGCGCGCGAGGATGACCCGGCAACGGATCGCGTGCAGCTGGTCGGCGCAACTGCCCCGACATCCCGCTCTCAATGCCACCATGCGGCATCGGCGGCGAAATAGATAGGGGCTGGTTCGGTTGCGATCCGGCACCCGGCTGGTGTCCGGCAGGCGGGGTCGTCACGTGCTGCATCGGTCTGGCTCCTTGGTGTGTACGTTGTATGCGTATGTTGTACACTACGATGTACACACGAAGGCGTCAAGGGCGGAGTTTACGAAGTACACTGAATCCAGGAGGTACCGAATGGCCACGAGGACGGTTCCAGCCGAGCGCCGCACTCCCCTGACCCGCCATCGCGTGCTCCAGGCCGCCCTGGCCCTGGCCGATGCATACGGGATCGACTTCCTCACCATGCGCCGGCTCGGCGAGGAGCTGGGTGTCGGCCCGATGGCGCTCTACCGCCACGCCACGAACAAGGATGACATCATCGATGCGATCGTCGACATGGTGTTCACGGAGGTCACGCTGCCGGAAATGGACGGCAGCTGGAAGGCCGCCATGCGTGAGCGGGCGATCTCGCTGCGCGACGTCCTGTCACGCCATCGGTGGGCGGTCGGTCTCATGGAATCCCGGCGGCACCCCGGTCCGGCCAACCTTCGCCATCACGACGCCGTCATCGGCAGCCTGCGCGCAGGCGGCTTCTCGATGGCGATGGCCGCTCACGCCTACTCGGCCATCGACGCCTACGTCTATGGCTTCGCGCTGACGAAGATGAACCTGCCGTTCGAATCGGGCGAGGAGGTCGCCGAGGTCGCCGAGACCATGCTGCGGCCCTTCGCGATCGGGTCCTACCCGCATCTCGTGGCGTTCATCACCGAGCACGCGATGCGACCGGGCTACGACTACGAAGAGGAGTTCGAGTACGGCCTGGACCTCGTCCTGGACGGCCTGGAGCGGGCAACCGCGGGCTGACCGGCCCGCGCTCAGGCGTGCTGCTCCTCGGCTCTGCGGACCCGGCCCTCGTGTGGCTCGTCGACCTCCGGTCGGCCTAGGTCTCGCCAGCGGACTCCTGCTCGATGAGCCGGTAGCCGACGCCGGCCTCGGTGCGGATGTAACGCGGCCGGCCCGGATCCAGCTCGAGCTTCTTGCGAAGGCGTGCCATGTAGACGTGGAGGTAGTGATTCTCCGAGCCGTACTCGGGCCCCCACACCCGCTGGAGGAGGGTCCGCTCGGTCAGCACCGCCCCGGGATGCGAGGCCAGCGCCGTGAGCAACGCGTACTCGGTGGGCGTCAGGTGGACCCTGCTGCCCGCCACCTCCACGATCCGGCGTTCGCGATCGATCCGCAGATCGCCGGACTCGAAGACGGCGTCGGCGCGCGCGGTCGGCCGTCCGGCGTGCCGGAGCGCCACCCGTACCCGCGCGAGCAGCTCGCTCACCCCGAACGGCTTCGTCAGGTAGTCATCCGCACCGAGGTCGAGGGCGCGCACCTTGTCGGCCTCTGAGCCGCGGATGGACAGCACGATGACCGGCGTGGTCGTTCGAGCGCGCAGCTCCGTGATGACCTCCAGTCCGCTCATGTCGGGCAGGCCGAGGTCGAGCAGCACGAGGTCCGCGTGGAACGTGGGATCGAGCTCCAGGCCCTCGCGTCCGGCGCCTGCGGTCGCGACGCGGAACCCATGGGCGGACAGGTTCTTCGACACGACGCGCCGGACGGACGGGTCGTCCTCGATGACCAGGATGCGCGCTCCGGTGGCGGCGCTCATGGGCGTGGCTCATCCTGGAGCGGCCGTGACGGAATTCGGAAGCTGAAGGTGGCGCCACGGCCGTCTCGGTTCCTGGCCTCGATCGCCCCACCGTGTGCCTCGACCAGGCCTCGCGCGACGGCCAATCCGACGCCGCTGCCGCCGCCCGCGCGAGCCGTCGGACCGCGGTAGAAGGGCTCGAAGAGGCTGGGCAGTGCTTCCTCGGGCACGCCCGGCCCCTCGTCCTCCACCGCCACGCGCAGCTCGCCGTCCTCCACCCTGGCGACGACCTGGATCGTCGTGTCGGGCGGGGCGTACTTCGCGGCGTTCTCCACGAGATTGGCGACCACCTGGTCGACCTCGACGGGATCGATGAACACCGGGGGCAGGTCGTCGGGGACGTCGACCTCCAGCATGTGCTCGCGGGTCGCCGCTCCCAACCGGTGGAGGGATTCGCGGAGCAGGAGCGCCGGATCGTGCCAGTCCCTGGCCGGCACAAGGCTCCCTGCCTGGATCCGGCTGAGGTCCAGCAGGTTGCCGACGATGCGATTCAGCCGGCCAGCCTCCTGCACGATCGTCTCGAGGAACTCCCTCCGTTCGTCCGGCGACCACTCCACGTCCGACTGGAGCATGCTGCCGGCGGATCCGATGATGGCGCTCAGCGGCGTCCGCAGGTCGTGCGATACGGCGTCCAGCAGGGCGCTGCGGAGCTCGCTGGTGCGACGGAACAGCTCGGCGTCGAGCGCCCGTTCGCGGAGGCGCTCGCGCTCGGTGGCCGCGGCGAGCTGGTCCGCGGTGGTGTCCAGCAGGCGCGCCTGGCGGTGTCCGGGCACCATCCCGGCACGCCACTGGACCTGCAGGTGCCCGACGACCTCGTCGTCGCGCCGGATCGCCACCCGCGCGATGTTCCGCGGCAGGGCTCCCAGCGGGCGGTGCGCCGGCAGCACGCGAACCCAGCGTCCCGGGGCCCCGGACTGCGATGCGCTGGCCGGCTGGCCCTCGCCGAGGACGGACATCGATCCCGGGAGCGACCGCAGGGCGGCCACGCCGGCCGCCGAGCCGGAATCGGCCGTCTCGGCGAGCGCGCCGTCCGGCGCGACGGTAATGCGCACCGCTTCGGCGTCGAGCTCAGCACGGAGGCGCTCACTCACTGCGGCAAGCGCATCGGCGAACGACCGCCAGGCGAGGAGGTCGGTAAGGTCGTGGAGGAGGCGGGCCTCCTGCTCGCGGGATTCGGCGTCGAGGATCCGTTCGTGCTGACCCGCCGCCAGATGCGACGTGACCAGGGCGACCACGAGGAATGCCGCGAGCGTGATCCACTCGTTCGGATCGCTGATCGTGAGGCTGAACCGCGGCTCGATGGTGAAGACGTCGAGGGCCACGACCGATCCGATGGCCGCCGCGACGCCCGCCGCGCGCCCGGCGAGCACCGAGACGCCCAGGACGGCGAGGAGGTACACGAGGACGCCACTCGGAAGCCACAGGCCGCGGGGGAGCACCAGGACGATGGCCGTTGCGAGGGCACACGCAGCCAGGGCCAGCCCGATCCGTGCGACCAGAGGCCAGTCCGCCGCGCGCCTGCGGAGATCGGTCGCCATGGCCGCCAGTATCACCCGCGCGAGCACCGTCCGAGCGGGGATGGGGCGCGGATGACAACGTTGAGCCCGCGTTGAGCGGATGCTCCGGCGGCGTTGACACCTCGTTGAGCGGTCGGCCCGCAGCATGGAGCACGTGCTCACCGTGCTCGACGGTGCGGCCGCATCGGTCCGCACCCTCACCTCGCTGCGCGCCGCCTGTGGTGCCCTCGCGGCCGGGTCGTCGCGCATCTCGGCGGTGAGCGTCAGCGGATGTCTCGCCGAGGACGAGGTCGCGCTGCCGATCCTGTCCGCCGCCGAGCGGCTGGCGGCAGAGTACGGCTACGCGGTCGTCATGCGGCTTGACGGGCGCCGCTTCCAGGTCCGATTCGCCCGGGGCGCGACCGGCGCGGTACCCGACGCCGGAGAGGCCGGTTGATGCCCGATCCGCGCGCGACGCCGCGCGAGGTCGATCCCCTGCTCGAGATTCGACAGCGTCGCCAGGGGCGTCGGCCGGGCGACGCCTACGTCCATATCGTGCGGCCGTTCGAGGATGAGTTCGAGCGCGGCGAGAACGGTCACCTGGTGGCCACCAGCGAGACCCTCCTCGAGCGCGGCGGGTGGCAGCGCGTCCTCGGGCGCGTCCGATCGTTCATCGTCGGCCGGCCCATCTCGAGCGAGCGCGAGGAGCACGAACGTCTGACGAAGACGAAGGCGCTCGCGGTATTCAGCAGCGACAACATCAGCTCCAGCGCCTACGCGACCGAGGAGATGATGCGCGTGCTCGTCGTGGCCGGCGTCGGCGCGTTCAGCCTCGTCATGCCGCTGACGCTCGTGATCGTCGTGGTGCTCGCGATCGTGGCGACCTCCTATCGGCAGACGATTCGCGCCTACCCGAAGGGCGCATCGAGCTACATCGTCGCCTCCGACAACCTGGGGGCCCCGGCCGGGCTCGTTGCGGCGGCGGCGCTGCTCATCGACTACACGCTGACGGTCGCGGTATCCGTCTCCGCCGGCGTGGCTGCGATCACCTCGATCGTTCCGGCCCTCTTCGAGCATCGCGTGGTGATGGCGCTCGCGATCGTCGTGATCCTCACGCTCGGCAATCTGCGCGGAGTCCGGGAGTCCGGGACGATCTTCATGGCGCCCACCTACCTCTACCTCGTCGTCGTGCTGGGCATGATCGGGTTCGGGCTCGTGGGCGTCGCGATCGGCTTCATCCCGCCCTACACGCCACCTGAGGGATGGCTGGCCGCCGAGGTCGAGGGCGCCATCGAGCCGCTCGGCCTGCTGCTCGTCCTCCGCGCGTTCAGCTCGGGGGCCGTCGCGCTCACCGGCGTCGAGGCGATCTCGGACGGCGTCCCGGCATTCAAGCCGCCGGAGTGGCGGAACGCGCGCACGACCCTCACCTGGGCGGCGGTGCTGTTCGGGACGCTCTTCATCGGCATCAGCCTGCTGGTGAGCGCCCTCGGTATCGTGCCCGACCCGACGGAGCAGCAGACGGTGCTCAGCATCCTCGCGCGCCACCTGGCCGGCGATGGGTGGTTCCTCGTCCTGGTGCAGGTGTCGACGGCGCTCCTGCTGACCCTGGCGGCGAACACGAGCTTCGCGGACTTCCCGAGGCTCTCGTCATTCCTGGCGCGCGACGGCTTCATGCCGCGCCAGTTCGCGTTCCGTGGCGACCGCCTGGCCTTCTCGACGGGCATCATCGCCCTCGCCGCGGTGGCGATGGTCCTCCTCGTCGCCTTCGACGCATCGGTCACGGCGCTGATCCCGCTCTACACGCTCGGCGTCTTCGTGGCCTTCACCCTGTCACAGAGCGGGATGGTGACGCGCTGGTGGCGCCGACGGGAACCCGGATGGCGTCGAGGGCTGGCGATCAACGGCCTCGGCGCGGCCACGACCGGTGCGATCGCCCTGATCGTGGCGATCAGCAAGTTCCTCGGCGGCGCCTGGCTCGTGATGATCATGATCCCGCTGCTGGTCGGCCTCATGCTCGCGATCCGGCTCCACTACCGCTCGCACGAGCGATCCGTGGAGGTGGCCGACATCCGCGGCGCCGTGCGCACGGCTCCCCCGCCACTCGTCGTGGTGCCGTTTGCCCGGCTCGACCGGCCGTCACTCGAGGCGCTTGCCTTCGCCCGCTCGATCGCG
>DASVEQ010000111.1:0-15024 GCA_036380455.1 Candidatus Limnocylindria bacterium | reverse complement strand
ACCAGCACGACGCCGTAGATGAGCAGCCGGTACTCGCTGAACTCGCGGAGGAACTCCGGCAGGCCCACCAGCACGAGGGCGCCGACCACGACGCCGGCGATGTTTCCCATGCCACCGAGGATGATCAGCGCCAGCGCGTTGATGCTGACCAGGATGTTGAAGCTGTCGGCGAAGATCACGCCGATCTTGGACGCGAACAGGGCGCCAGAGATGCAGCCGAACGCGGCGCCGAGCCCGAAGGCGAGCAGCTTGTAGTTTGTGGTGTTGACCCCGGTGGCCTCCGCCACCGATTCGTCCTCGCGCATCGCGTTCCAGGCGCGGCCCACGCGAGACGCCGCCAGGCTCGCGGCCCCCAGGGCGGCGAGGATGCAGAAGAAGAGGATCGGGTAGTAGATCGACTGCGGATGACGCGAGAAGGGGAGCGGCTCGGCGATCGACAGGATGCCCTGCGCGCCGCCGGTCACCGGCTGCGCCCATGCCGACTTGAAGATCTCCCGGGCGATCTCGCCGAAGCCGAGGGTCACGATGGCGAGGTAGTCACCGCGGAGGCGCAGCACCGGCGCGCCGACGAAGAGGCCGATCATCGCGGCTGCCACGATGACGAACGGAAGGGCACCGAAGAACGGCAGCTCAGGGCTGAACGCCGGGGACGAGGGGGAGGTGAGAATGGCGGTCACGTAGGCGCCGACCGCGAAGAAGGCGACGTAGCCGAGGTCGAGGAGGCCGGCGAAGCCGACCACGATGTTCAGGCCCAGGCCGAGCAGCACGTAGATGCCCACCGTGCCCACCACCTCCGACAGGCGCTGGCCGACGATCTGCGGCAGGAGCATCAGCAGTCCGACGAGCGCCAGGTAGGCGACGATCTTGGCGGTCCGCTGCCGGTCCTTCGGCATCGCGCGCACCCGCTCGCGGGCGACGTGGCCGCGTGTCGACCAGGCGTAGATGCCGCCGGCGATGAGGGCGTACACGACCACCAAGCCGATCAGGGTCAGCCCGCCGCCGGAGTAGAGGAACTCCTCGACGAAATGGAGGCTGAGGTTGCGGAGCACCGGGCCGAGGAACGGCTCCATGAGCGCGATGATGATCGTCACGATCCCGCCGATGGCCAGCGCCCGCGCGACGCGGCCGGGCACAAGGTGAAGGGCGGCACCGAGGGCGCCGAACAGCGCGCCGCTCCCGATCTGCAGCAGCGAGCCGACGGCTGCGCCCTGGTCGAACTGGAGGATGTTGGCGAGCGGCGCTCGGCCGTTCACGAAGATCCAGGCGACGTCGACGGTGACGATGAAGACGGCGAGGAGCGCCAGGACGATGCCGACGACGCCGCCCGCCACCGCGCCACGCAGGAGCGTCGGGATGGGGCCCGCGGCATCGGCGCGGCCGAAGCCGCCGGCGCGCCAGCCGACGAGGATGGCGATGAGCATCGGCATCACGGTGCCGATCGTCACGATGTCGGCGAGGAAGTCGCGGCTCTGGAACGTGCCGACCATCCCGACGAGGCTCACGTGGACTCCCGCGGCGCCACCCATCAGGCCGGTGAAGGCCGCGCGGCGCAGGTGCGCGCCCATCACGCGTTCTCCTTCCGGCCGAGGATGCCGTGCGGTCGGAAGATGAGGACGAGCACGAGCACGCTGAACGCGATCACGTCCTGGAGCTGGTTCGGCGACGGGATGTTGTAGCCGGTCAGGAACAGGTTCGGTCCAACCTGCTCGAGGATGCCGAGGATGAGGCCGCCGATCGCCGCGCCGATGATGTTGCCGATGCCGCCGAGCACGGCTGCGGTGAATGCCTTGATGCCGGGCAGGAAGCCCATGAAGAAGTGGACCTGGTTGAAGAGCATCGTGTAGAGAATGGCCGCGGAGCCGGCCAGCACGCCGCCGATCGCGAAGGTGGTGACGATGATGCGGTCGACGTTGATGCCCATCATGGCCGCCACGTCCTTGTCCTCGCTGACCGCTCGCATCGCCCGCCCGGTGCGGGTGCGGTTGATGAAGAAGTAGAGGCCCAGCATCAGACCCACGGCCGCAAGGATCACGACCAGCTCATCCAGCCCGAGGCGCAGGAAGCCGAGATCGACCACGCCGGCGAACAGCCCAAAGTCGGGATAGGCCCGCACGCCGGATCCGAAGAATCCGCGCGCGGTGTACTGGAGGACGAGCGACGCGCCGATGGCGGTGATGAGCGGCACGAGCCGGGGTGCACCTCGGAGGGGCCGGTACGCGATCCGCTCGAGGAGGATGGCGATCACCATGCTGACGATCATCGCGGTCGCCAGAACGAGGAAGAAGGAGAGGACCGGGTTCGTCTCCAGGAGGCCCTGCTCGCTCAGTCCGGCAGCGGTGAACCAGGCGCTGAACGCCCCCCACATGAACACCTCGCCGTGGGCGAAGTTGATCATGAACAGGATGCCGTAGACGAGGGTGTACCCCAGCGCGATGAGGGCGTATACGCTGCCGAGCGCGATGCCCGCGATGACGAAGCTCTGCCAGGCCTCGGGGGTGAAGCGGCCCTGCTGGAGGGTGAGGATCGAGCCCCACACGGCGAACAGGATCAGCCCGCCCCCGATGGTCCACAGGACCAGCTTGATGACGTCGAGCCGGAATGGGCGGGCGGGCATCGCGGATCCCCGTTCGGCGGTGGTTGTGGTATGCGGTACGGGTGAGCCGACGGTCGGCTCACCCGTACCAGGTGGTTCGGCTCAGCGAGCCGAGGAAACTACTCCTCCGGCCAGATCTTGACGAACGCGCCGTCCGTGACCTGGCTGACGCTGATCTTCGCGTCGGCGCAGTCACCGGTCTCGGTGCATGTCAGGGTACCGGTCAGACCCTCGTAGCCGCTGGTGCTGAAGAACGCTTCCTTCAGTGCGGTACGCGGGATGTACGTCGTCCCACCGTCGGTGAACGCCACGGCCTCGATCGTCTCGGCGAGGAGGTTGTAGGCGTCGAACGCATGCGCATGGAAGACGCTGATCGTGGTGTCCTCGCCGGAGAACTCGAGGTACGCCGGCAGGAACTCTGCCTCGTAGAAGTCCCCGCCGAACTCCAGGTCCGGACCGGACAGGTAGTGGCCCTCGGCATCACCGCCGGCGGCCGCCAGCCAGTCAGGAGTGAAGTACCCGTCGGCACCGCCGAGGACCGTGTCCTCCAGCCCTGCCGTGTCCTTCGCCTGCTGGGTGATCAGGGCACCCTCGGCGACGAAGATCGGGAAGTACAGGAACTCAGGCGCATCGGCGGCGATGTTCCCGAGCACGCCCGAGAAGTCGGTGTCGCCGACGCTGATGGCCTCCTCGGCCGTGATCGTGCCGCCGCACTGCTCCTGGAACTCGGCGGCAAAGACGGCCGCGAGCTGGTCGGCGTAGGCCGAACCGTCGTCGATGGTGGCGGCACTGGTCAGTCCGAGCACGTCACACACGAACTCGGCCATGGCGGCGCCCTGGATCGAGTCGTTGTGCGCGGTGCGCGCGTAGAAGTCCTGGTGCGTCTCGGGGGCCGTCAGCGACGGGGCCGTGTTCGACGGCGAGACGAGAAGAATGCCCTCGGCGCTCAGGATCTCGGCCGCCGGGATGCCGGCGCTCGAGCAGCTGGTGCCGATGACGCCCGCGATGTTCTCCTCGGAGAGGAGCGCGCGCGCGGCGGCGGTTCCACCCTCGGTGGAGCAGCCGTCGTCCTGGTGGTTGAACTCGACGGTGTGACCGGCAATCTCCGGCCGCAGCTGCTTGGCGACTTCAGCGCCGTACTGGCTGTCGAGTCCGAGCGACTCGTTGGCGCCGGTGATCACCAGCGCCGTCCCGATGACGAGCGGATCGCCTTCGGCGATCTCGATGCAGCCAAACTCATCCGCATCGCAGTCGGCGGCCGATCCGCCGCCCATGCTCTCCGCCGGCTCGCTGGCGGCAGCCGTGCTCTCGCCCGGCTCCTCGCTCCCGTCGCCGCCGCCGTCCTGGCAGGCCGCGAGGACGAGCATCAGCACGACGAGGATGGCGCTCCATCGCATGTACTTCTGCATCCGGTTATCTCTCCTCCATGGTTGCTCCGGAACATCGCGCATGCGCGGCCCCGGCGTAGTCAAGTGCGCGGCATCATAGCGGCGCCTGCTCCAGCGGCGCAATACGTCTTGGACGCCGCGTCCATTCGTACCCCCCAGCATGCCGGGGGGTTCAGGGGCATCCGTGGTATCCTCGTACGGGTCGTCCAGCAGCACGCTCGCTGCGATTCGCTCCCGAGAGGCTTTCGTGGAGGTTCACGTCCGCAGCGCCCGACTCACCGATCTCGACGCCGCCGTCCGCCTGTTGGCGGGTGGCGACCCGGAAGCGGCGAACGAGCGCCAGGACGCGGCCGACTACCTGCGCAACCTCCTGTTCGTCCCCTCCGCAACGGTTGTCGTTGCCGAGGCGGAGCGACGGGTCGTCGGCGTCGGAGTCCTCGCCATTCGACCCTCGGTGCGATCGGGTCCCTTCGTCGCTGTCATCGACGAGCTGGGGACCGCGCAGCCACCGGCGCTGGACGCCGCCGACAGGCGCCGTGCCTCCGACGACATCGTCGAGCACCTCGCCACCTCGGCACGAAACAAGGGCTGTTCGCGCCTCGAAGTCTCCGAGCCGCTGGCATCCGCAGAACCGTCGCTCTGGAAGCGACACCGGTTCGCGAGCCGCGGCCGAACGCTGAGTCGACCATTGGGCCGATCCATCGGCTGAGCCTTCGCAGGCCCTTCCGCCCACATCACATCCTTACAGGAGAAGAGCTCAACCGTGAGCAAGAACGTGGCGATGTTCGTTGACGTCGCCAACATGTACTACGCGGCTCGAGGCCAGGACGTCGACGTCGATTACGTCGCCCTCCTCAAGCACGCCACCAAGGGGCGCGACCTGATTCGCGCCTATGCCTATACCGGGCTCGACCCGGAAAACGAGAACCAGAGGAAGTTCATCGACTTCCTCGCCAAGAACGGCTACAAGCCGGTGGTCAAGGACATTCGCAAGTTCGGCGATGGCCGAATGAAGGCGAACCTCGACATCGAGCTCGTGGTCGACCTGTTCCGCCTCGCCGATCGGATGGACATCGCCGTCATCGTGTCCGGCGACGGCGACTTCGCACCCGCCATCCGCGCGCTCCAGGACAAGGGCGTCCGCGCCGAGGTGATCAGCTTCAAGCCGAACACCTCGTCCGACCTGATCGCGGTCGCCGATGAGTTCCAGGACATCATGAAAATCGCCTCCATCAGCCGGAAGGAGGGCCGCGCCGTTCGCGCCAGCATGAGCGCGCCGGAGATGCCCGCCAAGGAGGTCAACCCCGAGTTCGGGTTCCGCGAGGCGTCGCCGTCGGTCGCCGCCGCGGCGCTCGCCGCGCTGAAGACCGGCACCGCGCCGTCGGGCAACGGCCGCCGCACCCGCGGCGGCACCGGTCGTCGCCCGGCGGCCGCCGCCCCGGTGGCCGCTCCCGCGGGCGACGCGGAGGAGGCTGCCGCGCCGGTTGCCGCCACCGACGCGCCGATCGTCGACGGTGACGAGCAGGCCCGACGGCGTCGCCGCCGTCGAGGAGGCCGCGGCCGTGGCCGCTCGCGCCGCGAGGACGAGGCCGCCCCCGATGGCGCCGTCGCCGGAGAGCCCGGCGAGATCGGCTGGGAGGAGTTCGACGACCTCAGCCAGCTGGACGGAGCCGACGGCGAGCAGCGCGAGTACGGCTTCGAGGAGGCAGATGCGGCCACCCTGGCAGAGCTCGGGCTCAGCCCGGAGGAGCTGGAGGCGATGGCCGCCGCGGCCCCTGCGGTGGAGCCCGACGCCGAGGAGAAGCCGAAGCACCGAACGCGCGCCCGCAAGGCCGAGGCGCCCGCCGAGCCCGTCGCCGACGAGGAGAAGCCGAAGCGCCGAACGCGCACCCGCAAGGCCGAGGCGCCCACCGAGGCCGCGGCCGACGAGGAGAAGCCGAAGCGGCGAACCCGGTCGAGGGCCACCGCCGAGGCGCCCTCGGAAGAGGCGACGCCGGCGACGCCGGCAACGCCGAAGCGGCGCTCGACCCGGGCCAAGAAGGATGAGTCGGCCGCCGTCGCGCCCGGCGAGACCGGCGCCGATGGCGAGCCGCAGGGCATCTGGGGCCGCTTCCGCTCGGCTCGCAAGCCGCGGGCGGGTTCCGAATCCTGATCTGAACCAGGGATCATTCGTGCCCCCCGCGTGTGGCTGAGCCGCGCGGTGGGCCCCTGATCGCGTCGGAGAGAGCGCCGTGTGTTCGGGCCCCTTCGCCGGGCGGGCAACGCGACCGTCAGGCTCGGCCGCGTCGCTCGTCTTGCAGATCATCGATCGGCGAATTGTTCACGGACCGAGCGGCTCCGGCGCGCTAGGGAGCATCGATGAGCGAATGGTTCACCAGAGCCGCCCAATCGCCGGCCTCGGGTGAGCGGTTCGCCGATCCATGCTCGAGCTCGCACGGGACTCCAGTTCTGGGTGAAGGATCCGCCGATCGATCGGGCACGGCGACGCCCACATGCATGGACGCCGGCCCTCCGGGCAGCGTCGTGCTGTGAGGCGGGACGCTACGAGGCTGGCGACTCGCGGTCGACGGCGTCGTACGACTCGTTGATGGCCTCGGCCGTGTCGGTGGCGGCCTGGTCGGCAACCTCGCCACTGGCAGCACCGGCCTCCGCGGCCGCCTCCCCGAGGTTCGCCGAGGCGTCGCCGATCGCGTCCGCGGCAGCATCGGCGTGCCCGTTCGTCGTCTCGCCGCTCTGGAAGATCGGGACCCATTCGTCGCGAGCCTTCGTCGCGATCCCGTCTGCCTTCGCACCGAGCTCGTGACGCATCTCGTCACCGCGCTTCGGCGTCGTCAGGAGCGCGACGATCGCGCCTGCGGCGGCCCCGAGCAGCAGGCCGAGGAAGAAGGCGCCCCAGTGGCGCTCCTCCTGGCGCTGGCGGATGCCGAGCCGCGCGGCGGCGGTGTCGACGAGCTCGCGGCCGGCCGGGACCGCGGCGCCGGCGGCGCCGACGGCCAGGGTCCGCCGCTTCCAGAGGTCCTTCAGCATCGGCCGCAGAGAGCGCCGCCACCTCTGATCGGACCACCTCGCGGCGTCCGCGCTGGCGCGCGTCAGCTTCCTGGCAGCGTCACGACGGATGGGACCGGAGTCGCGCCATGCTTCGTTCGCGACGGATCCGACTTCGGATCCGCGCTCCGCGAGCAGCTCGGCCACGTCCTGGCCACGCTTCGCCATCTCCTGGGTGAACCTCGCATCGACCATGCGGTCGATGAGCGTCTTGACGGTATCGGCGATGTCGTCGGCCGTGCGGGTTGCCGGGCTCGGCATGGCTACCTCCTGTCAGGTGTCGGCCGCATATGGGGTGCACGAAGTATGCCACTGCCCCGCACCGGCGCCCACCCGGGCCACGGAGCGGGATGGAGGCGCGACCCTATACTCCTCGCCGATGGTCAGCACCGATGTCGCTCCGGGGTTTCGCAGCCTCGGACAGCCCGTCGCGCGGCGTATGGCGACGCTCGGCGCGGCGCGGGGGCGGGTCGGTCGAACGATCCTCGTCCACGGGCCTCCCGGTGCCGGCAAGGCCGCGTTCGTCGACGATCTGCTGGCCCTTGCCTTCTGCGCCGACGCAGGTGCCTCGCGGCGTCCGTGCAACGCCTGCCGTGGCTGCCGCGACGCGCGGGCCCGGTCCCACCCCGACCTCGTGATCGGCTCCCCGGACGCGTGGCGCGAGGCGAGGAGCACCGGGGAGAGCATCGTGGCGGCGGCCCGTCGCTGGCTCCTCGACGCGGCGGGCGCCCCGGTGGTCGCAGATCGCCGGGTCGTGGTCGTCGAACGCGCCGACCGTGCGAACGAGCAGATCCAGAACGCGCTGCTGAAGACGCTCGAGGAGCCGACCGAGCGGCACACCTTCATCCTCGTCGCGGACGAGCCGTCGAGGCTGCTGCCGACGATCCGATCGCGCTGCCAGCCGATGCGCATCGGTCCCGTGCCGCGCGAAGAGCTGACCGCGCACCTCATGGACGTGGAGCGGCTGCCCCACGACCTCGCCGACGCGCTGGCCCGGATCGCCAACGGCCTGGGCGGGACCGCGGTCGCCTACGCACGCAACCGCGATCTCGTCGACTGGCGGCGGCGCCTCCAGGCCGAGCTGCTCTCGCTGCTCGAGCGGGGACGCGCCGACCGCTTCGGTGCCGTGCGAGATCTCATCGACGATGCCGTGAGCCTGGTGCCGGCCCGGCAGGCCGACGACGAGGAGGCGCGCACGCCGGCATCGGTGCAGCGCGAGGCGGCGATCCTTGTCGTGGAGGCGTGGATCGGGCTGACGCGCGACCTGCTCGTGGCGTCGGCCGGCCGCCCGTCGCTGGCGCCGGGCATGGAGCTGGGGGCGGACCTCGATCGACTGGCCGCTCGCCTCGATGCCGCGTCGCTCCTGTCGATGGCCGGCCGGCTGGAGGAGGTCCACGCCGGGCTGCGCGAGAACGCCGCACCCAGGCTGGCCCTCGAGGCCGCCATGCTCGCCTGGCCGATGCTCCCGGCCACCCGGGAACGGTGAACGAGGAGCGCATGAGCGCCCGGATCTCGGGCCGGGTGCAGGGGGTCGGCTACCGGTGGTGGGCGAGGCGCCAGGCCGAGGCGCTCGGCATCACCGGCTGGGTCATGAACGCCGACGAGGAGCGCTCGGTGGACCTCGTCGCGGAGGGGACGTCCGAAGCGCTCGATGAGTTCGAGAGGCGCCTGTGGGCGGGTCCGGATGGCGCGCGTGTCGAGCGGGTGGCCGCGCGCCGCGCGCCGGCCAGCGGCGAGTTCGATCGCTTCGGGATCGTTCGCGCGTGAACTGGCGGGCCATCGGCTGCGGCGGCCTGGCGCTCGCCGCCTTCGTCCTCGTCGCGGTTTTCGCCATCCTGCGCGCCGGCGCGCCGGCCGAGTGCCCGGCCACGCTGCCGTACGAGCCGGCCCCGTACCAGCCGGTCGGCAGTCCGACGGACGCGCCGCTGCTGGTGGGGATCGACGAGCCGCTCGAGCCGGCCGGCTCGATCACCTTTGGCCTGGCGACGTGGGACGTATGGGTCGAGCCCGGCCGCCGGCCGGCTGCCAGCGGCGAGCCGCTGCCGCAGCGCATCGTCCTGGCGTGCGGCGACGAGTCGTTCCAGGCGTACCAGCGGGGAACCGGGTGACGCGCCGCCCGCTCCTCCTCCTCGTCAACCCGATCGCGGGGGGCAAGCCGGGCTCCGGCCCCGGCCTGGCGGATGACCCGGAGCTCCTGACCGCCGATGCGCTGCGCGCCGCGCTCGAGCGACGTGGCCTCGAGGTGGAGCCGCACGCGATCGCCGAGGACGACGACCTCGCCGAGATCGCGACCCGCGCCGCCGATACCGGGCGCGACGTGATCGCCGCGGGCGGCGACGGCACCGTCAGCGTCGTGGCCACCGCGCTCGTCGGCCACCCGGAGGCGACGCTCGGCATCCTCGCGATGGGCAGCTTCAACAACATGGCTCGCGGATTCGGCATCCCCGTGACCCTCGAGGAGGCGCTCGACGTCATCGGCGCAGGCAGGTCGACCGAGGTGGATGCCGGGTGGTTGATCCGGGACGGCGAGGACGGGCGCCCGTTCTTCGAGGCGGCGGGGGTGGGGGTCGAGGCCATCGGCTTCCTGGCCGTGGAGCTGGCCGGGAGGCGGGGATGGTGGCGTGCCTTCGTCTCCCTCCTCCGCGGCCTCCGGCTGCGGAAGACGCCGATGCGGATCACGATCGACGATCGCACGTACCGCACCGGCTCGCCGGCCGTGACCGTCAGCAACGGCCCGTACCACGGGATGGGCTTCGCCATCGCGGACGACGCCGACCCGACCGATGGGCTCCTCACCGTCACCGTCTTCCACGGCATGCATCGCTGGGAGGTGCTGCGTCACTTCCTGGCGGTGGCGCGGCGCCGGCCGCGCCGCGAGCCGCGGATGGCGACCTACTCCGCCGGCCGGGTCACGATCGAGGGCGTTCGCCGCGCGCTCCCGGCGCATGCCGATGGCGTCAGCATCGGCTTCACGCCGGTCACCTTCGAGGTGCGGCCGAAGGCGCTGCGGGTCTTCCGCTGACGACGCCGTCGTGGCGGCACCGGCCTACAGGTTCAGCGTCGGCCGGAACAGGCGGTCGTGGGTGGCCAGGGCGAAGCGGTCGGTCATGCCGGCGATGTAGTCGGCGGCCTGGACCGGCACCGGCGCGTCGTGCTGGCGATACGAGCCGGGAATCTCGTGGGGATGCTCGAGGTGCCAGTCCATCAGATCGCGAATGACGGCGATCGCCCGTCGCTGCTGCCGCAGCTGCTCGGCCGACTCGTAGACGTTCGTGAACATGAAGTCGCGCAGCTCGTTCATGACGGCCAGCGTCTCGTCGGCCATGCGGACCGACCCGGTCCGCAGCGATTCGCCGATGACCGCGTTGATCATGCTGTTGATCCACGGCCGCCCGGGCACACCGAAGCGCTCGATCACGTGCGCCGGGAAGGCCGCCCGATCCAGGACGCCGGCGCGGAGCGCGTCGACGCCGTCGTGGGCCAGATAGGCGATCCGGTCGGCGAAGCGCACGCAGAACGCCTCCGGCGTGGCCGGCGGCGGGTCGATCTTCCAGGAGTGCGCGCGGATGCCGTCGCGCACCTCCCAGGTCAGGTTCTGATCCTCGAGCACCTCGAAGATGCGGACGCTCTGCGCCGCGTGGTGCCATTCGTGGGGCGCGAAGTACGGGCTGAGCGCGTCCTCGCCGGTATGGCCGAAGGGCGAGTGGCCGACGTCGTGGCCCAGCGCGATCGCCTCGGCCAGCGGCTCGTTGAGGCTCAGGGCGGCGGCCAGTGACCGGGCGACCTGCGTCACCTGCATGGTGTGCGTCAGGCGCGTGACGAAGTGGTCGCCCTCCGGGTTGAGGAAGACCTGCGTCTTGTGCTTCAGCCGCCGGAACGCCTTCGAATGGATGATCCGATCGCGGTCGCGCTCGAAGGCGGTCCGGAACTCGTCCGGCTCCTCGGGGCGTACTCGGCCGCGCGAGGCCGCCGAGTGAGTCGCGGCCGGACTGAGGCGCTCCTCCTCGGCTTCGCGCGCGGCCCGGTCTCGGCGCCGCAGTTCGCCGGCGTTGGTCAACTGCTGCATCGGCCGATGATGCCTCATGAGCGGCTCGTCGGCCGTCGTGTGCCGCGGGAGCACCGTTCGGGCATGGGGCTCCGCATCCAGCCGACGCAGTGCGGCGGTGGCACACAACGGCCATTGACACCACGTCGACCGCATTCGAGGTCCCGTGGCCTGGCCGGCGCGTGCCGCAATGGCACAAAGCGACCAGCCCGAGTGCCTCCTGGCGGGATTCCTGGCGGTTGCGTGCCGCTGTGGTAAGCGCCCGGCACGGGTGCTAGCCTTGCCAGCTTTGTCAGAGCCGATGCGACCCGACGCCCGCTCCGGCCGCCAGCACGCTCTGGCGGTCGCCCAGGCGCTGCTCGTCACGTTCCTGTGGTCGACCTCCTGGATCCTGATCAAGGTCGGCATGGACGACCTCGACCTGCAGCCGCTGTCGTTCGCCGGCCTGCGCTATGCCCTGGCGGCCACGATCCTCCTGCCGTTCGGCATCCGCGCCATGCGGGCGGCCCACGCCGCACAGCCCGTCACGGGACGGATGCTACGACGCGTCGGCGTGTACGGGCTGCTCTTCGTGGCGGTCGCGCAGGGTGCGCAATACGCGGCCCTGTCGGTGCTGCCAGCGACGGCCGTGAGCCTGGTCCTGTCCTCCATCCCCGCGGTCGTCGCGCTCATGGCCCTCCGCGGCCGGAGCGAACGAGCCACGCTCGGGCAGGTTGCCGGCATCGGGCTGCTGACACTGGGCGCGCTGCTGTACTTCGGCCCCTTCGAGGTCGAGGCCGATGCCGCCGTCGGCTTCGCGGCGGCCGCGACCTGCGTGACCGCCGCCGCCCTCTCGTCCCACCTCGGCCGCCGGCTGGCCCGCGATGCGATCGGGCGGCTGGGAGGCGCGACCGGCCTGACCGCGACGAGCATGCTCATCGGCGCGGTGGCGCTGCTCGGGGTGGGCGTCGCGCTCGAGGGATGGCCGGCGCTCGACCCGGCCGGCTGGCTCATCGTCGGGTGGCTGGCGCTCGTGAACACGGCCTTCGCCTTCACCCTCTGGAACCACACCCTCCGGACGCTCACCGCCGTGGAGTCGAGCGTCGTGAACAACACGATGACGATCCAGATCGCCGCGCTGGCGATCATCTTCCTGGGCGAGCAGCTCCAGCCGCTGCAGCTCATCGGTCTGATGCTGGCCGCCGCGGGCGCCGCGGTGGTCCAGCTGGCCCCGATGTGGCGAACGAGGCGGACGCGCTAGCCGATGTCGGAGTCCATTCTGAGCGGGCTGCCGAGGCCCTCGACGTCGCCGGCGTCGGTGCGCGCCTCGGCGCCCTCGATGATCCGGCGCCGCACCCATCCGGATACCGCGTCGATGAGGATCGTGGCGACGATGACAACGAGGATCGCCATGCCCGCCTTGTCGTAGCGCCGATAGACGATCGTTTCCTGGACGACGGTGCCGATTCCGCCGGCCCCGACGACCCCGAGGATGGCCGCCGCCCGGATGTTGATCTCGAAGCGGTATAGCCAGAACGCGATGATCTCCGGGAGCACCTGGGGCAGCACCCCCCAGCGCTGAACCTGGAGCGCGCGACCGCCGGCCGCGCGCGTCGCCTCCACTGGTCCGGGGTCGATGCCCTCGACCACCTCCGCGGTCAGCTTCCCGAGGGTCCCGACCGAGTGCAGCCCGACGGCGAGGGCACCGGCCACGGCTCCGAGTCCGGCGATCGGGATGAAGATGACGATGACGAGAACGAGCTCGGGGAAGGCGCGAATCGCGTTCAGAACCTGGCGGACGACGTTCGAGATCAGTCCGCTCGAGACGTTCCTCGCGCCGAAGAAGCCGATCGGCAGTGAGATGACGGCCCCGATGATCGTGCCGACCCAGGCGATCCAGATCGAGTCGAGCATGGCCTCGGCCGCGGTCGGGAGATAGGTCCAGTCGACGCCGTTCTCGAGGAAAAGCCGAAAGAACAGCCTCGCGATGCCGCCCGGAACCTCGGCGAGCTCCGTCCAGTCGGCCTCCACAGTGAGAACGGCCCAAATGACCAACGCCGCGGCCGCGATGAACCCGGCGTTTCGCCTGGCGTGCGACGGCTCCGCCGGCCGCAAGGTGACCGATGCCGTCACACGAGCCGCCGGCGCAGCCAGATCGAGAAGAACTCGATGGCGAAGACGAGCACGAAGAGCTCGACGATGATCACGGCCAGGTTGTCGTATCGGAAGAAGGCGCGCTGGGTGTTGAGGAGGACGCCCAGGCCGCCGGCACCGACGAGCCCGATGACGGTCGAGGCCCGGATGTTGAGCTCGAACGTGTACAGGGAATAGGCGACGTAGTTGGGCAGCACCTGCGGGAGCACCGCCCAGCGCTGGGTCTGGATCCGGTTCGCGCCGGCGGCGCGGGTGGCCTCGAGCGGGCCCGTGTCGACGCCGTCGATCGTCTCCGACAGCAGCTTGGCCACGACGCCGATGTTGAAGAAGACGAGCGCGAGGATGCCCGCGAGGGGGCCGATGCCCACCGCGGCCACGAAGATCAGCGCGTACAGCAGGTCCGGGATGGCGCGCACGATGCTGAGCAGCCCGCGATCGGCGAGGTAGGTGGCGACGTTCGGGGTCGAAACTCGCGAGGCGAGGAACGAGACCGGCAGCGCGATGCCGCACCCGACGGCCGCGGCGATGACGGCCATCTGGAACGTCTCGAGCAGCGGCCCGAAGGTCTCCGGCAGGAAGGACCAGTTGGGCTCGAGGAACTCCGCCCAGATGCCGGTCCCGCGTCCGAGATTCTCCACCAGGAGGCCCGGGTCCAGCCCGATGCCGAACTCCTCGCCCACCGAGAGCCAGGTGACCACGACGAACGCGGCCAGGCCGAGCAGCGGCAGATACGAGCGCGGCGGCTTCGCGGGACGGGCGTGCGCCGGCGGCACCGATGCGGCCGATGTCATACCGAGACGGTCTTGGTCGGCTCGCCCAGCACGTCGTCGGCGGTCAATGAGCGGCCGTAGATGTCCCGGAACACGCGCTCGTCGGCCTGTTCCCCGGTCCCGTCGTAGACGAGCTCCCCCGAGCGCATGCCGATGATCCGATCGCCGTAGACCTTGGCGAGGTCCAGGAAGTGGAGGTTCACGATCGTCGTGATCCCGAGGTCGCGGTTGATTCGCTGGAGATCTCGCATCACGACGTGGCTCGTGGGCGGATCCAGGCTCGCCACCGGCTCATCGGCCAGGATGATCTTCGGCTCCTGCGCCAGGGCGCGCGCGATGCCGACCCGCTGCTGCTGCCCGCCCGACAGGTTGCTGGCACGGACGTACGCCTTCTCGACAATGTCGACGCGCTCGAGCGCGCGCATCGCGATCTCCACGTCGTCGGGCCGATACCACCCGAGCAGGGAGCGCATCGTGCCCGCGTCGTGGAGGCGGCCGAGCAGGACGTTGTTGAGGACGGACGTCCGCTTCACGAGGTTGAACGTCTGGAAGATCATCCCGACCTTCGAGCGGATCTCGCGAAGCTGCGGTGGCTTCGCGCGGCGGACGCTCTCGCCGTCGATCGTCACGTCGCCGTCACTGAGCGGCACGAGGCCGTTGATGGCGCGAATGAGCGTCGACTTGCCCGCCCCCGAGAGCCCCACGATCACCATCATCTGGCCGTCGGGGATCTCGAGGGTCAGGTTCTTCAGGGCGTGAACGCCTCCGGGGTAGGTGACCGAGGCGTTTTCGAAGCGGATCATGGTGCGCAAACGACGGAGGGGGCGGACCCGTTCAGGCCCGCCCCCTCGTCATTCAACGGTCAGTCGCCCTCGACGCCGAGTTCCGCGGCAGCGTCCTCGACGATCGTGAAGGCCTCCTGGTCGGCTTCGACGAGGCCGGTGATCTCGTAGATCGCCTCGAGTGTCGCCTGGCCCTCCTCGGTGCCGGCGTAGTCGAGCAGCGCCTGCTTGATCTGCTCCTTGAGCTCGTCGGGCAGGTCACCGGCAA
>DASVEQ010000110.1:0-2326 GCA_036380455.1 Candidatus Limnocylindria bacterium | reverse complement strand
CGGTGCGGCAGCCTCGCGACCTCCAGGGCGGGATCAGTCAATCTGCGCGGCCTCCCGGTCGTCGCGTTCCGTGGTCTCCCCGACCGCCATGCGAGCGAAGCGCGCGACGCGGATATTCTCGCCCAACAGCGCGACCTTCTCGCTGACCAGGTCGCTGACCCGCTGCTCGGTGTCGCGGAACGGCATCTCGAGGAGGCAGACCGACTCGAGCCACTTGTTGAGCTTGCCCTCCACGATCATCGGCACGCGGTCGGCCGGCCGGCCGTCGCGCTCGGCGTCGACGGCGAACAGGCGCTTCTGCTCGTCGAGGATGTCGGCTGGCACGTCCTCGCGGCTCACGTACAGCGGCGCCATGCCGGCGATCTGCATCGCGATCTCGCGGGCGAGCTGGCGGAAATCGTCGGTGCGCGCCACGAAGTCCGTCTCGCAGTTGAGCTCCAGGAGTACCCCCAGGCGCGCGCCGTGGTGGATGTAGCTCTCGATGATGCCCTCGCGCGCCGCCCGCCCGGCCTTCTTGGCGGCGGTCGACAGGCCCTTCTCGCGGAGCCACAGCACCGCCTTGTCGACGTCGCCGCCCGACTCCTCCAGCGCGCGCTTGCAGTCCATGATGCCGGCCCCGGTCGAATCGCGGAGCTTCTTCACGTCCTCTGGCTTGATCGTCACCGTGTTGGTCATGGTCCTTCCTGCCGTCGCTTCACGGGCGGCTCCTTGGCATGCTCGTCGATGAGGCGCTCGTGCTCCCGGTCGGGATCGTGCTCGGGCTCCCCCTCCTCGATGTGGGCGGCGCGACGGGCGCGTGCCCGGCGCTCCTCCTCCTCGTCGTCCTCCGGCTCCGGCTCGAACACCAGGGCCTCGCCCGAGGCGAGCGCGGCGCTGTAGTCGGCCTCGGAGCCGAGGGTCGTCTCGTCCACCGGCGGCATCGCCTCGGCCTGTTCGAACTCCTCGTCCAGGCGCGCCTGGCGCTCCTGCTGAGCGGTCATGGCGGCCTCCGCGACGAGGCCGCAGATCAGCTTCACCGAGCGGATGGCGTCATCGTTGGCCGGGATGACCCAGTCGACGAGGTCGGGATCGCAGTTCGTGTCGGTCATCGCCACGATGGGGATCTCGAGGCGCCGGGCCTCCGCCACGGCGATCGACTCGCGATGTGGATCGACGATGAACACGGCGCCCGGCAGCCGGCGCATCTTGCGGATGCCACCGAGCGCGGCGTCGAGCTTCGTGATCTCGTCACTGAGCTTCGAGGCCTCCTTCTTCGTGAGACGCTCGAACTCGCCCGAGTCGCGGCGCGCCTCCAGCGCCTCGAGGCGCTGGATGCGGCGCTTGATGGTCATGAAATTCGTGAGCATCCCGCCGAGCCAGCGGGTGTTCACGTAGTGCTGGCCGGACCGCTGGGCCGCCTCGGCCAGGGCTTCCTGTGCCTGCTTCTTCGTGCCGACGAAGAGGATCGACTCCCCGCGCTGGACGGTCTCGCGGACGAAGGCGAGCGCGGCCTCGAGGCGCGTGACCGTCTGCGCCAGGTCGATGATGTGGATCCCGTTGCGCTCCGCGAAGATGTAGTCGCGCATCTTCGGGTTCCAGCGCCGGGTCTGGTGTCCGAAGTGGACGCCGGCCTCGAGCAGCTGCTTCATGCTGGTGGCAGCCAATGTGATACCTCCGGTTGTTCCTCCGCCCGACGTTCGTTGCTCCCGGGTCGACCGCTCGCTCATGCGAGGGCACCGACGACCAGCGGGATCCGCCTGGCGTGTGTGATGGGGCGCTCATGCCAGGTGCATGAGCCGCACGAGTATATCAGAGGAGCGGGTAGGTCCCTGGACCGCCCAGCCGGTCCGGACCGCACAGCACGGTACCGAAGTACTCCCCCGCCACCCGGAGGTACCTTGACCCTCCCCCACTGGCTCCTAGCATCGGCCCGCCCGTGACGTCACCCGCCCGCCGGCGGAGCACGGATGCAGGAGGACCGGTTCCTTGTTGTCTCGACCCAGGCTCGGCGCCGCTGCCGCGAGCATCGCCACGGCGCTCGTCGCCGCCCCGATTCTGGCCACGGTGGCCATCGGCGCCGATGAGGTCGTCGTCCGATCGGGCGACACGCTGACCGCCATCGCGCGGCGCCACGACCTGACCATCGAACGCATCGTCGAGCTGAACGGGCTTCGGGATCCGAACCGTATCTTCGCGGGCCAGCGCCTTCGCCTCGAACCTGCGGCCGCACCCGCCCCGGCGCCCGCCGCGCCGGCACCCGCCGCCGGGGCGCCGGCCGCCGCCCAGCCGCGCACGCATGCCGTTCGCGCCGGTGAGCACCTCACCGGCATCGCCCGTCACTACGGCG
>DASVEQ010000109.1:0-2152 GCA_036380455.1 Candidatus Limnocylindria bacterium | reverse complement strand
CTTCCCGATGCCCGGTGCTGCTGAGCGGCTCAGCCGCCGTGGGCGGCCGCGGCCTCGGTCGCCAGGCGCAGCGCGTCGCCAGCATCGCGCGACAGGCCGAGGACCTCGCCGGTGGAGCGCATCTCCGGACCCAGGGCCGCGCTCACGCCCGGCAGCCGCCACAGGGAGCCGACCGGCGCCTTCACCGCCACCAGCGCGCCATCGGCGGCGAGCCCCGGTGTGAGCCCGACCTCGGCCAGCGTGGCGCCGAGCGCACACCGCACGGCGGCCGCCACCACGTCCAGCCCGGTCGCCTTCGCGACGATCGGCACCGTGCGGCTCGCACGCGGATTCGCCTCGATCACCACCACACGATCACCCGCAGCGATCATCTGGACGTTGAGAATGCCGCGCACGCCGAGGGCGAGCGCGATTCTGCCAGCAGCCGCCGCAGCGGCCTCCTGGACGTCGCGTGAGATGCGTTGCGGCGGCAGCACTGCCACCGAGTCCCCGGAGTGCACGCCGGGCGGGTCGATCTGCTCGAGGATGCCTGGCACCGCCCACGCTGTGCCGTCGGAGACGGCGTCCACGTCGAGCTCGACGCCGTCCACCAGCTCGTCCACGCGCAGCGGCCATCCCACATCCGTGCCCAGGTAGGCTGCAAGGTCGTCCGGGGTGCGCAGCACGGCGATGCCGCGACCACCGATCACCCACGATGGCCGCACGATGACCGGCAGGCCGCCGAGGGCGGCGATCGACTCGCGCAGCTCACTCTCGGTGGCCGCCAGCGAGCCACGCGGACCGACGATCCCCAGCTCGGTGAGCAGGCCGGCGAAGCGCTCTCGGTCCTCGGTGATCTCGATTGCCTCGGCCGTGAGGCCGGCGATCGGCACGTCTGCGTAGGCGAGATCCTTGGCGAGGTCGATGGCGGTCTGGCCGCCGAAGGTCAGCACGACCGCCGGCGGGGTGCCGGTCAACGCCCGCTCCTGGTCGATGACATCGAGCACCGACTCGGTATCGAGCGGCTCGAAGTAGAGGCGCGTGCAGGCGTCGTAGTCGGTCGACACGGTCTCGGGGTTGTTGTTGATGACGACCGCATCGAGGCCGATCTGGCGGATCGCCCAGGCGGCGCGCACGCTGCAGTAGTCGAACTCGATCCCCTGCCCGATGCGGATCGGCCCCGACCCGACCACGATCACGCTCTGGCGATCCGCGGGCGGCGCCACCTCGTTCATCGCGTACGACGAGTAGAAGTACGGCGTCTCCGCCGGGAACTCGCCGGCGCAGGTGTCGACGCGGCGATAGGCCGGGAAGATGCCGGCGCGCACCCGCGCACGGCGGATGGCGGCCGGAGGCACGCCCGACACTTCGGCGATGTCGGCGTCGCCGAACCCGATCCGCTTCGCGTCGAGCAACGAACCCCCGACGAGCCGACGCTCGGCCACCACCAGCTCCGCGATCCGTTCGGTGAACCACGGGGCGATGCCGGTGACGCCGGCGATGCGAGCCGCGTCCGCGCGCTCATGGCGCAGCAGGCCGATCATCCGCCACAACCGGGTATCCGACGGGGCGAGGAAGGCTTCGAGATCCTCCGGTGCGTGTTCCGCCAGGCCCCAGGCCGGGTCCTCCCAGAGCCAGCCACGGCCGCGTGGCTCGAGGGAGCGGATCGCCTTCAGCAGGGCAGAGCCGAACTCGCGGTCGATTGCCATCGCCTCGCCGGTCGCCTTCATCTGGACGCCGAGGCTCCGGTCGGCGAGCGGGAACTTGTCGAATGGCCAGCGTGGGAGCTTCACGACCACGTAGTCGACGGCGGGCTCGAACGCAGCGGAGTTGCCGCCGGTCGCCGGATTCGGCAGCTCGTGGAGGCGCCTGCCGAGCGCGATGAGGGCCGCGACGCGCGCGATCGGATAGCCGGTCGCCTTGGACGCCAGCGCGGACGAGCGGCTCACTCGCGGGTTCACCTCGATGACGCGGTAGTCGCTCCCATCCGGGGCGACGGCCAGCTGGACGTTGCAGCCGCCCTCGAGCTCCAGGGCGCGCACGATCTTCAGGGCGCATCGGCGCAGGCGCTGCACGACCGGGTCGGGCAGGGTCTGGATCGGCGCCACGACGATCGAGTCGCCGGTGTGGACCCCCATCGGGTCCATGTTTTCCATGCCGCAGATGGCGATCG
>DASVEQ010000108.1:0-5898 GCA_036380455.1 Candidatus Limnocylindria bacterium | reverse complement strand
GCCGGCGGGACGGCGGATCCGGACTCGCCCTCCGCGGCGGGCTCGCGTAACGCGTCGGAGCGTCGCCACCCGAGGGACTAAGCGCGCCGGGTAGCTGGGCAGCGCCGGGTTCGGCGCCGCGACCGCCCTGATCGGGGCGGTGAGCCGCATCGGCGGATGGGCCGTGGCGGTTGGCTCGCTGCTGACGCTCACCGGCATCGATCGCCTGGGTCTCGTCTCCGAAGCCTCCCCGACGATCTTCAACACGCTCTCGCAGGTCGGCATCGTGACGATGGCGATCGGCTGGATCCTGCTCGGGCTCGATCTCGCGATGCGGCGGGTGACGCCGCAGCACACGGGCTGATTCGGCTTCGACCATCCAGCGCCGTCACAGGCTGCAGGAATCCGGCGCGCGGCGCGTCCTTGCTCCTCGGCGGGCCGCCGGATTCAGCCGAGCGCCGCACCTGAAGCCCAAATCGGATCGGCCGTCGCCCTCTGCGCGCTCGGTGCCGCACCGTGGCGACGTCACCCGCCCGATGGGGTGCATGTGTGGCGCTGATCTGCAGCCGGCAACGACGGATCAGGACTCACGCAACGCGCCAATCGTGCGGCTAGGCTGTGGGGCCTGCGGCCGAGGAGTCGCAGGCCTGCCGAAGGAGAGTCTGGTGTCACGAGAGGTTCACTGCCCCATGGGCGACGACCACATCGAGGCCGATGACGACGCGCAGCTGCTCGAGAAGGTGCGGGCGCATGCCGCCGAGGCGCATCCCGAGCTGACCGAGGAGCAGATCCAGCAGGTCATGGCCCAGGGAGCGCACGACAGCCACTGACCGGCCCCAGCGGGGCACGGAATGCCGGAGTGGTCGGCGCTGATCCCCAGGCGGGGGCTAAGGAACCTTAACTTCCGGTCACCGCGGCATCGGCCCTGCACCGATTTCTCCCGACCACCGACGCAGTTGGAGAAAGCGCTCATGACCCAGAACCGCACGATGACCGACATGTGGACCTATCCGGAGTCCTCCCGTCTCGGGAACACCGACATCTCCGGGTTCAAGGTCGAGGCGATCGACGGTCAGATCGGCGCGATCGACGAGGCGACCTGGGACGTCGGGTCGAGCTACCTGGTGGTCGACACCGGCCCGTGGATCTTCGGCAAGAAGGTCCTGCTCCCGGCCGGCGTGATCGACCGCGTCGACATCGACGACCGGCGCGTGTTCGTCCACCGGACGAAGGATCAGATCGAGAACGCGCCAGAGTTCGACGAGTCCCGGTACCGGGAGGAGACGTACCGGTCCGACATCGGGACCTACTACGGCGAGGGTGGCCCCGGCTATCGCAGCTGGTAGCCCACGCCACACAGCCCGCCGGCCGCACGACGGTCGGCGGGCATTCCGCATCGACTCATCGGCTCATCGTAGGATCGGGCTCGCATGAGCTCGACAGACGCTGCCGACCTGGTCTTCCTGGGAGCCCGCGTCGAGACGATGGTGGACGGCGCGCCGCCGGCTGATGCGGTGGCGGTGCGCGACGGGCGGATCGCCCAGGTCGGGAGCTCAGCCGACGCGCGGCGGCTGGTCGCGGCGAGAACGCGCGTGATCGAGCTCCAGGGCGAGACGTTGCTGCCGGGCTTCCAGGATGCGCACGTCCACCCCATCTCGGGCGGCCTGCTGTCCAGGGAGTGCGACCTCCATGGCCTGGCCGACGCCCCGGCGTACCTCGATGCGATCGCGGCCCATGCGGCGGCGCATCCCGATCGAGACTGGATCACCGGCGGCGGGTGGTCCTTGACCGCGTTTCCCGGCGGCGAGCCGGACCGTGGGCTGCTCGACGCGATCGTGCCTGACCGGCCCGTGTTTCTGTACAGCGACGACGGTCACGTCGGCTGGGCGAACTCCCGGGCCCTCGCGCTCGCCCGGATCGATCGCAAGACTCCCGATCCGGCGGACGGCCGCATCGCCCGAGATGCCGGCGGCGGGCCGACCGGCACACTGCACGACGGGGCGATCACCGCCCTCGTCGACCCGCTCCTGCCGGCGCCGACCCACGACGACCTGCTGGACGGGCTGCGCGCCGGCCAGCGTCATCTCCACGCGCTCGGCATCACCGCCTGGCAGGACGCCCACGTCGAAGCCGATGCGCTGGCCGCCTACGGGGAGGCTGCCGATGCCGGCTGGCTGACCGCGCGTGTCGTCGCCGCACTCTGGTGGCGCCGCGAGGCGGGACTCGAGCAGATCGAAACGCTCGAGCGGCAGCGGGACGCGTCAGCCATCGGGCGCCTCCGCGCGGGCACCGTCAAGCTCATGCTCGACGGCATCCTCGAGTCGCGGACCGCGTTCATGACGGCGCCCTACATCGGCTCCGACGGCGTCACGGGCACCGATGCCGGCAGGCCCTTCATCGAGCCGCAGCTGCTCCGCGAGGCCGTGATCGAGCTCGACCGACGCGGCTTCCAGGCGCACGTTCACGCCATCGGCGACGGTGCCGTGCGCCTGGCGCTCGATGCCGTCGAGGCGGCCAGGGCGGCCAACGGCATGACCGACCATCGGCACCATATCGCGCACCTCGAGGTCGTCAACCCGGACGACGTCCCGCGCTTCGGCCGGCTCGGCGTCGTCGCCAACATGCAGCCGCTCTGGGCCTCCGACGACGATCAAATGCGGACGCTTCGCATCCCGCTGCTGGGTCCGGATCGCGCGACATGGCAGTACCCGTTCGCGAGCCTGCTGCGCGCCGGCGCCACCCTCGCCGGCGGCAGCGATTGGACGGTCAGCAGCGCGAATCCGCTCCTCGAGATCGAGGTGGCGGTCACCCGGGTCGACCCCGACACCCGGGACGTGGGTCCATTCCTGCCGGACGAGCGGCTCACCCTGGACGCGGCGCTGCGCGCCTTCACGATCGGCAGCGCGGGGGTCAACCACCTCGACGCCGATACCGGCACCATCGAGGTCGGCAAGCTCGCCGACCTCGCCGTCCTCGATCGCGACCTCCGCGACCGCGGGGCCGGACCGATCGGCGAAGCTCGGGTGCGCCTGACATTCGTCGAGGGCGTCGAGGTCTTCAGCGCCGAGGCTTGATGCGGCGGCCGGACTGCACACGAGCGGTTCGCTGCCGCCGATTCGGGCGCCAAGCATCGCTGGGAGCGACGTCAGGCGGTCGCGCACGACGCTCCGAGCTGCTCGGTTGACCCTTGATCGGCGCGACGGAATGGCGGAGACTTCGCGCCTCTCCCGGTCCATGCCAGGCCTTGGACGGGACGGCCGTGGAGCGTCGAATGGCGTCGTGTTCAGCGTGTGGGGCGTCCGTGGCGGACGACGCGCGCTTCTGTCCGGAGTGCGGCAGCTCGCTGGCCGTGGCGTGCCCCCGCTGCAACGCATCGGTGGCTGCCGAAGCCCGCTTCTGCGCCAGCTGCGGGACGGCGCTCACCGCGTCGGCGCCCGTCGTCGAGGAGCGCAAGGTCGCCACGATCCTCTTCGCCGACATCACCGGCTCCACCGCGCTGGGGGAGCAGCTCGATCCGGAACGGATGCGCCGGCTGCTGACCGAGTACTTCGGCGCCATGTCGGCGGTGATCGAGTCCTGGGGCGGGCGGCTGGAGAAGTTCATCGGCGACGCGATCATGGCCACGTTTGGGGTGCCGGCGGCCCGCGAGGACGACCCTGAGCGGGCGATGCGCGCGGCGCTCGAGATGCTCGAGCGGCTCGCGTCGCTGAATGCCGACTTCAGCCAGCGGCACGGCGTCACGATGCAGATCCGCATCGGAATCAATACCGGCGACGTGATCGCCCCGGTCGATCCCGGCGAGCAGCTCCTCGTCGGCGGCGACGCGGTGAACGTGGCGGCCCGCCTGGAGCAGTCGGCCGAACCGGGGACGGCCATGGTGGGCGAGCGGAGCTATCTCGCGACGCGCAGCACGTTCGAGTTCGAGCCGCCGGTCCAGCTGGCCCTGAAGGGCAAGGGCGCGCCCGTCACGGCGCGGCGCCTGGTCGGGCTGGCCGCGGAGCCGATGCCACGCGGCGTGCCCGGGTTGCGAGGGCGCCTGGTCGGCCGTGACCGCGAGCTGCGCTCGTTGCTCGACCTGCTCGACGAGGTCATCGAGAAGGGGCGTCCGCACCTCGTCGTGCTCAATGGGCCAGCCGGCATCGGCAAGAGCCGGCTGGTCCGCGAGTTCAGTGCCGCCGCCGGCGGGGTGGACGAGGCGCTCTCCATCCTGCGCGGCCGATGCCTCCCGGTCGGGCACGGGATCACGTACTGGGCGCTGGGGGAGATCCTCCGCCAGTTCGCGGCGATCTCGCTGGACGAGCCGGCCGACGCCGCGGCCGACAAGCTGCGCTCAGCGGTGGAGCGCCTCGTCGAGTCCGGGCACCTCCCTGCCGACGACGGGCTCCGTGTCATCCATGCGCTGGCCATGACGGCGGGCCTGCCGATGCCGGACAACCCGCTGGAGCAGCTTGCCCCGGACGCCGTCGCCGCCGAGCTGGCCCGCGCATGGCCCGCGTTTCTCTCGGCCATCAGCCGCACCGGCCCGACGGTGGTGGTGCTGGAGGACGTGCACTGGGCGGGGGACCAGCTGATGGGCATGGTGGACCGTCTCGTCAGCCGCTCCAGCGGACCGCTTCTGCTCGTCGCGACCGCGCGTCCCGAGGTCACGGGTGAGGCCCAGGGGCTGGCCCTCACCAGCGAGGGGATCTCGACCATTTCGCTGCGGCCGCTCAGCGACGAGCAATCGGCCGCGCTCATCACGAGCCTCCTCGACGCCGCCGAGCTCCCCGGGGAGCTGGGAGCGGAGATCCTCGCAAAGGCCGAGGGCAACCCGTTCTTCGTGGAGGAGATGCTGCGCCGCCTCATCGATGAGGGCGCGCTGGTTCACGACCACGTTGGCTGGCAGGTGACGACGGATGCCGGCGCGATCGCGCTCCCGGACAGCATCCAGGCGGTCCTGGCGGCGCGGATCGACGCGCTGCCGGTGGCGGAGAAGCGCGTGCTCCAGGAGGCATCCGTCATCGGTCGAGTCTTCTGGGAGGCACCGGTCGAGCGTGCCGCAGGCAACGGCGCCGCAGCTCCCGCCCTCCTTGCCCTGGAACAGAAGGCGCTGATCCTCGTCCGCCCCACGACGACGATCGCAGGGCAGGTGGAGTACATCTTCAAGCACGCGCTGGTCCGAGACGTCGCGTACGCGAGTCTCCCCAAGGCGCGCCGGGCGCGCGCCCATGCCGGCGCCGCCGCGTGGATCGAGGAGCTAGCCGGCGAACGCGTGGACGAGTTTGCCGAGCTGGTTGCTCACCACTATCAGATGGCGGTGGCCGGCGACGAGAGCGACCTCGCCTGGGAGCAGGATTCCGCCGAGTACGAGCGCCTTCGCCAACGGGCGCACCGGTCGCTCGTTGCGGCCGGCGCATCGGCCCGCCGCCGGTTCGCGATCGCCAAGGCGGTCGAGCTGCACGAGGCGGCGGTCACGCTCGCGGCGACCGACGCAGAACGCCTCGCCGCGCTCGAGGAGCTGGGCGATGATCACCTTGCGCAGTATCACTGTGACGAGGCGTTGGCGAGCTACGAGGGCGCGCTGGCCCTTGCCGGCGGCGACCGGCCGCGACGCGTGTCGCTCGCCGAGAAGATCGGCCGCACCTGTGCGCGCTGGGGTGCCTTCCGCCAGAAGCCGGATCCCGAACGGATCGAGCGGATCGTCATGGATGGCCTCGCCGAGGCCGACACCGATGAGGCGCGCGCCCGCATGCAGGTGGCGCGTGGGTGGTCGTTCGTGTACTGGGTGAGCCAGGATCAGGAGGACCCGGTCCCGGCGGACCTCCGGCTGGAGTGGGGCAAGAGCGCCCTGCTGGCCGCCGAAGCCCTCGGCGATCCGTTTCTTGAGATGCGCGCGATCAACGGGCTCGCGACGCTGTACGCCGACCGCGGGCTCTTCCG
>DASVEQ010000107.1:0-20956 GCA_036380455.1 Candidatus Limnocylindria bacterium | reverse complement strand
CCGCGACTCGTCAGGGACGGTCGACCCGTCGCCGGCGATGGCGACCAGCCCGGTCGACGAGTCGAGCGCCTGCTTGGTGGAGGCGATGTTGTTGATGGTCGTGTCCGTGCTGCTCTGGATGAAGGGCGTCCCCATCCCCGGCGCGAAGTCGATGTTGTCCAGCGAGGTCTGCTTGTAGTAGATGACGCCGCCGCTGCAGCAGGGCGCGGCCGCAAGCCAGTAGAGCTGCCGGTTCTCCTGGTCGATGAGGACGAGCGGGCGCGTGTGGTCGTCCGCCACCGTCGCCACCGTGTGGCGCTGCCAGCTGCCGTTGCCATCCAGGACCAGGAGCAGCATGAGCGGGGCGCTGCCCGCGTTGAGCGACGTCTTGGTGGCGGCGAAGACCCGTCCCTCGGCGTCGGCCTGCAGCGACTTGAGGTTCATGTGGTCGTCCGCGTACTCCGGCAGCTGGACCGCCGGGTTCACGGTCCAGGCGTTGGGCGGCGCGCCGTCGACGTGGGTCGCGAAGTACATGGTCGAGTCGGTCTGGTTGCTCCACATCACGCCGACGTTCCCGTCGTAGGCGACGATCGCGGAGATGTCGTCCGAGCTCAGCGTGTTCGCGCCGATGACCGGGATGACGAAGGGGCTCGCCCAGGTCAGGTCATCGGTCGTGGTGTGGGTCACCCACACCGCGTTGGAGCCCGTGTAGGTGAACCACAGCCTGCCGCTGGTGTCCTTGTCGAACACGCCCGCCTCCATCCCGCCGCTGGTCACGCTGACGGGGAAGCCGGCATCGAGGCTGTAGCCGCCGGCCGGGGAGTAGCTGAAGCGCCGAATCTCGGCCGAGTCGCTGCCGCCGGTGCCAGTCCCGGCCGAGGCGGTGTAGAGCGAGGAGCCATCCCACAGCACATCGAGGCGCGCGCTGTTGCGCGGGTCGATCTCGACGCCTGTATCGGTCCAGGTCTGGGTGGCCCAGTCGAGCTCGTGGACGGTGTAGCTGTCCGCGGCGGTGCTGAACAGGGCGCCCCACCAGCGGCCGTCGCTGAACCACAGCTTGCTCTGCGGCTTCTGGCCGGTGGGGGCAGAGGCGCCGGAGCCGTAGGAGAAGTCTCGGTAGCCGACATCGACCGGCGCGGCAACGGACGTGGCGGGCAAGGGCAGGACGAGCGCGATCCCCAGGACGAGGGCGTGTGCGGCTTTCATCCGCCAACCGCCGATCATCTCCCCTCGCCTAAAGGCCCTACCGGTCCCACCCTAGCCGTACCTCACCGCACCCGCAAGACATTCATGCGGTGAAGCTCAGCCTGGAGGTGGCTCCGGCGGTAGGATTCGAACCTACGACCAAGCGGTTAACAGCCGCCCGCTCTACCACTGAGCTACGCCGGAACGCATCGGGCATCCACGCATGGGATGCACCGGGGACGGGCGGATGATACCGCCGCCGCATCGGCAGCGGCAAATCAGCCGATGGTCCCTACCAGGTCTCCCAGCGCGCGAAGTCCTCGAGCGATCGGCGACCGCGCTCGAGGGATGGTGACTTCTTGTCCGGCAGCGGGCTGCCGACCGGGATGACGCCCACCGGGGTGAAGTCATCGGGCAGGCCGACCTCTTCGCGGATGGAATCGAAGTCGCCGCCGGCGAATCCCGCGCCGAGCCCCTCGTCGACCGCGGCAAGGAGCAGGAGCATGACCGTGCAGCCGACGTCCATCCACCAGTACGGCACGTCCCAGTCCGCCTCTGTCCCGGGCGGCTCGGACGGGTCGCGCTTGTCCGGCTCGTTGTAGCGGTCGACGTAGGTCTTGGCCGATACGGCCGGCACGAACAGCGCCGGCGCCTCGCTGATCCACGGGTCGAAGCCTCGCTCGGTGTAGAAGCCCTCCCCGACCATCTCGGCCAGGCGACGCTTCCGGTCGGGATCGGTGACGATCACCACGCGCTGGCCCTGGCTGAAGCCCGCCGACGGCGCCCGTTGCGCGGTCGCCGCGATCCGCTCGAGCACCTCGCGAGGAATCGGATCCGGCGCGAAGTGGCGGACGATCCGCCGCCGTTGAACGACATCCTGGAACTCCATCGGCCGATGCTACGCCGATGGGTTGTCCCAGCGACAGCGCTTTGCTGCCAGGTGCCTACCAGGATCGCCTTCGGCGAGCGCGCGACGTTCCGGGCGCGAAGCCGAGCGTGGGAACCTTGCCAGATGCTTGCCTGGTTGGCATGCGGCACGTCCCGAGCGCCCGACGTCGCCGAAGGCCGGCGTGGTTGGCACCTGGCAGGGATCTGGCGGGCACGGGCCTCATTGCGGGACCAGACGGAGCGACGGCAGGCGATTGCCGCCGCTCCGCATCGGCGGTTATTCCAGGTAGTCCTTGAGCTTTCGGGAGCGTGAGGGATGGCGCAGCTTGCGGAGCGCCTTGGCCTCGATCTGCCGGATCCGCTCCCGGGTCACGTTGAAGTCCCGCCCGACCTCCTCCAGAGTGCGTGAGCGGCCGTCCTCCAGCCCGAAGCGGAGCTGCAGGACACGCCGCTCGCGAGGAGTGAGCGAGTCGAGCACGCCCTCCACCTGCTCCTTGAGGAGCTGATGGGAGGCCGCGTCGGCCGGGGCGACGGAGGCGAGGTCCGGGATGAAGTCGCCGAGGTGGCTGTCCTCCTCCTCGCCGATCGGCGTCTCGAGGCTGACCGGCTCCTGGCTGACCTTCATGATCTCTCGGACCTTCTCCGGCGAGACGGTCTGCGGGCCTTCGGCCACGCGCTCGTCGGTCTCACCTTCCGTTGGCTCGCGCTGGAGCTTGTCGCGCAGCTCGCGGATGATCTCGTCGCGGCTCATGCGGCGCGCGATCTCCTCGACCGTCGGCTCACGGCCCAGCTCCTGGAGCAGCGTCCGCGAGACGCGGATGAGGCGGTTGATCGTCTCCACCATATGGACCGGGATGCGGATCGTGCGCGCCTGGTCGGCGATGGCACGGGTGATCGCCTGCCGGATCCACCACGTCGCGTACGTGGAGAACTTGAAGCCCTTTTCGTAGTCGAACTTCTCGACCGCCCGGATGAGGCCGATGTTCCCCTCCTGGATGAGGTCCAGGAAGCTCATGCCGCGGCCGATGTACTTCTTGGCGATCGACACCACGAGCCGCAGGTTTGCCTCGGTCAGGCGCTTGCGCGCATCGGTCGACTGCTCCACCAGGCGTCCGGTCCGCTTCTCGAGCGGCACGTCGGCCGGGATGGTCGGATCGTAGCCGAGGCTGAGGAGGTACTCGCTGTCGTTGCCGGCAGCGATGTACTCCTTGACGATGTCCTGCGCCGTCTCGCGCGCCCAGCTCTCCAGCTCGATGAGCTCGGCGGCGCCGGCATGGCTGATCGAGCGGAATCGGTACGTCGAGCCGAACAGGATGGCGTCGCGGATGCCCTGCGGCGGATCGGCAGCCAGTACCTTGAGGATCGACTCGGCCTCCATGAGCCGGGTGCGTGCCTCGTCGTCGAGGTTCGGTGCCTTGCGGGCCTTGCTCAGCTTGATCGTCGGCGGCTCGATCGTCTTTCGCTTCCGACCCGTCCACCAGTCGATCGCCTCGTGCGTGACGCGCGGCGCTTCCTTGGGCAGGTCGAACGCGCGCATGGCGGCCATGCTCCGCGCCTTCGGCTCGCTGTCGAGCGTGACCCAGGCGAACAGGTTCACGAGGGCCCGCGCCGGGTCCTCCACCACGAGCTCGCCGAGCTCGATCGCCTTCGCCAGCACGACCTCCTCCTCGGCGGTGAGCAGGGCGACCTTGCCGATCTCCTTGAGGTACATCCGCACCGGGTCGTCGATGCCGATGAGGTCGGCGGCGAGCGCCTCGAGATCCTCTTCCGCCTGCTTCGGCTTCGCGGCGCCGGCTGCGGGTGCCGCCTCCTCCTCGGCCTCCTCCTCATCGGGCTCACCGATGAGCGTCGGCTGGTTCTGGTCGTCGAGGACCTCGATCCCCGCCTCCTCGGCCGCCGCGTACAGCTCCTCGACCTGACCCATGTTCGCCTCGGGCTGTGGCACGGCCTCGAGGATCTGGTCGTGGGTCAGGAAACCCTCTTCGCGTCCACGGGTGATCAGGGCGCTGATGACCGCCGCCTGCGACTCGTCGGTGCCCCCGGCGTCGCCGTTTGCTGCCCGCTTGCGCGTCGAAGCGGCCTTGGCGGGTGCCTTCGCCGATGCCTTCGGTGCAGCCCTCTTCGTGGCCGATGCCTTCGTGGCCGATGCCTTCGTGGCCGATGGCTTCGCGGCGGTCTTCGCCGATGCCTTCGGTGCAGCCTTCTTCGCGGCCGGTGCCTTCGCGGCCGGTGCCTTCGCGGCAGGTGCCTTCGCGGCCGTCTTTGCCGGGGCCTTCGCAGCCGGTGCCTTCGCGGCGGTCTTCGCCGCACCGGCCTTCGGCGCGGCCGCCTTCGCCGCCTTCGCCGCCTTCGGTGTCTTCGGTTCCTCGGCCGCAGCTGTTGCCGGCCGCTTGCGTGTGGTCGTCGTGCCCGTCGCCACGCTCAGTTCCTCCTCTCGCCAGCCCCCACGGCCGGTGCTCTGATCGCTCTCATCAACTGCTCGCGTTCTCGTGTCAGCTCCTGGAACTGCTGCTCCAGGCCTCGAATGTCGTTCTCGTCCTCGTCCTCCGCCGACGCGCGGATCAGTGCCTGCAGGTCGCTCAACCGGGACTCCGCCTCGCCGATCCGCAGCCGCAGCAGGCAGACGCGCAATGCCTCGCGGTCGGTCTCGTGGTCGGGGCGCACGCCGCGCGCCCGGGCCGATGCCAGCAGGCTGCGCGCCAGGTCCCCGGTGGCGGCGTCGAGTCCACCGACCCAGGCCTCCAGGTCGGCACGAGCCGAGCCGCCGGCGACGGCGGCGCGCCATGCGGTGGCGAGCTCGCGACCCGCCTCGTCACGGATCGGTACGGGCTCGTCGTCGGGGAGCTCTGCCGCAATCGCCGGGTTGAGGAGCAGCAGCGTCAGCGCCTCCCGCTCGAGCGGGCTCAGTTGCGACTCCGACTCCACGGCGACGCGGTCGCCGGCCGGGCGCACCGGCATCGGTGCCGGGCCTCGAGAGAGCTCGTCACGAAGGATGCGTTCGTCGATGCCGGCCAGCCGCGAAAGCTGCGGGATGTACGAATCCTGCTCGACCCGGTCCGGGATCCGCCGCAGCAGGTCGAGCATGCGGCGCGTGTACCCGCTGCGCCCCTGCGCCTGGCGCAGGTCGACCTCGGTGGCGGCACGCTCCATGAAGTACGGCAGCAGCTCCTCTGCCGATGCGACCGCCGCCCGCCAGCCATCCGGATCGGTTCGGATGTACTCGTCCGGGTCCTTGCCCGCCGGAATGCGGATGACCCGCACCTTGCTGACCACGCCCTGCAGCTCCTCCACCAACCCGCGCTGGGTGGCGGCCTCGCCCGCGACGTCGACGTCGTACGCAAGGGCCACGCCGTCCGCGTATCGGTTGGCGAGCTCGACCTGCCCGGCCGTCAGCGCCGTGCCGAGGCTGGCCACGACGTTCTCGAAACCAGCCTGGTGGGCGGCCATCACATCGGTATAGCCCTCGACGATGACCGCCAGCTTCTCGCGGCGAATGGCGCCCTTGGCGAGGTCGATGGCGAACAGCGTGCGGCTCTTGTCGAACAGGGCCGTGGCCGGGGAGTTCAGGTACTTCGGTCCCTCGGCGCCGGGCATGATCCTGCCGCCGAGGCCGATGGCCCGCGCCGACGCGTCGCGGATCGGGATGACGATCCGGCCGCGGAAGCGGTCATACACCCCGCCACGGGTGGATGGGCTGGCGAGGCCCGCATCGGTCAGCTCCTGGTCGGTGAACCCCTTGGAGCGCAGGCGCTTGTTCATGGCGTCCCAGGTGTTCGGCGCGTAGCCGATGCCGAATCGCTCGAGGGTCGCCTCGGTGAAGCCGCGCTCCGCCAGGTAGTCGCGCGCCTTCTGCGCCTGGTGAGCCTGCAGCAGGACCTCCCGGTACCAGGCGATGGCCGCCTCGAGCGCGTCGCGCAGCCGGCGCTTGCGGCGATCCTCGCGTGACGACCGTTCGGACAGCTCGACGCCGGCCTTCTCGGCCAGCCGCTGGAGCGCCTCCCGGAACTCGAGGCCGTCGCGCTCTCGAAGGAAGGTGAAGATGTCGCCGTGCTTGCCGCATCCGAAGCAATGCCACGTCTCCCGCTCCGGGGTGACGATGAACGAGGGCGTCTTCTCCGCGTGGAACGGGCAGAGGCCCTTGTAGACGGTGCCGGCGCGCTTGAGGACGACGGTCTCGCCCACCACCTCGACGGCGGGCAGCTTCGACTTGATCTCGGCAACGATGCCGGAGGATGAGGTCGTGATCGGGAATCCCTCGCGTTCGAGTCGAACGCTTGTCAAGTACTTTGTCAAGGTCTGCAGGCCAATTCTACCTCATTGTCAAGTCCCCCGCCAGAATCCGATGCTCCCCGCCGGTCGGTCGGTGCGGTAGACTTCCGCACCGGACAGCACCAGACCGCACGTGCGGCACAGGAGACGATGCAGGCAGCCGAGCATCACGCCGAGGCGTCCACCGGTCCCGCCGCAGCACAGGTGCTGCATGCCGCCTTCCGGGACCTGCACGGCAGCCGGCTGCATGCCTATGCGCTGCTCCTGACGCTCGGCGACCGACAACGGGCGGCACAGCTCGCCGCCGATGCAATCGCCGCAGGCGCCGATCACCTGCCGGAGCTTCGCCATCCGGAGCGTGCCGCCGCCTGGCTCCGCGCCCGCGTCACCCGTGCCGCCGGCTCCGATGACCGGCCCCTCGCCGTTGCTGAGCGCCTCGCGTCTCTCGCCGAGCTCAACGTCGGGTCGGCCGCGCTGGCGGGACTGTCGGCGCTGAGCCGTCGAGAGCGTGCCGGGCTGATCGCGACGTCCATCGAGCGGCTGGACCGCCGCGACGTCGCTGTGATCGTCGGACGAGATGGCGATCGGCTCGATGCCATCCTCCGCCGCGCGGGCCGCCGCTATCTCGATGGCGCCACCGCCACCCCGGACGCGCTGGATGGGCCGCCCGGGCCGATCGGTCAGCGCATTGCGGCCAGTGCCGCCAGGACCCTCGCGTGAGCGACCTCCACGAGCGCTTCGGCGCCTGGCTGACCGATGGCGCGCGCGTCGAGCTGCCGCGCGATGTGGCGCTGCATGCGTCGGCCTGCGACGCCTGCGTTCGTGACGCAGCCGCCTTCGACGCGCTGCTTGCCATCGAGCCGGGCGCCGCCCCGCTGCCACCGCTGCGGGCGGGTCGCCCCCCACGGGCGATCCCGACGATCCCGGTCCTCCGCGCGGCGGTTGGCGTCGCCGCGGTTGTGGCACTTGGCGTGTCGGTCGGGATCGGCACGGGGGCGTTGCTCGATCCTCGCATGGACGTCGCTTCGACCCTCACCTCGCCGACGCCCGACGGAGAGGGCATCCTCGCGGGCGCGGGCGGCCCATCCGCCACTCCCAGCCTGACCGACCCGACCGCGACCGGCAGCGGCGCTCCGTCCGAGTCGCCGGAGGCTTCCGAGCCGGAGGCGTCCCAGGGGGCACCACGCGCGACGCCGGCTCCGGGCGCCTCGACCCCGCGACCGATCGTGACGCCTCGTCCCACGTCGATCACCCCTCCCATCGGCACGCCGCGGCCCAGTTCGTCCAGCGCCGCTACCCCAGCCCCGACCGCACAGCCGAGCGTCCCACCGAGCGCAACGCCGCCCGTCGAGACTGAGCCGCCGCCCACGCCGGAGCCGACGCCCGTGCCCACGCTGGCGGCCACGCCGGAGCCGAGCGCGGCGACCCCTCCACCATCCGAGAGTCCGTAGCTGGGGCTTGACGGCAGGGTGAACCCGGTGCAGGATTGCGAGTACCTCACTATCCAAGGTACTCCCCGGAATGAGCCCGCTGCCGCGAAATCAGCTCCTGAAGGGAACGACGGATCTGCTCGTACTCGCCACGCTCGAACAGGAGCGGCTGCACGGGTACGACATCCTCCAGCGCATCCGTGCCGCCGGTCGTGAGCTCAGTCTCAGCGAGGGCGCCCTCTACCCCACCTTGCACCGGTTGGAGGCGCGAGGGGCGATCGCGGGCACCTGGGAGGAAGGGGCTGGGGGTCCGCGGCGGCGCTACTACGCCCTGACCGACGCGGGTCGAGGGCAGCTGAGCGAGGCGCGCGCCGAGTGGGAGCGCTTCGTCGCCGACGTGGAGGCCGTCGCATCGGCGAGGGCCGGGGAGGGATCCAATGCCTGATCAGGATCTGACCACGACGTACTTGCAGCGGCTGCATGAGGCCCTCTCGCTCTCCGACAGCGAACGAACCTCCGCGGTCGAGGAGATCCATGCACACGTGGAGCTCGCGGCCGATGAGATGATGGAACGCGGCACCCCACGCGACGCTGCGGTGCGGCAGGTGCTGGAGCGGCTCGGCGCGCCCGATCGGCTGGCGCGTCACATCACGGCCGCGCATCGGCGGCCATCAGATCTGCTCACCGCAGCGGGAGTTGCCTTCCGCGTGACCGCGGCGACCGGGTTCAAGGCGTTCGTGGTCGCGTGGGCCGGCATCATCGTGATCGCAATCGCGCTCGGCCTGGCGGTGGCGGGCGTTCGGCGCCTCGCCGGACCGCGATTCCTGGAGAACGACTGGACGCCGGTCCTCGACGGCCTGATGCCGGCGGCTGTCGGCGCGATCGTGGCGTACGGGATCGGTCGCGCGCTGATTGGGCCGATTGCCATCGCGGCGCACCGGAGCCGATCCGACGTGCGCGCGCCCATCCTCGTCATCGGCATCGCCGTCTCGCTGGTCGTGAGCCTCACCGCGATCGAGGCCCGGTGGAGCGTGCTCACTGCCCTCGCCATGGCGTCGGTCCCGGGCTGGTTCGCGCTCGGCGTGCTGCGTCCCCGCCTCCTGCCGTCGGCCAGCCTCAGCGGGCGCCAGGTCGCGATCCCGATGCTGGTCTTCTTCGTGGCGATGCCGCTCCTCCTGTTCGCCGCCGGGGGCCAGACAACGTCAGGGGGGTCGATCGAGTACGAGGCATCGGATCCGAACGTGGCCTACGCGGCGGTTGGTCGCTTCGTCGACATCGAGCATCCCCCGATAACGATCGTCGAGAGCCCCGGGTCAGGAGGACCAGCCAACGGCCCAGGGCCCATCCGCATCGAGCGATCCGGACGAATGGTCGGCGGCGGTGCCGAGGAGTGGACGGACCTGCGCCTGGAGATCTGGCAGGGTCCCGTGGGCGAGCTCAACGGGAGCGCCCTGGATCCAAGCGCCACGGCACCGATCGTCACAGCCCCGATGGCGGTCAACGGCGCGCGCGTAAGCGGCACGGTTGAGGTGATGCCGGACCCGGCCCGGTCCTTCCACTACGTGGCCGTCACCGGCCTGACGCCCGACGGCGAGCGCGTACAGCTGGCGTGGCCGGGCATCGAGCATTGGCAGTGGCGCGGCACCGCGCTCCAGTTCTTCGAGGCGCTCATCCGCTGACGTTCGGCTACTTGTCGCGGGTCTCCGTCGAGGTGATGGCTGCCTGGGCGGCTGCCAGGCGGGCAACCGGCACGCGGAACGGCGAGCACGACACGTAGTTCAGCCCGACCTCGTGGCAGAAGGCGATCGACTGCGGGTCGCCGCCATGCTCGCCGCAGATGCCGATCTTCAGGTCCTTCTTGGCCGATCGGCCTTTCTCGACGCCCATGCGCACGAGCTGTCCGATACCGGCCGCATCCAGCACCTGGAACGGGTTCTCCGGCAGGATCTTGCGGTCGACGTACTGCATGAGGAACTTGCCCTCCGCGTCGTCGCGGCTGTAGCCGAAGCCCATCTGGGTCAGGTCGTTCGTGCCGAAGCTGAAGAACTCGGCGTGCTCGGCGATCTCGTCCGCAGTCAATGCCCCGCGCGGGACCTCGATCATCGTGCCGAACTTGTAGTCCACCTGCTGGCCCGAGCGCTCGACGATGTCCGCGACCTCCGCCTCGAGGATCTCGCGCGTCTCACGGAGCTCGTTCACGTGCCCCACGAGCGGGATCATGATCTCGGGCAGCGGCGTCAGCCCCTCGGCGGCGACGCGGGCAGCACCCGCCAGGATGGCCCGGGTCTGCATCTTCACCACGTCGGGCACCATGAGCCCAAGGCGCACGCCGCGCAGCCCGAGCATCGGGTTCTGCTCGCGCATCGCCTCCACGGCGTGGAGCAGCTCCTCCTTCTCGGCGAGCTCTGTCTCGAGCGCGGGCCGATCCGTCGCCAGCGATCGCTGGAGGGCCGGCTCGGGGTCCGAGAGGCCGAGCTTGCGCATTGCGCGGGCGCCGTCCCTGGTCCCGAACAGCTTCACCAGGACCTGCTGCACGAGGCCGGCATCGACGCCGAGGGGCCCACGCATCAATTCGAGCGTCGTGCGAAGTCGGGTCGTCTCGGCGACCAGCTCCTCGTACGAGGGGAGGAACTCGTGGAGCGGCGGGTCGATGAGGCGGATGACGACCGGCAGGCCGTCCATCGCGCGGAAGAGGCCGGCGAAGTCATCGGTCTGCAGAGTCTCGAGCGACGCCAGGGCCTCGTCGAAGACGCGGATCGCGTCGCGATCGTCATCGGTGCGGTCACGATCGGCCTTCGCCTTGGCGGCCGTGGCGGCATGCGCATTGAGGATCATGCGACGCACGGTCGGCAGCCGATCCTCCTCGAAGAACATGTGCTCGGTGCGGCAGAGGCCGATGCCCTGCGCGCCGAATGCCCGCGCCCGCTCGGCGTCGCGCGGGTAATCGGCATTGGCCCAGACCTGGAGCCGGCGGGTCTCATCGGCCCACGACAGGAGCGTCGCGAGGTCGTGCTCGTCCTCGAAGCGGGCCTCGATGGTCGGCAGCTCCCCGGCGTAGATCTCGCCGGTCGTGCCGTCGATGCTGATCAGCTCCCCCTCGCGCATGGTGACCGATCCGGCGCGCATCTCGCGCTTCGCGTAGTCGATCTTCAGGCTCTCTGCGCCGGCCACGCACGGCAGGCCCATCGAGCGGGCCACGACTGCCGCATGGGAGGTCGCCCCACCGCGAGCCGTGAGCACGCCCTTCGCGGCCAGCATGCCGTGGACGTCGTCGGGAGAAGTCTCCACCCGGACGAGGATGACCGGGTTGCCGGCGTCGCGCGCCTCGACGGCTCGGTCGGGGTCGAAGATCGCCTGCCCGACGGCCGCGCCCGGGGAGGCGTTGAGGCCCTTGCCGAGCAGCCGATCCCCCACCCGCTCCTTGGCGGCGTCGTCGAAGCGCGGGAGGAGGAGCTGGACGATCTGCGAGGGATCGACCCGCTGGAGCGCCTCCTCCTTCGTGAGGACGCCCTCGTTCACCATCTCGACCGCGATCCTGATCGCGGCCGGCGCGGTCCGCTTCCCGGAGCGCGTCTGAAGCATGTACAGCGTCCCACGCTCGATCGTGAATTCCAGGTCCTGCATGTCGCGGTAGTGGCTCTCGAGCCGTTGCGCGATCTCCTCGAACTGCGTATAGACCTCGGGCATCACGTCGCGCATGTGGCTGATCTTCTCCGGCGTCCGCACGCCGGCCACGACGTCCTCGCCCTGCGCGTTCGTGAGGTATTCCCCGTACAGCGACCGTTCACCCGTGTTCGGGTCACGGGTGAACGCCACCCCGGTGCCGGAGTCGTCGCCCATGTTGCCGAACACCATGGTCACCACGTTCACCGCGGTGCCCAGGTCGTGCGGGATCTTGTTGAACTCGCGGTAGTCGTGGGCGCGCTTGCCGAACCACGAGTCGAACACGGCACGCACGGCGAGCTCCAGCTGCCGATACGGATCGGTCGGGAACTCCTCCCCCGTCTTCTCCTTGACGATCTCCGCGAAGCGGTTGCCGATGTCACGCAGCTGGTCGGCGGTCAGGTCGGTGTCGAGCGTTGCCCTGACCTTGTTTTTGAGCTCTTCGAAGGGCTCGTCGAAGTCCTCAGCCTTCAGGCCGAGGACGATCCGACCGAACATCGCGACGAAGCGGCGCCAGGCATCCCATGCGAAGCGCTCGTTGCCGGTCAGCGCGATCAGGCCCTGGACGGTATCCGGGTTCAGCCCCAGGTTGAGGACGGTGTCCATCATGCCCGGCATGCTGAAGGCCGCCCCCGAGCGGACCGAGACGAGCAGCGGGTTGGCGGGGTCGCCGAAGCCCTTGCCGGTCTGCTGCTCCAGCTCCTTCATGTGCGCGACGACGTCGTCCCACAGGCCGGGCGGCATCTCCTTGCCCGCCTCGTAGTACGCGTTGCAGGCCTGGGTCGTGATCGTGAAGCCGGGCGGGACCGGCAGCCCCGCGTTCGTCATCTCGGCGAGGCCCGCGCCCTTGCCGCCGAGCGTGGAACGCATGCTCGCGTTGCCCTCGGCAAAGGTGTAGATCAGCTTGCCGTTCTTCTCGGCGGCCGCCTTCGCGGCGGTCCTGCGGGGCTTGCGAGCGGTCGTGGCCATGCGGCGAATCGGCTCCTCGTTCGTGCGGGTGCGTGGGGAGCCACGATTCTACCCCGTCGAGCCCGAGCGCCCGATCAGAGCCAGCCGCGCCAGCGGACGGCGACGACGGTGCCGACGGCAAGGACCACCATCACCGCGATGACGAGCCAGAACATGTTCGGGTCGTCGAAGAACGCGACCCGGAAGTTCATGCCCATCACGCCGGCCAGCACGACCGCCGGGAGCAGCACCACGGAGGCCAGGGTGAGCACTTTCATCACGTCGTTCGTGCGCTGTGCGGTGCGGGTCATGTGGACGTCGAACGTGCCGATCAGCATGTCTCGCGCGTTCCCGACCGCATCGGCGGCACGGTCGAGCCGGGCGGCCACCGCGTGGAGCGCGTCGCGCTCGCGATCGTCCATGCCCGCGAGGAAGTCGGGACGTGAGAGCTCGGCGTAGACCTCCCGGTGCGGGCTCAGCATGCGGCGCACGCCCGAGATCCGCCGGCGCATCTCGACGAGCCGGCGCAGGAGATCGGCCTCCGTCCCGAGCGCGGCGTCATCGAGGTCGTCGACCTCCTCCTCGAGCGCCTCGGCCGCCGCGAAGAACGCATCCACGTGCCAGTCCAGGATCGAGACGAGGAACTCGACCGGTGTGAGCCGCCCAACCTCACGCTGATCCTGGATGGTCCGACGGTGCTCCTCCAGGAATCGGAGCGGCTCCCGGTGACAGGTGATCACCCACTCATCGCCGACGAACACCCGCAGCTGCCGCGGCTCGTCGTCGAGCCGCTCCCCCGGTGCCTGGACCACGACGTCGACGCCGTCTCTGCGGACCCGGGCCCCGGGTGCGCCCGGCTCCTGGCTCAGGCTGGCGACGGCATCGTCCTGCAGGGCGAGGGCATGGCGGACGGTGCTCAGCTCGTCATCGGTGGGTGCGACGAGGTCGATCCACAGCAGCTGATCCCGAGCGATCTTCCGTGGGGTCCAGGAACCCAGGTCGACCGGCTGGTCGCTGCCGTCGGCCCGGGACAGGATCGCCTCGATGCTCACCAGGGCTCCTCCGGGCGCCAGTCGACGGCGATTGGACCCTGGAGGTCGAGCGAGACAGGCGTCCGCGGCGTACGCAGCACCATCACCTCGCCGTCCTGGTCGGCGCTGCGAACGCGGTCGCCGTCCGCCATGCGGACGAAGGTCGGCCCGCGCCACGTCTCCCAGCCGAGTCGCTCGTAGAACGGGTTGCTGCTGGTGGCCAGGGCGCCGAGCGCGTACTCGTCCCGGATGATGCGCCCAACCTCGCGCATCACGGCCGTCCCGTGTCCCTCACCCTGCAGATCCGGGCGCGCCGCCACCCATTCCACGTAGCCGACGTCGAGCGCCACGTCCGGCTCGTGCCCCGCGTAGACTCGTCGATCCACGATCAGGGCGTGGGCGAGAAGCCCTGGCTCTCCCGCCAGAAACACGTGGACCCCCGGACCGACCCGCTCCCACGCATCGGTCCAGGGCTCGTCGAAGGCAGACTCGCACAGCGCGGCAAGCGCCTCGCGTTCCGCGAGTTCCAGATCCTCGGTCTGCGCGATCCGGAGGGAGCCGGTCATGAACGAACGCCGATCCAGCCGCGCCGGAACGCGAGCTCGAAGGCTGTCGGCAGGGCCGCGAGCAGCCGGCCGGCCCAGCCCGCGTGCTGGCGGTACAGCGTCCGTGCCTTGCGCATGACCCGTCGGGCGGCGTCGCCCTCCAGCTCGATGGCCAGCGCCCGGAACTCAGTGAAGGCGGACACGTCCTGGCCGGCCAGCCAGTGGGCATCGGCGAGCGCCTCGCGGGCCGCGGGGTCGCCCGGCAACAGCTGCGTGGCCATCGTGGCCGCCTGGTAGGCGCCGCGTGCGTCCCCGGTCCGCGCGAGGGCCTGCGCCAGCGTCAGCTGGGCGCGGCCGTTGCGTGGTGCCAGCCGAACCGCGCGGCGCGCCGCCTCGACGCCCATCCCGGCCTGCGCCGCCCCGAGCCGCTCCTCGGCCTCGGCGATCGTCCAGGTGGTCTGGCGCGGATCGTTGCGCGCCAGCCGGCCGTACTCGGCGGCAGCATCGCGGTGAGCGCCCTCTGCCGACAGGATCTGGGCCATGAGCTCCCGGTAGCGGATCTCGTCGGGGTCGAGCCGGATGGCATGGGCCGCGTGCGTCTCAGCCTCCTCGGCACGGCCGAGCGCCAGGAACGCCCGGGCGCGGTACTCGTGGGCCGCGTCGTCGCCCGGCCGCCGGGCGAGGGCGGCATCGGTGAGCCGGAGGACGAGCTCGTGTTCGCCTCGCTCGGAGGCATCGCGAATCTCGTCGAGGCCGGTCACGAGCTCACGCCCCAGACGGATCGCGTGGCGTCCCGGCCCATGTCGCACGTCCGGCGACCAGGTCGGCGATCCGCGCGGGGACCAGGTCGAGCGACACGCGCTCCTGCGTCATCGTGTCGCGCTCACGGATGGTGGCGGCGCCGTCATCGAGTGACTCAACGTCGACCGTGACGCAGAACGGGGTGCCGATCTCGTCCTGCCGCCGATAGAGCTTGCCGATCGAGGCGGTGTCGTCGTACATCGCGGGGACGAGCCGCTTCAGGTCGCCGCTGAGGCCGCGGGCGCGCTCGACGAGCTCTGGCCGGTTCCGGAGGAGGGGCAGCACGGCCGCCTTCACCGGGGCCAGCTCGGGGCGGATGCGGAGCACGACCCGCTTCTCCTTCGCGAGCTGCTCCTCCTCATACCCGTCGACGAGGACCGTGAGCACCGCGCGGTCGACGCCCATGGCCGGCTCGATCACGTACGGGACGACGTGCTCGCCGGCGGACTCGTCGAAGATCTCGAGCTTTCGGCCAGAGGCCGCGGCGTGGGCCCGCAGGTCGAAGTCGGTGCGATCCGCGACGCCCTCGAGCTCCGACCAACCGATCGGGAACTCGTACTCGATGTCGGTGGTCTGCCTACTGTAGTGGCTCAGCTCATCGGCATCGTGTGGGCGCAGGCGCAGGCGATCGGCGGAGATGCCGAGCACATCGGTCCACCAGCGATGGCGCGCCTCGACCCAGTGGGCGAACCAGGTGTCCTCGTCGCGGGGATGCACGAAGAACTCCATCTCCATCTGCTCGAACTCGCGGAGGCGGAAGATGAAGTTGCCCGGCGTGATCTCGTTACGGAAGCTCCGCCCGATCTGCGCGATCCCGAACGGCAGCTTGCGGCGCATCGAGGTTGCGACGTTCTCGAACTGGACGAACATCGCCTGCGCGGTCTCGGGGCGCAGGTAGGCCACCGACGCGCTCTCCTCGACCGGGCCGACGTGGGTCGCGAACATGAGGTTGAACTGGCGCGCATCGGTCAGCGTGCCGCGCTGGCCGCAGTTCGGGCACGCGATCTCGCCGGGGGGGCCCTTGAGGTCGTCCTCGCGGAAGCGGAGCTTGCAGCTGCGGCAGTCGACCATCGGGTCGCTGAAGCCGGCGACGTGCCCGGAAGCTTCCCACACGCGCGGATTCATGATGATGGCGGCGTCGATCCCGACCACGTCGTCGCGCAGCTGGACCATGTGGCGCCACCATGCGGCCTTCACGTTGTTCCGCAGCTCGACGCCAAGCGGCCCGTAGTCCCAGAAGCCGGCCATGCCGCCATAGATCTCGCTCGACGGAAAGACGAACCCGCGCCGCTTGGCGAGGCTGGCAATCACGTCGAAGTTTGGGGCTGGCACGAAGGACGAGGCTCCACTGCTGAGGCGTGCGGCGAAGGACCGATGGGGTGATCGAGTCTAGCCGACCGATGCTCCCTGTGGCGCATTGCCCTCCCCCCGCACGCCCATCGGGCCGTGACGGCCATGTGCCATGCCGGCACACATCGGACACCTAGCCGGGGGTTGAGCAGCCGAGCGACTCCCGCCATGGCCAATCCGTGCCGCCCCGGCACACCCCGGCCATCTGCGCGCGTTGGACCGCCCGGATCGGGCGGTTCGTTGGCTGTTGCGTGCCGGGGCGGCACACGGGTGCCCTCGCGGGCACAGCACGCTAAGGGATCGCGGCCGCGCGATCCCGCGCCGCGACCTCATCGAGGAAGTCGCGGGAGCGGAGTTCCCGCTCCAGGACGGCGGAGACGGCCGCGCGCAGAAGCCGTTCGACCTCTCGGTGGAGCGGCGGGGCCAGCCGCAGGGTCAGCACGCCGACCAGCGGCGATCGCTGCAGATGCCGGAGCACCTTCAGGGCGTCCGGCGAGACCGGCCGAGCCCCGTTCGCCGCGTGGCGGCACTGCGGGCAGAGCACTCCGCCACCGGCCGCCGAGAACGCGTTGCCCTCCGGCTCGATGGCCGTGCCGCACTCGAGGCAGCGGCCGAGCTCGGGCCGGAAACCCATCGCGTCGAGAAGGGCCAGCTCGAACCAGCGCGCCACGACCTCGCGGGCGACGTCCCCGCCCGCGTCGAGCGCCGACAGCGCCTGGGCGAGGAGCCGGAACGCCTCGTGCGAGTCCGCCGCCCCCTCGCAGAACCGGTCGGCCAGCTCCACGACGTACCAGGCCGCGGCCGTGGAGTGCAGGTCGTTGCGCAACCCGAGGTGCGGATCCTCCAGCGAGGTCGAGGTGACGACGTCGAAGGTGCGGCCCACCGCCAGCACGAGTTGCACGTCGCTGAAGGGCTGGAGCCCGCCGCCGATTCGCGAGCGCGGCCGCCGAACGCCCTTGGCGATGACCCGCAGCTTCCCGAGCCGCGGCGTGAGGACGGTGAGCACCCGATCGGCCTCGCCCAGGTCCATCGTCCGCAGCACGATCGCCTCGGTCTTGTACACGCGCGGCCGCGGGCTCATCGGCCTGACGCCGACAACGTGCTACATCGGTGTATCATGAAACCGATGGATCCGACGACCGCCGTCCCGCGCACCTCCGGCATGGCACGCCTGCTCCAGGAGGTCGGGTACCCTTCGGTCGTGGACATCAGGACCGAGTTTACGCGCCTCCTTACCGACATCGAGGCGGAGATGTCGAGCGTGTTGGACGAGCGGGGCGGGCACGCTCGGCCGCTATACGAGATGCTCGCCTACCACCTCGGCCTCGACGGAAGTGAGGGCCCCCGCGGAAAACGCATGCGGCCGCTGCTCGGCCTCCTCGCCTACCAGTCGCTGACCGGCGACTACCACCCCGCGCTTCCGGGTGCCGCCGCGGTGGAGCTCGGCCACAATTTCAGCCTCGTCCACGACGACATCGAGGATGCGGACGTCGAGCGACGCCACCGCCCCACGCTCTGGGCCGTGTGGGGCATCCCGCTGGCCATCAATGCCGGCGACGCACTGTTCGCCCTGTCACGCCTCGCCCTCTATCGGCTTCTCGAGGACGGCTTCAGCGAGCGTCGCGTGCTGGCGCTCATGCGCGTCTACGACGAGACCTGCCTGGCGCTGTGCGAGGGCCAGTACCTCGACATCAGCTTCGAGCGCCAGGCCGACGTCACCGTCGAGGCCTACATGGAGATGATCGGCAAGAAGACCGCCGCCCTCGTCGGCGCCTCCGTCCAGGCCGGCGCGATCCTCGCCACCGACGATGCGGAGGTGATCGAGGCCTACCGCCGCTTCGGCTACGACCTCGGCATGGCCTTCCAGATGGCCGATGACGTGAAGGGCACGTTCTGGTCCTCCGCCGACTCCGGCAAGCCGGAGGCCGGCGACGTCCGCAAACGGAAGAAGACGCTGCCGCTGGTGTGGGCGCTCGAGCATGCCACCGATGCCGAGGCCAGCCGCCTCGCCGAGATCTACGCGCATCCCGCACACGGGCTGGACGGTCGAGGCACAGTGCCGGCGACGGATGCTCCGATGACCGATGCGCAGGTCGGCGAGGTCCTCGCGATCCTCGAACGCTGCGGCGCGCGCGAGCACGCGCTGTCGGAGGCGCGCCGATACCGGGACCTGGCGCTCCGACACCTCGGCGTGCTCCCGTGCCCGGACGATCGGAGGACGCAGCTGGGCGAGCTCGTTCGGTCGGTCATCGCGGCGTAGGCCGCGGCGGCACGATCGTCGGCCTCAGCCGGCCGCGATGTCCTCGCTGACCTGATCCTCGAGCTCGTCGGCGCGTCGCGCCCGACGCCCGACGACCCGTGCCACGCGACGTGGCTCTGCCGCCTCGACCTGGAGGATGACGCCGTCCCGGAACGGGATCTCGGCGCCGGGGAGCGGGATGCGGCCCACGCGGTGCACGACGAACCCGCCGATCGTGTCGTACGCGTCCTCGTCCGGCTCGTCGTCATCGGACAGGTCGAACAGGTCACGCAGGTCGTCCATGCTGACCCGCCCGTCGAGCCGGAAGGCGAGCTCCTCGTCGGTCGAGATGTCCTCGACCATCGGGTCCTCGCGGTCGTACTCGTCCTGGATCTCGCCGACGATCTCCTCGACCACGTCCTCCATCGTGACGAGGCCGGCCGTGCCGCCGTATTCGTCGACCACGATCGCGATGTGCCGCTTGGCCGCCTGCATCTCGTGGAGCAGGTCGTCGACCGGCTTCGACTCGGGCACGTAGACCGGGGAGCGGACCAGGTTGCGGATGTCGATGTCGCCGTTCGCAAGGCCGTTGCCCTTGAGGTACGGGAGCAGATCCTTGGCGTAGAGGATGCCCACGATGTTGTCGAGGTTCTCCTCGAACACCGGCAGGCGGGAGTGCCCGGCCCGCACGATCATGTCGAGCACCTCGTCGAGCGGGTCGTCGACGTTCACCGCCCGGATGCCGATGCGCGGGACCATGACCTCGTGGACGCGCTTGTCGCCCAGCTCGATGACCCCGTGGATCATCTCCTTCTCCTCCTCCTCGATCTGGCCCTGCTCGGAGCCGGTCTCGACGAGGAGCTTCAGCTCCTCCGTGGACAGGTAGCCGCCCTGTGGCTTCTCCTTCCCGCCGAGGAGGCGCACGAGGATGGTGCTGATGCGCGAGACGAACCAGACGATTGGCGACAGGAGGCCCTGGATCAGGCCGATCGGGCGGGCCACCAGCAACGCCAGCCGCTCGGGGAAGTTCAGCGCCAGCGTCTTTGGGACCAGCTCACCGATGACGATCGATGCGAGGGCGATCACCAGCGTGATGATGACAAACGCGATCGTGTCGGCCGCTTCGCGGACGAAGCCGATCGGGATCGCCTCGATGATCGGGGCGAGGCCGCCCGAGAAGGCAGCAGCTCCCGTCGCGCCGGCCAGGAACCCGAGGAACGTGATCGCGATCTGGATCGTGGCGAGGAAGCGGCTCGGGTCCTCGACGAGTCGCTGCGCGGTGCGCGCCGAGCCGTCACCGTCGTCCGCCAGCTGCTGCAGGCGATGCCGCTTCACCGTGATGAGCGCGATCTCGGAGGCGGCGAAGAAGCCGCCGACGAGGATGAGGATCACGACAACCGCAAGGTCAAGGACCGGGTTGCCGGGGGTACTGCTACCGTCCATTGGGCGGTGTTCTATCCGCCTCCCTACGGGTTCCGATCCGCCCCGGATGGGACGGGTGCCTGCCCGGCACCAGGGTTGCCGGCGTCCGCCGGCTCGGGTCTCCTGCGACGCATCTCGATCGGCCGGGCCGGCATGCCGACCACCGTCTTGCCGGGCGCCACGTCGCGCGTGACGACCGCACCCGCGCCGGTGGTGGCGCCCTCCCCGATGATGACCGGGGCGACCATCATCGTGTCGACGCCGATGCTGGCGCCGTCCTCGATCACGGTGCGATGCTTGGTCGTGCCGTCGAAGTTGGCGGTCACCGATCCGGCGCCGACGTTGACGTTCTCGCCGATTTCGGCGTCGCCGAGATAGCTGAAGTGATGCTGCTGGGTGCCGGCGCCGATCTTCGTCTTCTTCACCTCGGCGAAGTTGCCGATCCGGCAGCGTGGGCCGATCTCGGCGCCCGGCCGGAGGTGCGCAAAGGGCCCGATCTCGACGTCCTCGGCCACGCTGGACTCCTCGACCACGCTGGCCCACACGTGGCTGCGCGGCCCGATGCGGCTGTCCCGCAGGTGCGCGTTCGGACCGATCACCGCGTCCTGCGCGATGACCGTCGCGCCCTCCAGGGTCGTCCCCGGCTCGATGCGTGCGTCCTGGCCGATCTCGACCGCCGCGTCGATCCGCGTCGTCGCGGGGTCCACGATCGTCACGCCGTTGCGCATGTGACGCTCGTTGATGCGGCGGCGCATGCGCTCCTCGGCGACGGACAGCGCCACGCGGTCGTTGATGCCGATCGCGTCCGCGGCCTCCCCGGCGTCGACGATGACGGCGGTGTGGCCGTCGGCCACGGCCAGCGCCACGAGGTCGGTAAGGTACAGCTCCCCCGAGGCGGACGGCTGCACGCGGCCGATCGCCTCGCGCAGCCAGGTCGCATCGAAGGCGTAGGTGCCGACGTTGATCTCGCCGACGGCGCGCGTGGCGTCGTCCGCATCGGCCTCCTCGACGATCGCCGCGGCGCGCCCGTCCGCGGTGCGCAGGACGCGCCCGTACCCGGTCGGATCGTCGAGCCGGGCGCTGACCAGCGCGATCGCCGCCGATGCCCCGCGCAGCGCGGCGAGGAGCGCCGCGTACAGGCCGGCGGGCTGGAGCGGGACGTCCCCCATGGTGACGACGAGCTCACCGGCATCCGCCGGCACCGCC
>DASVEQ010000106.1:0-28874 GCA_036380455.1 Candidatus Limnocylindria bacterium | reverse complement strand
CCCGAGGACCTGGGCGAGGTTGCGGGAGCCGAGGACGGCATCGGCGTCGAAGTCACGGAGGACGTTGGCGAGATGGGCGGCGGCGGCGAAGGGCGCCACGAGGAACGGGGCGACCGAGATGCGGTCGAGGGGAATGCCCACGCCGGTCGCGACCCACACGGGCAGTACGCCGAAGCTGACCAGGTACGGAGCCACCGAGAACGGCGTGCGGGACAGCCACAGGTTGTAGGCGAGTGCCGATCCGGAGGCCACGAGACCGAGCAGCAGGAAGGAACCGCCGAGCCGCAGGGACGCCGCCAGCTGGATCGCCAATCCGAGCGAGGCGACCCACACGGCGCCGCCCGGCGAGAGATCGCCGGCGGCGAGCGGCTTCGCCAGGCGGCCGGCGGCGACGTCCCGACCGCGGTCGACGAGGTCGTTCGTGGCGCCCACGAAGATCTGCGAGCCGGCCACCGCGGCGATGGTGGCGAGCCATCGCTCGTCGAGCGGGCGAGCCGACTGGGCGAGGAGGATCGCGCCGAGCGCCGCGGACAGCGCCGTCACCGCCAGGCTGGGCGCCGGGTGGATGAGCCGGATCCCGGCCCTTGCGGCAGCCAGGCTCACGGACGCCAGTACGCGTCGCGATCGCGGCGCAGGAAACCCTCATCGACCAGCAGCCGGCGGAGCGTGGCATGGTCCGGCGCGTCGTCGCGCAGCAGGTCGTTGACCGCGGGCTCGGCGTAGCGGCGGCCGCGCTCGAAGCGCTCGGCGAGGAAGGCACAGGCGGCGAGCTGCATCGGCCGGCGTGCCGGCAGCGAGGTCAGGCGTCCATCGCGCACGAACGCGTGGCGGAGGTGGACGGCGGGATCCCGAGTGGTGGCCATGAGCGAACGCTACACCCGGCAGCCCGGTGGTGCGGTATGATCGCTTCCCGAGTGGCCAAGGCGATGCTGCTCGCGCGCGGCCCTTCGACCGTCCCGCCGCCCGCTCCAGCCACCGCGAGGTGCGTAAGGAAGACCGATGCCGAAGTATGTCTTCGTCACGGGTGGCGTCACCAGCTCGCTCGGCAAGGGCATCACGGCGGCCTCCATCGGCCGCATCCTGAAGGCCCGCGGCATCCCGGTGAGCATCCTCAAGCTCGACCCGTACATCAACATCGACCCGGGCACGATGTCGCCGTACCAGCACGGCGAGGTCTTCGTCACCGACGACGGGGCCGAGACCGATCTCGACCTGGGGCACTACGAGCGGTTCATCGACGAGAACCTGTCGCAGGCGAGCAACGTCACCACCGGCCGCATCTACCAGAGCGTGATCGCAAAGGAACGGCGGGGCGACTACCTCGGCGGCACGGTGCAGGTCATCCCGCACATCACGAACGAGATCAAGGAGCGCATCGCGCGCGTCGCCCGCGAGGGCACCGGCAGCGTGGCCACCAGTGGCCTTGCGGCACACGGGGTCGTGATCGTCGAGGTCGGCGGCACGGTCGGCGACATCGAGTCGCTGCCCTTCCTCGAGGCGATCCGCCAGATGCGCAAGGACGTCGGCCGCAAGAACGTGCTCTACGTCCACGTCACGTGGCTGCCGGAGATCGGCGCCACCGGTGAGCTGAAGACGAAGCCGACCCAGCACTCGGTCAAGGAGCTGCGCGGCATCGGCATCCAGCCCGACGTGATCATCCTCCGCAGCGACGAGCCGATCGACGACGAGATCCTCGACAAGGTCAGCCTGTTCACCGATGTCGACGTGCACGCCGTCATCCCGCTCAAGACCGCGAAGAGCATCTACGAGGTCCCGATCCAGCTGGAGCGCGCCGGCCTGGGCAAGCTGGTGACGCGCGAGCTGGAGCTCCCCGGCGGCGAGCCGGACCTGGCCGAGTGGCAGGAGCTCGTGAGCCGCATCCGCGCGCCGCGCCCGGAGGTGGAGGTCGCGATCGTCGGCAAGTACACCGAGCTGCCGGACGCCTACATCAGCGTCACCGAGGCGTTGAAGCACGCCGCGCTCCACCACAACGTCGAGGTGAAGGTCCGCTGGATCGGCTCCGAGCACCTCGAGCGCATCGAGACGGAGCAGGTCGCCGACGAGCTGGCCGGCGTGCGCGGCGTCCTCGTGCCGGGCGGCTTCGGCTACCGCGGCGTGGAGGGCAAGATCCGCGCGATCCGTTGGGCGCGGCGCAACCAGGTTCCGTACCTCGGGCTGTGCCTCGGTCTCCAGTGCGCGGTCATCGAGTTCGCCCGCGAGGCGCTCGGGACCGATGACGCCAACTCGAGCGAGTTCAACGTCTTCACCGAGCACCCGGTGATCGACCTTATGCCCGACCAGGCCGATGTGACCGACAAGGGCGGCACGATGCGCCTCGGCCTCTACCCGGCGCGGCTGGAGGAGGGATCGCTGGTGCGGACCGCCTACGGCGGGGAGATCGCGTACGAGCGGCATCGCCATCGGTTCGAGGTCAACAACGCGTACCGCGACCGGCTCACCGAGGCCGGCATGCGGTTCAGCGGCGTGTCGCCCGACGGCCGGCTGGTCGAGTACATTGAGCTGCGTGACCACCCGTGGTTCGTCGCCACCCAGGCGCATCCCGAGCTGAAGAGCCGGCCGAACCGCCCGCACCCGCTGTTCCGCGACTTCGTCGGCGCCGCGGCATCGGCCTCGGGCATCCGGGGCGAGCCGCCCAGGGCGCCGGCGCGGAAGCGCACGACCGCCACCGTCGAGACGAGCTGAATGGCGCTTCCCGTTCCCACCCGCTTCCCCGATACCGCAGGGCTCGACCGCGAGATCGAGTCGGCCGCCGGCACGGCGATCATCCTTTGGCGGGGGGAGGCGCTCCCGTTCGCCGAGGTCCCCGAACGCATCGGCGCCATCAGCGGGCGCGGCGAGCGCGACCTGCTGTATGGGGCATACCGCGAGGCCCTCGAGGCGCTGAACCCGCTGTACCGCGAGCGGCTCGCCGCCTGGACGTCCGCCGGTGACCTGGCCAGCACCGCCGCGGCCGCCGGTCCCGATCCGCGGGCCCTGGCCACCGATGTCGAGCGCTTCGTGCTCCACGGCGAGACGCCCTACTACGCGTCCCTGCGGCGCTACCTGGCCCTCATCGACATCGAGCAGGGCGACGCGACCATCGCCGACCTGTGGCACGTCGCGCGCGGCACGGCCTGGGCCCACTGGTTCGGCGACCGGGAGGTGCGATCGGCCGTGCTCGCGGCCGGCCGCCAGGCGGTGGAGATCGCCGGGCCCGGTGGCTGGCGCGACGCGGAGACGATGCTCGCCGGCCCGGCCACGACCGATGCCACGACCCCGGCCGATGCGGTGACCGCGGCCTACGTCACCCTGGCGGGATCGCCGGAGTGGCTTGCCGAGGAGGTGGGCATCGCCTCCTCGGAGGTGACGCCGTTCGCCGACTTCGCCGCCTTCGTCCGCCTGTGGCGGCTCCGGCACGACATCGCGATGCTGCAGTACGAGCTGCGGCTGTTCGCCGGCGCGGTCGACCCAGCGCTGAGCCGCGCCTACTACAGCGGCATCCTCGGGCACATGATCGGGGTGGGCGTGCCGGAGGAGGCGTATCTCACCGAGGTGCCGACGCCGTTCGCATCGGTCGGGCGGCTCGAGGTGTCGCTCCTGGCGGGCCAGCTGATCGAGGTCCTCGAGGCCCGGCATGGCACCGCCTGGTGGCGCGAGCCGGCGGCGGGCGAGCTCGCGGCGGCGGTCGCATCGGCGCCGTCCACGTCGGACGCTCTTGCGCAACTCGGGTATGATGACCTGGACTGGAGACCCGTCCTGCGTCAGATCCGGACGCGGCTCATCGGAGAGATGAGCGGATACGGGGGCCCCAACATCACCACCCGTGCCGGGACCCGCAAGGTCTGACTGGTTGACCTCCCGCGAACCCCGAGCACCAGATCCCGACCGCGAGGCCGTCACCACGTCCCCAGGGGTCGACCTGTTCAACTGCCGCTCCTGCCGACGCTTCACCCGAACCCTCATCACGGATCGAGGGTGGTGCAGCAGGGACGGCGCCCCGAAGATCATCGAGGTCAGGTCCTACATGAAGCACTGCTGGCAGGCGAGGCGACCATGAACGACGACGCACGACCACAGCAGCAGCGTCGCCGCTCGCGCCGCCGCCAGGATTCCGCCCCCCGACGACCACAGCAGGGACAGCAGCGCGGTGGCTACGCCCCGCGCCGCCGGAACGACTACGCGTCCGGGCAGTACTCCTCCATCTTCACCGGGCCGTTCCCGACGGATGCCGATGACCCGGGGATGAACCTGGCCGACCTCCAGGCGAAGCCGATCGAGGAGCTGCGCGACCTTGCGGCCGAGCACCAGATCGTCGGGTACGAGGAGCTCGAGTCGTCCGACCTGATCCTCAAGCTCCTGGACGTCGTCCCGCTCGCGCCCGCGCACTCGCAGGCCGGCAACGGGCAGTCCGGGGAAGCGGAGGGCATCCTCGAGATCGTCGACGAGGGATTCGGGTTCCTGCGAGTGAACGGCGTGATGCCGTCGAACGACGACATCTACGTCAGCTCCTCCCAGGTGCGCCGATTCGGCCTGCGGACCGGAGACCGGGTGACAGGCCAGACGCGCCCGCCGAAGGACCAGGAGAAGTACTGGGGCATGCTGCGCGTCGACACCGTCAACGGCGTCGAGCCGGAGGTCGCCAAGCGGCGCCCGTACTTCGACTCGCTGGTGCCGGTCTTCCCCGACGAGATGTTCGACATCGAGACCGACCAGAAGAATCTGACCCAGCGCCTGATCAATCTCATCAGCCCGATCGGCAAGGGCCAGCGTGGCCTGATCCTGTCGCCGGCCAAGGCTGGCAAGACCACGGTCCTGAAGCAGATCGCCGCCGGCATCACGGAGAACTCGCCCGAAGCCCTCCTCATGGTCGCCCTCATCGGCGAGCGACCGGAAGAGGTCACTGACATGCAGCGCAGCGTGGATGGCGAGATCTACTCTTCCACCTTCGACGAGCCGACCGAAAACCACACCCGCGTGGCGGAGATGTGCCTCGAGATCGCCAAGCGTCAGGTGGAGACCGGCCGCGACGTGGTGATCCTGCTCGACTCCATCACGCGACTGGCGCGCGCCTACAACCTCGCCCTCCCCGCGTCCGGCAAGACGCTCTCCGGCGGCGTGGACCCGGTGGCGCTCTACCCGCCGAAGCGATTCTTCGGTGCCGCGCGCAACATCGAGCACGGCGGCTCGCTCACGATCATCGCCACCTGCCTGGTCGATACCGGCAGCCGCATGGACGACGTGATCTACGAGGAGTTCAAGGGCACCGGCAACATGGAGCTGGCCCTCGACCGCAAGCTGTCCGAAAAGCGGATCTTCCCGGCGATCGACGTCCTGCGCTCCGGCACCCGGCGGGAGGAGCTCCTCCTCGACGAGAACTCGCTGCGGATGGTGTGGACCATGCGCCGCATGCTCTCCGCGGTCGGCCCCAACGAGGGGATCGAGCTGCTCATGCAGCGGCTGGGCAAGACGAAGAACAACGCCGAGTTCCTCGTGTCGCTCACGAAGTCGGTCGAGGCCTCCGAGCGCGCGTCCTAGCGTTCTCGGCGTTGGAGTCCGCGGCGATCCACGGATGACCCACTCCCCGCGCGCGAGAGCCGCCGGGTCGCTCGTCGCCTGCCTGCTGCTTGTCGCGTGCGGGACGGGCACGACGACGCCGACCGTCTCACCGATGGCCTCGGGGACGCCATCGACCACGGCGATCACGTCGCAGCAGCCGAGCGTCGGCGCGGTTGAGCCGGCACCCGGATCGGACAGTGCGGTCTATGCGCCCAACCCGGGTGCGATCGTCGTGGCCATCGACCCCGGCCACGGGGGGTGCCTCGACTGGGGCGTCCCCGATCCGTCGGAGCGTGGCGTCGAGCTGGCCGAGAAGACGCTGACGCTCGCGATCGCGCGCGCCCTGCGCGATCGGCTCGAGGCGGAGGGCGTGACCGTCGTGATGGTCCGCGACGAGGACGTCGCGCTGGCCGGCGACCTGTACCCGGATCTCGGATGCGAGGGCGCGCCGTGGCGGGACGTGAACGGGGACGGGGAGGCCGGGTTCGACCCCGAGGGCGCGACCCGCACCCGCGACGAGCTCCAGGCCCGCCTGGATGTCGCCAACCTCGTGCAAGCCGATGCGTTCATCAGCATCCACATCAACTCGCCGTTCGACGGCGGCCAGACGATCGAGGTCGCCTTCAGCGAGACCTTCTACACCGATGAGACCCCGTGGGGCGTCGGGGTGACCGAGCGGCTCGCGCGGGCCACCCAGGACGGGGTCGTGGCCGAGCTTGACGCCGTCGCGGACCACGAGCGCGGCGACCGCGGGATCACTGCCCACAACTTCTATCTCGTGGCGCCGCCGCTCTTCGAGCCGACGTCGGAGCGCCCCGATCCGGTGAAGCAGCCGACCCGCGGCGCGCTGATGCCGACGATCCTGTCCGAGGTGGGGTCGATCACCCTGCGCGCCGAGCATGACGTGCTGGCATCGCCAGCCGGCCAGGCGGCGGTGGCGGACGGCTTCCTCACCGGACTCGTCGCGTTCTTCGGCGAGCGCGGGACGGCCGTCCGCATCGGCCTCGACGACGCACCCGTCGGGGTGCTTCCGGACCCCATCCCCGGCGAGGGACCGCCCTCCTGGGCGCCGGTGGCGCCCGATGGTTCGCTCCGCCTTCGCGTCACGAACACCGGCACCACGACTCTGGCGGCGGGCAGCCGGATCGTTGCCGGCTGGGAGGCCAGCGACGCACCGTATCTCTACCTCCCGCCGGCCGAGCTGACCGAGCTCGGGGATCCGCTGCCGGCCCTCGCGCCCGGCGAGTCAGTGGTCGCGGTGGTCGACCTGCCCGAGGCTCCGGGGGCGGGTCGCTCGCTGGCATGGATCTCGCTACTGGATGGAGGGTCAACGCTCGCCGATCGCGGCTCGCCGGCCCTCCAACTCGCCTCGGAAGCGCCCTGAACCGATGCGGACCCCACCGCACCGGTCGCTCCGCGAGTACTGCCGCGTACCGTGCAGGTTTCGGGTTGCTGCCTCTCGGAGGCGCTGTTACCATGCCACCGCAATGACGTTCGGCCGCTGGCCTGGGGGGTAGCGACCTTCCAGTCGGACCGGTGGCGGCGCATTGCAGCAGCGTTGACCAACTCACCCCCGTGTAGGCGGAGCTCGACTTCCTATTGCCTGATCCGCGACGGCTCTACCGCCGTGTTACCGAGAGCAACCTCCCGACGCGGGTGATCGCCCACATCAGTGTCGTCAGCCTGGTTGCCGTCGCATCCCTCGCCGGTCTGAGCCAGACCCAGGCTCCCGGCACGGCCGATGCGGATTCCGTCTTCCTCGCGCTCGTCCAGAGCGTCCGCGGCGCCGCCGAGGGGGCGAGCGTCCCGCAGGACGCCTTCGGATTCGCCACCCTTCCCGAGAACGAGACGACGCTGCTCGACCGTGCGGCGCGCGTCGAGGCCCCCGTGGACGACCCGCTCGCCACGCCGGTGCCGATCGATCCGAACGCGACCCCCCTGCCGGCCCCGAATGCCAACGTCGGCGGCACGACCACCGGCGCGAGTGCCCGCGGCGCGGCCCCCCCCGTGGCCACCGGCGCCCTCGTGTGGCCGGTGCCGGCGGGCTCGATCAGCCAGTACTACCACGCCGGCCACCTGGCGCTCGACATCGCGGCGCCGTACGGCTCGCAGATCGTCGCCGCCCAGGGTGGGACGGTCACGTGGGCCGGCTGGCGGAACAACGGCGGCGGCTACGTGATCAGCATCAACCACGGCAACGGGATGAGCACCGTGTACAACCACCTCGGGTCGATCTGGGTCTCGCCCGGCCAGTACGTCGGCGCCGGCCAGGGGATCGGTGGCGTGGGCTGCACGGGCATCTGCACCGGTCCGCACGTGCACTTCGAGGTCATCGTCAACGGGGTGATCGACAACCCGCTCCGATACTTCTAGGGCCCTCCAGGCCAGAGGGATCTACCCGACATCCGTTCGGATTGGAACGTGGCGCGGTAGGCTTCCGGCATGTTCGCTGATCGCGCCCGGATCCACGTGGCCGGCGGAGCCGGCGGCGATGGTGCGGGCACGTTCCGGCGCGAGGCCCACGTTCCGCGTGGCGGCCCCGACGGTGGCGACGGGGGACATGGCGGCAGCGTGATCCTGGTCGTCGAGCCCGGGATGACGACGCTCGGCGACTTCAAGCGCAAGCGCCACTTCTCCGGGGCCGATGGCGGTCGAGGCATGCGGCGCAAGGCCCATGGCCGCAACGGCGGCGACACGCTCCTCCGCGTGCCCCCGGGCACGCTCGTCCGCACCCATCCCGACGGCGAGCTCGTCGGCGAGCTGCTCGAGGCCGGATCCAGGCTGGTCGTCGCCGCGGGCGGCCGCGGCGGACGCGGCAACGTCCACTTCGCGACCGCCACGCACCGCGCGCCGACCCACTTCGAGAAGGGCACGCCGGGAGAGGAGCGCTGGGTCGAGCTCGAGCTGAAGCTCATCGCCGACATCGGCCTCGTCGGGGCGCCGAATGCCGGCAAGTCGACGCTGCTGGCGGCCCTCACCGAGGCGCGCCCGGAGGTCGGCAGCTACCCGTTCACCACCGTCACGCCGAACCTCGGCGTGCTGGCGCTCGACGAGGAGCGCACGGCCGTCGTGGCCGACGTGCCGGGGCTCATCGAGGGCGCCAGCGAGGGCCGCGGGCTGGGCCACCACTTCCTGCGACACGTCGAGCGCACGCGCGTGCTGGTCGGCGTCGTCGACGGCGCGGGCCGCGACCCCGTCGAGGAGTGGCGCGCCGTGGCCGACGAGCTCCGCCTCCACGACGCCCGACTCCTCGAGCGGCCGATGACCATCGTCGTCACCAAGCTCGACCTGCCCGAGGCCGCCGAACGGTGGCCGGAAGTGCGCAAGGCCCTGCGTGCCGACGGCTTCGACCCGATCGCGGTCAGCGCCCACGACGGCACCGGGCTCGAGGCGCTCCGTGGCGCGCTGGCCGAGGCGCTCGACCGCGCCGATTCGGACGCCGCCGCGCAACCGCCGGAGGAGATGCGCGTCCACCGCTTCGATCCGCTGGCCGAGGGCTGGGACGTCATCGCCGAGGGCGGCGGCTTCCGCGTCCGCGGCCGCCGGGTCGAGACCGCCGCCGCGCGCACCGACTTCGAGAACGACGAGTCGCGCGACCGGTTCTGGCGGCTCCTCGAGCGGCTGGGAATCGACGTCGAGCTGCGACGCGTCGGCGCCGGGCCCGGCACGACCGTGCACATCGGCCGCGCCGAGCTCGAGTGGGGCGACGAGTGACCGCCGACGTCCAATCGGCGCCCCTCCTGGCGGCCGAGGCCGACGCCCCGCCGGTGCGCCGGGTCGGGGTGCTTGGCGGCACATTCGACCCGCCCCACCTCGGGCACCTGTGGCTGGCCACCCTGGCCGCCGATGCCATGGGCCTCGACCGGGTCCTGTTCATGCCGGCGTCCACGCCGCCGCACAAGGGCGGGCAGCTGGTCAGCCGCGGGACGGATCGGATGGTCATGACGCGCCTGGCGATCACTGGCGATCCAGCCTTCGAGCTGTGCCCGATCGAGATGGAGCGCCCGGGGCCGTCGTACACGATCGACAGCATCGACGAGCTCGAGCGGCTGTACGCCGGGCAGGCCCAGCTCTACCTGCTCATGGCCGCCGATTCGCTGAGCGCCATCGACACCTGGCGCGAGCCGGATCGGCTGCTGGCGCGGATCGAGTGGGTGGTCGGTCCGCGGCCTGGGAGCGAGCTGCCGGATCGGACGGCGCTGGTGGAGCGCTTCGGTGAGCACGCCTCGCGGATCCACCTGCTGAGCGGTCCCTCGTTGGATGTCAGCTCCTCCGAGATCCGGCGTCGGGTGGCGGCCGGGCAGGCCATCCGCTACCTTGTGCCGCGCGGCGTCGAGGAGCTGATCGTCGATCGCGGGCTTTACCGCCGTGGCTGAAGAGGAGCCGATCCTGACCGAACCGGAGCGCGTGGAGATCCCTGCCGATGCCGCCGAGCTGGCGCATCGGATCGTGGAGATCGCCTCCGACAAGAAGGGCAACGACATCGTCATGCTCCGCACCGCCGAGCTGACGACGATGGCCGACTTCTTCGTCATCGCCTCCGGCCGATCCGACCGCCAGGTGCAGGCGCTGGCCGGCGCCATCGTCGACGAGCTGCGCGAGGAGGGGATCCGGCCGCTGGGTACCGAGGGTCGCGCCTCGTCGCGCTGGGTGCTACTGGACTTCGGCTCGGTGATCGTCCACGTCTTCGCGCCGGAGGAGCGCGAGTTCTACGGCCTCGAGCGCCTGTGGGGCAAGGCCGCCCAGGTCGTCAGGGTCGTCTGACGCCCACCGGAAGTACCGCCATGGTCCGGGGGCCATGGCCCATCGGTCCCATTGAGAGCGTGGCCCCTGCTTCGCATGCTCGGCCCATGACCGACCGAACGCGACGTTCGCGACCGATCGAGACCTGCCGCTTCTGCAGCGGGGCGCTGCTGACGAGTGTCTTCGACACGGTCTTCCGCGATCCCGAGGCCGAGGAGCGACTGTTCTTCGCGATCCCCGGCGCGCTGTGCGTGCCATGCCGCCAGCTGTACGTCGACCAGCAGCTGATCGGGATCCTGGGTCTCGACGGGGCGCGCTGCACGTTTGCGATCGAGTCGGACCGCGTGCTCCACACCGGGCAAGCCGGGGCAGCCTGACCGGCCGATCGTATATCCCGTATATACGATCCCACGAGAGTCTTGCCAGTCCCAATGGGGACGAGCACTCGCCTCGAGCCGCTTGACATCAAGATGCAGGATCCATACACTTTGATGCATGCGGACGACGATCAAGATCGATGACGGGCTGTTGGCCGAAGCGAAGGCGCGTGCCGCGCGAGCCGGGACCACCCTGAATGCGGTGGTCGAGGACGCCCTGAGGTCCGCGTTCGCCCGTCGTGGTGACGCTCCCACCACCCGAAGGATGGAGCTCCCGACATTCGCGGAGAGCCGTGTGCGCCCCGGAGTGGATCTCGACGACAGCGCAGCCCTCCTCGAGCACATGGAGGGCATCGGCTCCTGATCCTCCCCGACGTCAACGTTCTCGTGTACGCCTTCCACGAAGGTGCCCCCGACCACGGCCGTTACAGGGATTGGTTGACGAAAGCGCTGGACGGGTATGAGCCGATCGGGATCTCGGAGCTGGTCCTCAGCGGCTTCATCAGGGTGTCCACCCATCCACGCGTGTTCTCGCCCCCCGCGTCCATCGAGCAGGCGCTGGCCTTCACCACAGTACTGCGCGCTCAGCCGCAGGCGGTGACGATCGCTCCGGGGCCTCGGCACTGGGCCATCTTCGAGCGCCTCTGCGTCGCGGCGGGCGCCAAGGGCAACCTGGTTCCCGATGCCTATCTCGCCGCGCTTGCGATCGAGTCGGGCAGCGAGTGGATCACCACCGATCGCGACTTCAGCCGCTTCCCGGGCCTTCGCTGGCGCCACCCCCTGGCCGAGGGCTGATCCGGGCTACCGCCGCGCGAGCACGTGCTCACCGACCCACGCCACCAGCGCCGGTGCCTCGTCCATCCGGTTCGTCTTGATCGCCACGTCCGCCTGCCACAGGCCGGTGAGCATCGCGTCCAGCTCGTCCCCTCGATAGCGGCCGGCGGCCTCGACCAGCCGCCGCGCCACGTTCGCGTTGCCGCGGCCGACCCGCCGCGTGATCTCCGTCGGTGACGTCTTCGCGGCCACCAGGTCGCGAGCCACGATGAGGTCGCTGACTCGCCCCGCCAGCGAGGCGAGGATGCGGAGCCCGGGCTGGCCCTCGTCCAGCGCCCGCCGCAGCGCGTCGGCCATGGCCGCAGGCTCTCGGCGGTCAAGCGCGTTGGTGATGGCGAACACCGACGCCGGCCGTGTGTCGGCGGTGAGGGCGGCGACGTCATCGGCGGTGATCGGACGGTCGCCGGCGTACGTTGCCAGCTTGCGCAGCTCGGCATCGGCGATGCGGGTCATCTCGCCGCGCTCGATGTCGGTCTCCCAGATGGCGCCGCCGATGCGCTCGGCGAGGATGTGGGCGGCGCGCACCTCGATCGCCACGCTGATCCGGGCGGCATGCGCCGTGATCCACGGTCGCAGATCGTTGCGGCGGGGCGCGCCGCGCTCCTGCACAAGGCCTCCGCGATCGCGAACCGCCTCCGCCAGCTTCTTGAGCAGCGCCGGCGGCTTCGCGATGTCCCGCGATGGACGCTCCTCGACCAGGGCCAGCGCCGAGCCTTCTGGGAGATCCGCAACGAGCGCCATCAGGCGATCGGCGGCGGCCGTCGAGCGACCGGCGGCCTTCAGCGGCTGGCGGAGGACCGTGAGGTGGGCGCCGAACATGCTCATCGTGCCGGCCTCCAGCCGGGCACGGTCCAGCGCCGGCTCGTCAGGCGTCCGGTCGGGAATGATCTCGATCCGCTCGGTCGCGTTCACCGACGTCGCGAACTCGCGCAGCGCGAGGTCCAGGCCGAACCCGTCGTCGCCGTGCAGCAGGATGAGCGGCGCGGTCACGCGCCTTCCTTCCAGGCGGAGCGGAGGCGCGCCACCAGCTCGCCGACTGGCAGGCCGGCGGCATCGGCCAGCTCCGCCTCGAGGGCATGGCTCGGCCGCCGTGCCGCCTCGATGGACGCCGCGTACTCGGGATGGCGCAGCTTCATGTCGTCCAGGCGCTCGTCGACGGTGAGGAACGACTGCGCCACGTGCCGGTCCGCGACGGCCACGATGACCGACGGCCAGCCGAGCGGGTAGCGATCCTCGTCGAGGAGCGCGGTGACCGGATGGGAGGCGACCGGCATCGCGAGTTCCTCGTGGCCCGCCTCCTCGAGCCGCCGAGCAGCGACGACGCCATGCTCGCCGCCGCTTCGCCGGACCTCGGGCTTGTCGATGTCGTGGAGGAGCGCCGCCGCCTCGACCAGCCAGCCGTCGACCGGGATGCCGCCCTCGGCCACCAGGCCTGCGGCGGCCACGGCGACGCGGGCAACGCCCGCGGAATGGACACGGATGCCCTCCGGCAGCTCGGCCTCATCGAGCAGGCGCTGAACGGTCTCTCGGTCGGGAAGGGCCACGAGCCGATGCTACCCGCATCGGCGCCGCCGTGGACCGCCGCCGGCGGCTGCCAGCCCGCATCGGTCCGGACCTGGTAGGAGCGACCATCGGTGACGACCTCGACGTCGCCGTCGAGATCGGTCCGATGCACGCTGATCCCCGGCTGGCTGGCGAGCGTCGCCAGCGTTTCGGGCGCCGGGTGGCCGTACTCGTTCCCCTCGCCCGACGAGATCACCGCGATGGACGGACGGGTGGCGGCCAGCAGCGCGGGCGTGGTCGACGACGTCGAGCCATGATGGCCGACCTTCAGCAGGTCGACGGGAGGGAGGAGCCCGCGGGCCACCAGCGCCGCCTCGACCGGCGCCTCGGCGTCGCCGGTGAGCAGGGCGCCAAAGCCCCCGTGGCGGAGGGCGAGCACGACCGACCCATTGTTGATGTCGCCTTCCGGAAGAGGAGCGCCAACATCCTCCGCCGACGGGTAGAGGACCTCGAACGAGGTCGCTCCGTCGAGCGCGAACGTCTCGCCGGCCAGGACGCTGCGGACCGCGATGCCGTCACGGGCCGCATCGGCGAGCAGGCGTTCATAGGCGGCATTCTCGAACGCGAACCCGGCGTGGACGAGCAGCCGGACCTGGAAGCGATCGAGCACGTCGACCAGGCCGGCGACGTGGTCCTGGTGCGGATGGCTGAGCAGGAGGACGTCGATGCGGCGCGCCCAGAACGGCAGGTTCGCGCCGAGACGCCGGAGCGTGAGCTCGGGGTCGGGTCCGCCGTCGACCAGCATCGTGGGCCCCGACGGCGACTCGACGAGGATCGCGTCGCCCTGGCCGATGTCGAGGGTCGTGACATGCAGCCGCCCATCGGGACGCGAGGCGACGGACAGCGCCGCCAGCAGGACGACCAGCCCCGCGAGCGCCGGGAGCGGCCTGAGCAGGCCGGCCATGGCCGCCAGCGCACCGGTCAACGCCTCATCGGGCAGGGCACGTGGCTGCTCGGCTGCCACGCCATCGGATCGGAGCGCCCAGCTGCTGAGGGCCAGAAGCGGGAACCACGCGATCGCCAGCGGCGGCGGAAGCGAGACGTCGACCGCGGCGAGCGGGAGGGCGGCGGTCACCTGCCCGACGACGATCATCGCGCGAAGCACCAGCCAGGCGGCTCCGCCGACGAACCAGGCGATGGCGTCCCCGGCGAGCCCGAGCGGGATGGAGCCGATGACCACGCTGCCGACCGCCACGGCCGCGCTGGCCAGCATCGCCAGCGGCACGAGCGGCACGACCAGCACGTTCGAGAGGGGAGCCACGAGTGAAAGCCGCTCGAAGTTCACGAGAATCACCGGCAGGGTCGTGAGCTGCGCGGCCATCGTCAGTGCCACCGGCTCGCGCAGCCACGCTGGCCATCGGCCGAGACGGCCCTCGATCCCGCGTCCGAACCAGATGAGGCCGGCGGTGGCCAGCAGCGAGAGCTGGAACCCGACGTCCCACAGGACCGGCGGTGCGACGAGCAGCATGACGAGCGCCGCGAGGCCGAGCGCGGATGTCGCGTGCGCCCGTGACCCGCCCAGGCGTCCGATCAGCATCGCGGCCGCCATGAGGGCCGCGCGCACGACCGATGGGCTCGCGCCGGTCAGGAGCACGTAGCCGCCGACCGCCGCCGCCGCGACCAGCGCGGTCGTCCACTTCCCGCCGCGCGTCCGCTCCAGCGGTCTGACGAGCGCCAGGACGAGGGCGGCGACGATGGCGATGTTCCATCCCGAAATGGCGACGACATGGGTCAGGCCGGCGGCCGCGAAGGCGTCGTTGATCTCCGGCGCGATGGACGACCGGACACCGAGGAGGATGCCAGCGCCCAATGCCGCCTCCGGCTCCGGAACGAGCTCGTTGAGCCCGTCCAGGAGCGCCCCGCGCAGGGCGCCGAGGGCCGCACCCGGTCCGGCGCCTGCCGACACCTGGTCGGCGCTGCGCGCCCGCGCGATGGCGCCGATGCCCTGGCGGGCGAGGTATTCGCGATACGCGAATCCGTCGAAGTCGGCGGCCAGCTCCACGCGTCCCGAGATGCCGATTCGGTCGCCGGCGCGCACGTCGTGGCCGCGCGGAAGCCACACGAGCAGCCGATCGGCGAACTGTCGGCGCTGCGGAGCGTCAGCGACGACGTCCGACAGGACGAGCTGGAGGCGATCGGCGCGCGGGCGGGGATCGTCGGCCACCACGCCGGAGACCCGGTGCTCCGAGCCATCGACCAGCGAGGCCACCGATGTTGCCGGGTCGGCCCCGCCCGGATCCGTGGCCATGTGGCGCCAGGTTCCTGCGCCGCTTCCGAGCAGGGCCGCTCCGAGCACGACCGCCCACGACGCCCCTCCGCCCAGGAGCGCGCCGGCGAGCACCGCCAGGGCTCCCCCCACCGCGGCCATCAGCGGGGGAGGCGCAGCGCCGAGATCGGCCAGCAGGATGCCGAGCGCCACGCCGGCGAGGGTCGCGGGCAGGACGAAGCGGACGGCGCCCAAGGCTCAGCCGGCAGTGGCCACGCCCTGGATATCCTCGAGCTGGCCGCGGTTGATCACGCCGCGCGTCACCGCGTCCTCGAGCGAGGCGAACGGCCGCTCGGTGCGCGCGGCGACGATCTTCTGGACCGTCACCGGACCGATGCCCGGCAGCGCTTCGAGCTCCTCCGGCGTCGCGGTGTTCAGGTTGATCGGGCCGCCTCCCGAGCCTCCGCCTCCTCCCGCAGGGACGCTGGGGGCCGCGGCGACCACGCCGTCGCCGATGCGTGGCACGCGGACCTGCTGCCCATCGGCAAGGGGTTCGGCGAGGTTGAGCGACGCGGCGGCCTCGAGGTCGGCGTCGACCCCATACCCGCCCGCCGCGTCGATCGCATCCGCGACGCGCGACCCGGCCGGCAGCTCACGGATGCCCGGCTCGGCGACGCCACCCTGCACGTCGACGACGATGGGATCGGTACCTCCGGCCCCGGACGCCGCCGGTGTCGGCGCGCCGCTCGAGCTGACGAACAGGCTCCCCTCGAGGCTCGGCGGGGGAGTAGCGATCGAGGGCGCCAGCAGCATCCAGCCAGCCACCGCCACGAGAACGAGCGCGCCACCGCCGGCGGCGACCAGGATGCGATCGGAGCGGGACATGCGGCACCTCCGCGGCGGAGGCGAGCGGATGCGAGACGCTGCTGCGTCCGAAGCCTGGCGCCCGGGCACTCGGCGCCGGGCCTCGGAAGCAGGTCCGCAGGCTACGGGAGCGCGCTTACCCGGCCGTTACCGCCCGGTTATCGGCCTCAGTCGCGAGGCGTGACGACGTTGACGAGGCGTCCGGGAATCTGGATCACCTTCGACGGCGCGCGCCCGTTCAGGTAGCGCTGGACATGCTCGGAGGCCAGCGCCATGGCCTCGATCTCCGCGGGTGGCGTGTCGGGCGTGACGACCAGGCGGTCGCGCAGCTTGCCGTCCACCTGGACGGGCAGCTCGAGGGTGTCGGAGGCCGCCAGCGAAGGGTCGGCGACCGGCCAGGGCTGCTGGTGGATGCTGTAGGCGCCGCCGCGGCGCTCCCACAGCTCCTCGGCGACGTGCGGCGTCACCGGCGCCATCAGCTTCAGCAGCACCTCGACCGCCTCCGCGTACGCATCGGAGCCGGCCAGGCCGGCCTCGCGGGCACGGATGATCGCGTTCGTCAGCTCCATCAGCTTGCTGATGGCGGTGTTGAAGCGCAGGCCCTCGTAGTCGGTGGCGACCGCGTCGATCGTCGTGTGCGTCGCACGTCGCAGGGCACGCGTCAGCTCCTCGGCCTCGTGGCCGATGTCAGCCACGGCGCCGCCGGCAGGCAGCGCCGCGTTCCACACGCGGCCCAGCCAGCGCTGGATGCCGTCGATGCCGGTCGGGTTCCACGGACCGCCCTGGTCCCAGGGGCCGATGAACATCAGGAACGCGCGGACCGAGTCGGATCCGTAGCGCGCCACCAGCTCGTCGGGCGCCTGGACGTTGCCGCGCGACTTGCTCATCCGGTTGTGGTCGGCGCCCAGGATCTGGCCCTGGTTGCGCAGCTTCTGGGTCGGCTCGTCCACCGAGACCAGCCCGAGGTCGCGCAGGGCCTTGGTGAAGAAGCGGAAGTAGAGCAGGTGCATGACGGCGTGCTCGGATCCGCCGGTGTACAGGTGGATCGGCATCCACGCGTCGACCCTGGCGGGGTCGAAGGGGCCGTCCTCGAAGGCCGGCGAGCAGTAGCGCAGGAAATACCAGGACGAGTCGACGAACGTGTCCATCGTGTCGGTCTCGCGCCGCGCCGCGGCGCCGCACACCGGGCACGTCGCGTTCAGGAACAGTGCGTGCGACTGCAGGGGCGACACGCCGGTCGGGGCAAAGTCGACGTCGGTCGGCAGCACGACCGGCAGCTGGTCCTCGGGCACCGGCTGCGCGCCGTGCTCGTCGCAGTACACGATCGGGATCGGCGTGCCCCAGTAGCGTTGGCGACCGGCCACCCAGTCGCGCTGGCGGTAGGTGACCGCGAAGGATCCCTGGCTTCGCTCCTCCAGGGCCCGGGTGATCGCGCCGATCGCCTCCGATGCGGGCATCCCGCTGAACTCGCCGGAGTCGATCAGCACCTCATCCTCGGTGTGCTCGACCAGCGCCTGTCCTTGAGGCAGCTCGCCGGCGGCTGGTGCCACCACGTACCGGATCGGCAGGTCGAACTGCTGCGCGAACTCGTAGTCGCGCTCGTCGTGGGCGGGGACGGCCATGATCGCGCCGGTGCCGTAGCCGGGCAGCACGTAGTCGGCGATCCAGATCGGGATTCGCTCGTTCGTCATCGGGTTGATGGCGTAGGCGCCGATGAAGACCCCGGTCTTCTCGCGGTCGGTGCTCAGCCGGTCGATCTCGGTCGCCCGGCGCGCATCGGCGACGTAGGCGGTGACCGCGTCTCGGCGTTCGTCGGTGGTCAGCACCGAGACCAGCGGGTGCTCGGGCGCCAGCACCATGAACGTCGCGCCGAACACGGTGTCGGGTCGCGTCGTGAAGACACGGATCGCCTCGACGTCATCGGGCTCGGTGGCAAAGTCGATCTCCGCGCCCTCGGATCGGCCGATCCAGTTCGTCTGCATGGCCTTGATCGGCTCGGGGTAGTCGAGGCCGTCGAAGTCCAGCAGCTCATCGGAGTAGTTCGTGATGCGGAAGTACCACTGCTCCAGGTCGCGCTTCTCGACCTGGGTGCCGCACCGCCAGCAGCGCCGATCGGTCCCCAGCACCTGCTCGCGGGCCAGCACCACCTTGTCCTTCGGACACCAGTCGACCGCACCCACCGCCTTGTAGGCGAGCCCCGCCTCGTACAGCTTCAGGAACAGCCACTGCTGCCAGCGGTAGTAGGAGGGGTCGCAGGTGACGACCTCGCGCGCCCAGTCGAAGCTTGCGCCCATCAGCCGCATCTGGCGGCGCATGGTGTCGATGTTCGAGTACGTCCAGGTCGCCGGGTGGATGTTGCGGTCGATCGCCGCGTTCTCGGCGGGCAGCCCGAAGCCGTCGAAGCCCATCGGGAACATCACGTTGTAGCCCTGCATCCGATGCATCCGCGCCACGATGTCCGGGCCGGTCATCGCATACCAGTGGCCGATGTGCAGGTCGCCCGATGGGTACGGGTACATCGTCAGGTCGAAACGCTTCGGACGCGGGTCGTCGTCGCGGGCGGCGTAGATGCCGTCCGCCTCCCAGCGCTGCTGCCACTTCGCCTCGAAGGCCGCCGGGTCGTAACGCTCGCCGCGCGGCGTGCGCGTGGTCGTCTCGGTCATGAGCCATCTCCCTGCGGGAACCAGGCCATCAGCACCTCGTCGCGGAAGCGGTCGCCGGATCGGTACTGCATGCGGCGCACGCCCTCGCGGACGAACCCGCGCTTCTCGTAGACCGCGATCGCGCGCTCGTTGTCGGGAAAGACGCCGAGGCTGACCTTGCGCAGGCCGCGCTCCAGTGCCCAGCGCTGGGCGGCCTCCACGAGCTCGGAGCCGATGCCGATGTCCCGCCAGTCGTGCGCGATGCAGATGCTCAGCACGCCGATGTGCTCGGTGGCCACCCCGCGGTCGACGTTGACCAGGACGTTGCCGACCACATCGCCGTCCGCCTCGGCCACCAGAGCCAGGTGCTCGTTGGCGCGGATCAGCTCGCTGATCCAGAACGCCTCAGATGGCTCGCTGACCGATCCGGGCGTGGCGATCAGCCAGCGGCCCTCCCTGCGGACCTCGGCGAACAGGCGCGCCAGCGGACGCCCGTCGGTCGGCCGGCCGGGGCGCAGCGACCAGCGCCGCCCGTCACGCGCGGTCTTCGCTTCTCCGTTTCCGGTCGCGATCATCTCGTCGCCTCGTCCAGACACCAACGAACCCCTCCGTCGCCAGGACGAAGGGGTTCACATCTTCGCGGTACCACCTGAGCTTGACCGATGAGGTGGTGGAGCTGGGGGGACTCGAACCCCCGACCCCCTGCATGCCATGCAGGTGCTCTCCCAGCTGAGCTACAACCCCACGTGTCGCGTCGGTCCACTCGTTCGGCCCGATATCGGAGGCCGGATCCGGCTCGGTCGCCCGAGCTGCTCGGCAGGCGAGTTCCGCGTTCCTCGTGCGCCGGCTTGCACCGATCCCGGCTCGCTGTCCACGAGGGGCAGCGCGTACTGCTCCCGCGTCATGGCATCGGCGTGGAGGGTACCACAGGGCATTGTGGCCGCTCAATCCGTGATCCCGTTGGGCGGCGGTTCCCACAGGGCGGGCCTATCGGCCAGTGTGTCGCTCAATGTGCGCGGGGCGGAAGCAACAGCCAAGCAATTTGCGACCAGCCTGGCCGATGCGCCCGTGGGATGGGGAATCGGCCACTGAGTGTCCGATACGCCCGTGGGGTGGGAAGACATCGGTCCGGGCGCTGGTGCTGCTGGTCCACGCATCGGTTCCCATTGGGCGGGCGTATCGGCCACTGAGTGGTCGAAGTTGCGTGCGGTGGGAGCGACGGACAAGGGGGCCGGCCTCGGCTTGGCCGATACGCCCGTGCGACGGGAAGTCGGCCGCTCAGTGGCCGATACGCCCACGGCACTGGAATCGTCCCAAACCGCGCTTGACCCTCACGTTACGTTAGGCTCTACGGTGCCCCTCATGGACGAACCGATGAGCCACACGGTCGGCACGGTGGCCCGCCTGGCGGGCGTCACGGTGCGGACGCTGCACCATTACGACGAAATCGGCCTGCTGGCCCCGAGCGCGCGCTCGGATGCGGGCTATCGGCGCTATGCCGATGCGGATCTCGAGCGGCTGCAGCGGATCCTGTTCTACCGCGAGCTCGGGTTCGGCCTGGACGACATCAAGTCCGTCATCACCGATGGCGGCGCCGACGCATCGGCCCACCTCCGGCGGCAGCACGCGATGCTGCTCGACCGGATCCAGAGGCTGGAGCGGATGGCCGGCGCCGTCGAGAAGGCATTGGAGGCACGAGCCATGGGAATCGACCTCACCCCCGAGGAGCGCTTCGAGGTCTTCGGGGACTTCGACCCCGACCAGCACGCGGCCGAGGTCGAGGAGCGCTGGGGCGACAGCGATGCGTATCGCGAGTCGGCACGGCGCACCCCGTCGTACAAGAAGGCCGACTGGGAGCGCATGAAGGCCGAATCCGCCGAACCGATCGACGCGCTGGTGACTGCCATGCGGGCCGGCAAGCCGGCCGACTCACCCGAGGCGATGGACGGCGCCGAGGCGCACCGGCAGCACATCAGCCGCTGGTTCTACGACTGCACGCACGAGATCCACGGCGGGCTGGCAGAGAGGTACCTCGCCGATCCGCGCTTCACGGCCACCTACGAGAAGATCGCGCCCGGCCTGGCGCGGTACCTCCACGACGCCATCAAGGCCAACGCCGATCGCAGCCGCGGCTGACCCCGATCAGCCGGACTCGGCGGTGGCGAATCGCGCGCGGACGCGCTCGAGGCTGGCCTCGATGTCGCCGCGGGCGGCCGAGGCGATCATCGGCTCCATGAAGGAGGTCAGCCCCGAGCCGCGGATCTCCATGGCGAACGCCAGCTCGGTGGCGCGGCCCTCGTCGGCGGGGACAAGGTCCAGGATCGCCTGTGCCTTCACCCCGCTCACCTCACTGCCGATGCCGATGCGGCGCGGAGGCTCGAACTCGTTCACCGTGAGCGGCGCCTCGAGGCGCTGACCCATCAGTTGGCGAGTGACGCTCGCGGTGGAACCGACGCCCATGGGTCCATCCGACGTACGGTGTGCGGCCGTCACCCCGCCCTGCCAGTCCGCGACGTTGTCGAGGTCCGCCAGGTAGGCGAAGACCTCGTCGGGCGGAGCCGGAATGCGGGCGGAGCCCTCGACGCGCTGCATCGGCTCACGGTAGCGGATGATGGCGGACATGATCCGCCGCCTCGTCCGTGCCATGGGCTTCACCGCGCTGGGCGGCCTCGCCGTCTGGGGCGTGGTGGCGGTCGTCGCCTGGCGCGTCGATGACGCGACGCTCGACCTGCCGGCCGTCCTTCTCCTGTTCGGCCAGCTGGTCATCGTCCCGCTGGGCGCGATGGCAGGCCTGCACGGCACGGTTGCCGCCATCGGTGTGGTGCTCTGCGGCCTGCTCGGCTGGCGAATGGCGCAGGACCGTTAGCGCACCACCGCCAGCCGCGAGAATCCGCGGCGGACAGCGTTTCACGCTCAGCGTCGGCCCTCGGGGTCGTCGTCTGCTGGCTGACGTGCCCCAGGCGGACGCTCTTTCCGAACGCGGTGCGCCGCAGAGGGCTCGCACAACCCCGCCGTCTCGCGGACCGCTAATGCGCTGCCGCTGCGTTCTGGCGCGCGATCCCGGCCAGCCCGCGGATGAAGGTCGGTGAGATGTTGAGCGACTCGATGCGGGCGAAGACCAGCCCGGCGGCCTCGGCCTGCTCACGGGCGCCGATGTCAACGTCGTACAGGATCTCGAGGTGGTCGGCGAGAAACTGGATTGGCGCGACCAGCACCGAGGTGTGGCCGGCGTCACGCAGGGCCGGGAGCAGGTCGCTGAAGTCCGGCGTCATCCACTCGCCCGGCTCGTGGCCCGCGGATTGCCAGCAGAACCACCAGCGATCGCGACCCAGCCCGGCCGCGGCCGCCACCAGCTCGCCGGTCTCCGCGAGCTGCCCCAGGTAACCGGGCTCGGCCTCCGCCACGCGTCGGGGGAGGGAGTGCGCGGTGAGCAGCACCGGCACGCCTGCGGGCAGGGGCTCGAGACCGCTGCGGATGCGCTCGGCCACGGCCTCCAGGAAGGCGGGTTCCCGGAACCAGGCCGGCGCCAGCCGTACGGTCGGTGCGGCCTGGCCGAGCTCCTCGGTCGCATCCTCGATGGCGCGCCGGTAGCCGGCCATGAGCAGCTCCGAGTACTGCGGGCTCATGACGATGGCGGTGACCGTCGTGCAGCCCAGGTCGGCGAGCCGCCGCAGGCCCTCACCGATCGATGGATCGCTGAACCGCATGCCGACCGTGGCGCAGGCGTCGATCCCGTCGCTCCGCAGCCGATCCTCGACGGCGGCCGCCTGGTCGCGGGTGATGGCGACGAGAGGTGATCCACCGATGAGCTCGTAGCGTCGCCGGAACTCGTCGACCAGCTCGCCCGATGGGGCGCGGCCGCCGCGCACCGCGGCGAGGTACTCGGGAAGGTCGTGGAGGTCAGCCGCCGGCGACCCGTAGGTCATCAGCAGCACGCCGAGGCGTGGATCGCTCATCGGGCCGACTCCGCGTGGACGAGCTCCACCAGGGCGCGCAGCAGTCCCGGGTCGGAGTCGGGCAGCACGCCGTGGCCGAGGTTGAAGATGTGGCCCGGCCGGTTTCCCGCGCGTCGCAGGACGTCGCGGGCACCATCGGCCATCGGCTGCTCGCCGGCCAGGATCCGGGTGGCGTCCAGGTTGCCCTGGATCCCACGCTCGAGCCCGACGCGCTGCCACGCGTCGTCCAGCGGCTGGCGGTGGTCGACGCCGATAAGGTCGCCGCCGGCATCGGCCATCTCCTCCAGCAACGCGGCGGTGCCGGTCCCGAAATGGATGGTCGGCGCGCCGCGCACCTCGCTGAAGATGCGCGCCACGTGCGGCTTCACGTACGTCGCGTAGTCGGCCGGCGAGAGGCCGCCGACCCACGAGTCGAACAGCTGCACGACGTGGACACCGGCGTCGATCTGCGCGTTCAGGTAGCGGATCACGACCGCTGAGAGCTTCTCCATGAGCTCATGCCACGCGTCGGGCTGCCGGTACATGAACGCCTTAGCGATCGCGTAGTCGCGCGACGGGCGCCCTTCGACCAGATAGCAGGCCAGCGTGAATGGCGAGCCGCTGAAGCCGATGACCGCCGTTCGCCCGTTCAGCTCGCGGCGCACGAGGCGGATCGCCTCCATGACGAACCCGACCTCGGACTCAGGCTCGATGACCCGAAGGCGGCCCACGTCAGCCCTTGAGCGGATCGGCGCGTGGATGATCGGGCCAACCTCGGGCTGGATCTCGAGGCTGACGCCCATCGGCTCGAGCGGAAGCATGATGTCGGCGAACAGGACCGCCGCGTCGACCCCGAAGGCGTCGACCGGCATCACGGTGACCTCGGCGCACAGCGCGGGCGTCTTGGCCAGGGTCAGGATCGGATACTCCTCGCGGAGCTTCCGGTAGTCGGCCAGGCAGCGGCCGGCCTGGCGCATGAACCAGACCGGCGTGCGATCGGGCTGCTGGTGGGCCAGCGCGGCGCGCAAGCGCGCCTCGCCGCTCCACGTGGTGGGCGGGGTGAAGGCGGGAGCGGTGTGGAGCATCAGTCCTTTGCGGGCGTCGGCGCCGGACCGCCGGCCAGCGGGGGCGTCGGGCCGGCCTTCGCTGCATCGGTCACGTGGTACGGGTCGCGAAGGTGGACGGGCTCGGCGGGCCCGCGCACCCGAAGGTTGATCAGCTCGACGAAGACGCTGAAGGCCATCGCGAAGTAGATGTAGCCCTTCGGAATGTGGAACTCCAGGCCCTCGGCCACCAGGGATGTGCCGATGAGCAGCAGGAAGCTGAGCGCCAGGATCTTCACCGTGGGATGCCGATTGACGAAGTCGCTGATGGTGCCCGCGCTCACCATCATGACGCCGACCGCGATTACCACGGCCGCGATCATCACCCACAGATCCTCGGCCATGCCGACCGCGGTGATGACGGAGTCGAGGCTGAAGACGATGTCCAGCAGCATGATCTGGATGATCACGCTGGCGAACGACGTGACCTTCGCTCCGGCGCCGGTCTGGTGCTCCTCACCCTCGAGCTTGCCATGGATCTCGAGCGTGGACTTCCCGAGGAGGAACAGGCCGCCGACGATGAGGATGATGTCACGCCCGCTGATCTCCATGCCGATGATCTCGAAGAGCGGCGCCGTCAGGCCGATGACCCAGGAGATCGCGAACAACAGCGCGATGCGCATGAGCATCGCGGCCGCGAGGCCCACGGTGCGCGCTCGACCCTGCTGGTCCTCCGGCAGCTTCCCGGACAGGATGCTGATGAAGATGATGTTGTCGATGCCGAGCACGATCTCGAGCACCGTGAGGGTGACGAGGGCGACGACCCAGGTCCCCGGGTCCGACAGGAATTCGAACACGTCTGTCTACCGCTCCCTACCGGCTGTGGTTGCGACCGCGAATGCGTCGCCCGCCGCTCGAAGCGTAGCGTCGAGATCCGCGCCGGTGTGCGCGCTCGACACGAACCACGCCTCGTGCTGGCTCGGTGGAAGCAGGAATCCTGCCTGCAGCATGGCGTGGAAGAACGCGGGGTAGGTGCCCTCTTCCAGGAAGGCCGTCAGCAGGCTCGCCACGCGGCTGATGCGGACCGATGCGCCCGCCGCTCGCGCGGCGTCGACGAGGCCGGTTTCCAGTCGCGCAGCCGCCTCCTCCAGGCGCGCGTAGGTCGCATCGGTGAGCAGGTCAAGCGTGGCCGCACCCGCGGCCATCGCCAGCGGATTGCCGGATAGCGTGCCGGCCTGGTACACGGGGCCCTCCGGTGCGACCAGACGCATGACGTCTGCCCGGCCACCGTAGGCGCCGACCGGCAGCCCGCCGCCGATGATCTTGCCCAGTACCACGAGGTCGGGCGTGACGCCATATCGCTCGGTGGCGCCGCCACGGGCAATCCGGAAGCCGGTGATCACCTCGTCGAAGATCAGCAGCGCGCCGTTGCGGCTCGTCACCTCGCGCAGGCCCTCGAGGTACCCCGGCGCGGGCGGTACGACGCCCATGTTGGCGGCCACGGGCTCGACGATCACCGCGGCCACGTCCTCGGTCTCGACCAGCTCCTCGGCGGCCACGAGGTCGTTGTACGGTGCGACCAGGGTGTCTCCGGCGGCGGCGGCCGTGACGCCGGCGCTGGCAGGCATGCCGATCGCGCCGGACCCCGGCTGGACCAGCAGGGCATCGGCGTGTCCGTGGTACCCGCCGGCCATCTTGACGATCCGGTCGCGTCGAGTCGCGGCGCGCGCGAGACGAATGGCGCTCATCGCTGCCTCGGTTCCGGAGCTGACGAAGCGCAGCCGCTCGACGTGCGGCATGGCCGCCACGATGCGTTGGCCCAGCTCCACCTCGCCGGGGCTCGGGGCGCCGTAGCTGGTCCCCAGCGCCGCGGCCTCCTGGATGGCGGCGACGACCGCCGGGTGGGCATGACCGACGATCATCGGTCCCCACGAGCCGACGTAGTCGACCAGCTCGTTGCCGTCCACGTCCCACACACGGGCGCCCCTGGCCCGCGCGATGACCCGTGGCGTGCCGCCCACGGCGCCGTAGGCACGGACCGGCGAGCTCACGCCGCCGGGGAAGAGGCGCTCGGCGCGAGCCATCAGCTCCGCGGACCGCTCGGTGCCGGTGACCGTCGTCACGCGGCGCGCCCGTCGGACAGCAGTCCCAGGATCTCGCGCAGCGGACGATGGATGCCGGTGATGATCGGCGTGTCGCGCACCGTCGAGCGCCGCGACTCGGTGGCGCGCAGGTCGCGCACGAGGTCCTGGAAGGCGACCAGGTCATCGGTCTCGTAGGCGACGATGAACTCCTGGTCGTCCAGCCCGAAGCTGTAGGCCAGCAGCTGGCGCACCTGCGGGTACGCGTGGCCGACCCGCATGTGGCCCTTCATCACCTCCTGGCGCTCCTCGGCAGAGGCGAGGTACCACTCGATCGACTTCGTGAACGGGTAGACGACCAGGTAGCGGGAGCGCTCGCCGCTGAACAGCGACTGCTCCTGGGTCGTCGGCCGCTTCACGTACTGGCTGGGCCGGGTGAGGCCGATCATGCTCATCGCCGGCGCCAGCCAGCGCCCGAGGCCCGACGCGCGAAGGTCCGCTGCCGTCTCCTCGATCGCCTCCAGCGAGTCGCTCATGCGCCACAGCAGCAGGTCGCCCTCGGTGCGCAGGCCGATGGTCGAGTAGCTGTGCTGCAGCAGGCGCTGCTCGGCCCGGGTGGCCGCGTGCGAGAAGTCCTCCGCATCGGAGGCGCGCTCGGCGGCGGGCAGGCGGCGCCAGGCCGGGTCGAGCCGAAGGTGCCAGGCGTGGACGAAGCGCTCGTCGCTCACTCGGCCATCCACGCCGCGGCCTCGGCGGCGAAGTAGGTGACGATGATCCCGGCGCCCGCTCGCGCGATGGAGGTCAGCGACTCGACCGCCGCGGCGCGCCGGTCCAGCCAGCCGCGCTCCGCCGCCGCGCAGATGGCGGCGTACTCGCCCGACACCTGGTACGCCACGATTGGAAGGTCGATCGCGTGGCGGGCGGCGGCCACGAGGTCCAGGCAGGGAAGGGCTGGCTTGATCATCACCATGTCGGCGCCCTCCGCGACGTCGGCCGCGATCTCGCGCATCGCCTCGCGGCCGTTGGCGGCGTCCATCTGGTACGCGCGCCGGTCTCCGAAGGCGGGAGCGGAGTCGGCGGCGTCGCGGAACGGGCCATAGAACGCCGATGCGTGCTTGGCGGCGTAGGCGAGGACCGCCGTCTCGCTCGAGCCCGCCGCGTCGAGCGCCGCGCGGATGGCCGCCACCTGGCCGTCCATCATCGCCGAGGGGGCCACGATGTCAGCGCCCGCATCGGCCAGCATGACGGACGCCCGGGCCAGCCGCGGCAGCGTGGCATCGTTGTCGATCGTCGCGTCGCGCAGGACGCCGCAATGGCCGTGCGAGGTGTACTCGCACAGGCAGACGTCGGCGATGACCGCCAGCTCGTCGCCGAGCTCCGCGCGCAGCGCCCGAATGGCGCTCGGCACCGGGCCGTCGGGGTCCCAGGCGCCGGATCCCTCGGCGTCCTTCTCAGCCGGCAGGCCGAAGAGAAGCACGGACCGCACGCCGTCCCGGACGAGTCGTTGGGCATCGCGGACCACTTCGTCCGGGCTCAGCCGATGCTGCCCGGGCATCGAGGCGATCTCCTCGCGGATGCCCGTCCCCGGGCGCACGAACAGCGGTGCCACGAGCATCGAGGGGTGGAGCCGGGTCTCGCGCACCAGCGAGCGCAGCGCCGGCGTGCGGCGCAGGCGCCGGCCGCGGTGGAAGGAACCGGCAGTCGTATCGGCGAGCAGGGTCATCGGTCCTCTCGTGCGAAGTGGGCGGCGATGGTGTCCGCGAGGCCGGCGGCGGTGTGCTCGGTGGCGACAGCCGCCACCGCGAAGCCCGCCGAACGGGCGGCCCCTGCGGTCACCGGCCCGATGCAGAACGCGGGCATGGCCCGGATGCGGAGGCGATCCACGGTGGAAGCGAGCCGCATCAGTCCCCGCACCGTCGAGCTGCTGGTGAACGTGATGCCATCAAGACCGGCGTGGAGCGCGTGCGGCAGCAGGTCGCGGCTGGTGGCCGGACCCTCGATGGTGCGGTAGGCGACGACCTCCTCGACGATCGCTCCGCGTGCGTCCAGCGCGTCCCGGAGATCGGGCGTGGCCGCCTCCGCGCGGGCGAGCACCACCCGCTGGCCACGAACGTCCCCCAGCCCGTCCGCGATCGCCACGGTCAGGAACGCCGGTGGCACGTGGGCGACGCGGATGCCGGCGGACCGCAGCGTCTCCGCCGTGGCCGGACCCACCGCCGCGACGCGGACTGTCGGGGGGATGAGCCGCCGGGTGGCACGGAGCCGGTCTGCCAGCGCATCGGCGCCGTTCGCGCTGGTCAGGATCAGCCACGCCGCGCCGTCGAGGCCGTCCAGCATGCTGTTGAGGCGCCCGTCGACCGCGCTGCGGTCGATCTCCACCGTCGGCACGCCGATCGTGGCCAGGCCCCGTTCGCGGAGGAGCGCATGAAGCTCGGGCGCCTGGTGGACGGGGCGAGTGACGAGCAGCGTCCTGCTCACGCCATCACCGCCTCGCGCTCGATCGTGGCGGCCACCGCGGCCACCACGGCGTCGGGATCCGCCGCGGGGCCACGCGCCTCGGCGCGCACCCGCGCACCACTGGCGTCTTCGAAGGCCGCCCGGAGACGAAGCTCGTCGTCAGCGACCTCGCCCAGCGCTCCGAGCGGCGCCAGGCAGCCACCGCCGATCCGCCGCAGCAGCCGGCGTTCCGCCTCCACCGCGATGCGGGTCGGGAAGTGCTCGATCCCGGCCAGCAGCGACCGGAGTGCAGAGTCGTCGGCGCGGACCTGCAGCGCCAGCGCCCCCTGCGCCGGCGCGGGGAGCATGAGGTCGAGCGGCAGCCGGGCGGCCGGCGGTACCCGGATGCCGAGCCGGTCCAGTCCCGCGGCGGCCAGCACGAGCCCGTCCAGCTCACCAGCTTCCAACCGCCGAATGCGCGACTCGACGTTGCCACGAATCGGCATGGCGATGAGATCGGCGCGCGCCGCGGCCAGCTGCGCGGCCCGTCGGGGCGAGCTCGTCCCGATACGGCCACCGAACGGCAGGTCGTCC
>DASVEQ010000105.1:0-8385 GCA_036380455.1 Candidatus Limnocylindria bacterium | reverse complement strand
GGTGACGCTCATGGTGCGGGCAGCCCCGCGAGCCCCCGCCGGCGCCTGACGGCGGTACACTCGACCCACCGCCGCCCCTCACGGAGATCGAATTGTCCGACGCCGCCCACGCCACCCTGTTCACCTCGGAATCGGTGACCGAGGGGCATCCCGACAAGCTGTGCGACGCGGTCGCCGATGCCGTTCTCGACGACGTCCTCGCCCACGACCCGAATGCGCGGAGCGCCGTCGAGGTGGCGACCACCACCGGGCTCGTCCTCGTCCTCGGGGAGGTCTCGACCACCCACTACGTCGACGTCCAGGACGTCGTGCGGAGGACGGTCCGGGAGATCGGCTACAACGATAGCCGCCTCGGGTTCGACTGGGAGACGTGCGGCACGATGACGGCCATCAAGGAGCAGTCGCCGGATATCGCGATGGGCGTCGATCATGCCCTCGAAGCGCGGGAGGGCCACGAGGCCGACGAGCCGGGTGCCGGCGACCAGGGAATGATGTTCGGCTACGCGACCGACGAGTCGGACGAGCTCATGCCGATGCCGATCATGCTCGCCCACCGGGTCGCCCGCCGCCTGGCCGAGGTCCGCAAGGACGGCAGCCTGCCCTTCCTGCGACCCGACGGCAAGAGCCAGATCACGGTGGAGTACGACGCGGACGGCCGGCCTCGCCGGGTGCATACCGTCCTCGTCAGCACCCAGCACGATCCCGACGTCGACCTCACCGACCTGTCCGCCGCGGTGCGCGAGCACGTCGTGGAGGCCGCGATCCCCGGCGACCTGCTCGACGAGGGCACTCGCCACCTCGTCAACCCGACCGGCCGCTTCGTCATCGGCGGACCGATGGGCGACTCCGGGCTCTCCGGGCGCAAGATCATCGTCGACACCTACGGGGGCATGGGCCGCCACGGTGGCGGCAGCTTCAGCGGCAAGGATCCGACCAAGGTGGACCGATCCGGCGCGTACATGGCGCGCTACGTTGCCAAGCAGATCGTCGCCGCCGGCCTGGCTCGCCGATGCGAGCTCCAGCTGGCCTACGCCATCGGCGTCGCGCGGCCGCTGGCGATCAACGTCCAGACCTTCGGCACCGGGACCGTGACCGACGGACGCCTGGCGGCCCTCGTCGACGAGGTGTTCGACCTCCGACCCGGATCGATCATCCGCGATCTCGATCTCCGCCGCCCGATCTACCGCCAGACGGCCGCGTACGGGCACTTCGGCCGATCCGACCTCGAGCTGCCCTGGGAGCGGATCGACCGCGTCGACGACCTGCGCACCGCCGCCGGGATCTAGGCCCCGCATGGGCCCGCATCCGCACCCGCACCCCGCGTCGCGACCGGCGTGGGGCGAGCCGCGCCCCGGCCCGGTGGCCCGCATGCTGCGCCGTGGCCGCATGCTGCTCGGGATCGGCTCAGCGGGTGGCGCGTCGGGCATCCCCGAGCTGCCGCTCGTCCTTCGGCGCGGCGAGCTGGCGGCACCGTACCTAACCGCCGAGCGCGACGGCGACCATCAACGCGCGGCTGCGGCGGCCGTGCGCGCCATGGAGGCAGCCATCGCTGCCGAGGCATGGTGGCCGGCCGACGCGTGGGCGCACCGCGCGCTGTGGCACTTCGAGCGAGCCGAGCTGGCGCTGCAGGCGACGCGGCAGGCCCGACGGATCGGAGACCTGCGGGTGGCGGCGGGTGATCCGGAGAGCGCGCGTCGCTACTATGCCGAGGCGATCGACGAGGCGCGCGACATCGGTGCCGAGCACGAGCAGGGGCTCGCCGCCCTTGGGCTGGGGCGCGCGCACCTCGATCTCGGGCAGGTGACCGCCGGCCGGCGCCTGGCGTCGGCCGCGATCGACCTGCTGGAGCGTGCCTCGGCGCCGGCCGCCGAGATCGAGGCGGCGCGGGCGGTGCTCGGAACGGAGCGCCGCGTGAGCGAAGGAACGGAGGAGGTGGACTGATGGCTCGCCGGACGATGCGGGTCGGGATCGTGGGGGCCGGCGTGATGGCCGAATCGATCATCGCCGGGCTGGTGGCCGATCGTGCCGTGCGCCCCGAGCTGCTCGCCGCCTCCCATCCGCGGCGCGAGCGGCGCGACGCCCTGGCCGAGCGCCACGGCATCCGGTCGGTGGCTGCCAACCGCGACGCGCTGGTGGATGCCGAGGTGGTGGTGATCGCCGTGAAACCGCAGATGCTGGCGCGCGTCATGCGCGAGCTCCGCGGGCGGCTGGACGCCGAGCAGGTCGTCGTCTCGATCGTGGCCGGCGCCACGCTGCGCACGCTCGTCGACGGTCTCCAGCACGCCGCGGTGGTGCGCGCCATGCCGAACACGCCCAGCCAGATCCGGCGCGGGATGAGCGTCTGGTCCGCCTCCGAGGCCTGCACTGCCCGCCAGCGAGACCTGGCGCGCGCGGTGCTCCGGGCGCTCGGGGACGAGCGCCAGGTGGCCGACGAGGCGTTCGTCGCGATGGCCACGGCGTTGTCCGGCACCGGACCGACGTATCTCTTCGCGGTCATGGAGGCCCTCATCGACGCCGGCGTGCACCTCGGCTTCCCGCGGGAGCTGGCGCACGACCTGGTGGTCGAGACCCTCATCGGGTCGGCCGAGTTCGCGAAGCGGTCCGAGCTGCATCCCGCGCAGCTCCGCAACGCGGTGACCTCGCCAGGCGGAACGTCGGCCGCGGCGATCTACGAGCTCGAGAAGGGGCGCATCCGGACGGTGTTCTCCGACGCGGTGTGGGCCGCCTATCGGCGCACGCTCGAGCTCGGCGAGCGCCTCGAGGCCGAGGTCGATCGCGACTGATGTACGCGATCATCATGGCCGGCGGCTCCGGGACCCGACTCTGGCCGCTTTCCCGGCGTCGGACGCCGAAGCAGCTGCTGGCGCTGACCGGGGACACCAGCCTGCTCCAGCAGAGCGTGGCCAGGCTCGGCGAACTGCTGAAGCCGCATGACATCTACGTCATCACGGGCCAGGCCCACGTGCGGGCCACACAGGAGCAGCTGCCGCAGCTGCCGGCCGAAAACGTCCTCGGCGAGCCGCTGGCGCGCTCCACGGCCGTCGCGGCTGGCCTCGCCACGGTGCTCGCCCGACGCGAGTCGGACGAGGTGGCGCTCGTGCTGCCGGCCGACCACTTCGTCGCCGACGAGGCAGCCTTCGCCGATGCCCTTCGGGAGGCCGCCCGGGTCGCGGAGCGCGGGTACCTGGTGACGCTGGGCGTCGTGCCCACGCACCCGGCGGTCGGCTACGGCTACATCAAGCACGGGGAAAAGCTTCACCCCGCATCGGCCAGTGCCCTGGTCGACCACTTCGTGGAGAAGCCCGACGCGGCACATGCCGAGGCGTTCCTGGCCGAGGGCGGCTACTCCTGGAACGCCGGCGTCTTCGTGTGGCGCAACTACGCGTTCCGCCAGGCGCTCGAGCGGTTCCAGCCGCAGCTCTCGGGGGCCCTGGGCCGGATCGAGGCGCTCCACCGCACTCCCGGCTGGATGAGCGACGTCAGGACCATCCTCGAGCCGATCCCGGCGATCACAATCGACGTCGGCGTCGCCGAGCCGGCCGCGGCCGAGGGCCGCATGGCCGTGGTGCCGCTCGACGCCGGCTGGTCGGACATCGGCTCCTGGTCGGCGCTGCTCGAAGCGCTGTCGGGTGCCCGGGGAGCGGACCTCGTGGCCAGCGGTCCACACCTCGACCGCGGCTCCCGGCGCGTGCTGGTCCACGGCGGGGATCGGCTGGTGGTGACCGTCGGCCTGGAGGACGTGATCATCGTCGACACCCCGGACGCACTCCTCGTGTGCCACCGCGATCGCGCCGAGGAGATCAAGCCGGTGCTCGACGAGATCGCGCGCACCGCCGGCGATCGGTACCTCTAGCCGGATGCGGCTGCCGGCGGCGCTGGCGCGCCTCATCGGCCGTGCCATGGGGCTCTACGTCCGGCTGGTGGCGGCCACCTGCCGACCTGGTGGTGGCACGGTCACGCAGGACGAGGAGGTCCTCGCCTTCTGGCACGAGTACAACCTCGTGGCCGCCACCGCGGCGCATCGGCTGCGCCGCCAGCAGCACCACGTCAGCTTCAGCACGCAGACGTTCCGCGGCCAGGTGATGACCGCGATGCTCGCGGCGCTGGACGCCGGATCGGTGCCCCTCCCGGCGGAAGGGGAGAGACAGGAGGCCGCCCGACTGGCGCGCGAGATGGCCGCCCTCGGTCGCTCGGGGGCGAGCCTGGTCGTCAGTCCCGATGGCCCGGTGGGCCCCTATCGTCAGGCCAAGCCGGGCGCGCTGATCGTGGCGCGCGAATCGGGCCTGCCGCTGCGCCCATGGGCCGTCTCCGCCAGTCCGTCGCTCCGCCTGCGGCGTCGCTGGGACCGGCACGTCGTGCCGCTCCCGTTCTGCCGGCTGCGGGTGGCAGAGGGTGATCCGATCCGTGTGGGGCCGCGCGAGCCGCTCCGCCCGCTCCTGGCCCGCCTGCAGGCGGCCCTCGACGATGTCAGCCGCCGAGCGGAGCGCGGCTGAAGGACAGCCACTCCACACGATCGTGGCGTTCACCCGGGAGGTTCAGCCAACTCCACGATGAGTGTGCCGTCGAGTGTCACGGTTCCGAGATCGACCACCTCGATCGCGGCGCAGCGGATGGCCATCTCCACCACGCGCGTATGCGGATTGAGCAGGCCGATCTCGGTCGTGTTCACCGAGCAGGCATCGGGCGGAACCCGAGCCGGCTGCCTCGGCTCCCTCATCGAGTACCCGACCTCGCTCAGCACCATCTCGTGGTTCTGCGGATCGTAGGTGAAGGTGATCATTGTCGCCGTTTCGGGGTCATAGAGCGATCCGGCGAAGACGCCGCTGAACTGGGCACCGCTCGGGATCGTCATCGCGGCGAAGTCGAACGTGAGCGTCTCATCGCCGAGTTTGACGGTTCCGCCCGAAACTGGGAGATCGCCGCGCAGCCCCACGAGGTCGGCGGCGACCCCGATCACGCCGTCGACCGTCACCACGCCCTGGTCGCGCACGTCGGCGATCTCCTCGCACGCGAGGTGCGCTGCCGCCACGCCTGTCTCGTCGTGCCGCTCACCCGGGGTCACCGAGCACTCGTCGGGGTCGAGGAAGAACTCGAGCCCGTCGAAAGAGATCTGGGCCACGGTGAGGGGGTTGCCCTCGAAGATGACTCGCCCATCGGGGCCAGTGATTGCGTATCGGCTCCCGAGCTCCTCGTGGTCGAGGACGAAGAGGGCGTCACGAGCGCCGGATACCTCTAGGGTTCCGCCGATGGTGGTCACGTCGCTGTCGCCGGGAACCGCAACTGGTCCCGACGGGTTCGGCGACGACGCGTTCGGATCCTGCGCGGAGCCCGCCGCACGCGGCACAATGATGGCGGCCAGCCCGAACGTGAGCGCCACAACGCTCGCGAATGCGATGCCAAGGACCGAGATCGATCTGAACCAATCAGCCATCTCGAGGGCATTGTATTGCGGGGGAGTGTTCCTGCCGACGCAGCGCCCGGGCGATTGCGGCGGGCATCGGGCGTCCCGCGAGAGGACGAGGCCATCGAACGAGGACTGACGTGAGGGTGATCGCCGCCGAGGTCGAGCCGCGACGGCCGCGACTGCCGTGGTTCGTGGCGTTCCTCGCGCGGCGGCTGGCGTGGGCGCTCATCACGCTCGCGATCTTCGTCACCGTCGTCTTCTTCTTCATGCAGGTCTGGGTGCCGTACTCGTGGGCCACCCAGTTCGGGATCGGAGGCCCGGGCGCCCTCGACGCGGCCCGCGAGGCGGTCGGGCTGGATCGGCCACTCCTCGAGCAGTACGGGGAATTCGTGCTCGGCCTGGCCCGTGGCGACCTGGGCACCTCGTTCAACGGCGGCGCGGTGCTCGAGATCATTCGCGAGGCACTGCCGGTGACCCTCACCGTGTTTATCGCCGGCAGCGTGATCGGCTGGGTGGTGGGAGAGATGCTCGGGCGGCTCGGGTCGTGGAACCGCCGCCGACGGAGCGGCTGGCTGATCGCGACCGTCGGCGTCCTGTCGGCCACGATCTTCCCGCCGTTCCTCGTGTTCCTCCTCGTCCGCTGGCTGCGGGAGCCGTTGCTCAGCCTGCGGGAGGCGATGGGATTGCCCACCGACAGCCTGGAGCTGTGGCGAGACGCGGTCACCGGCCAGCCGGGGGCCCTGACGCCGGGGGACGTGCGCTGGATCGTGGCGGTGGGGCTGTGCGCGGCCCTGGCGGTGGGGCTCGCCGTCCGCGCCTACGGCCGCCGTCGTGAGCTGCCGCTGGTGGAGGCCCTGGCGCTGCCGGTGATGCTGGTGGCGGTCGGCGTCGGGATCTGGCTCTCCGGGTTGGGCCCGCACGCGCTCGACCTGCTCTACCGCGTCGACATCAGCGTCAGCACCGGCCGGGGCTCTCCCGGCCTGGCGCTGGTGGGCATCATCCTGATCTCGTTCGGGCAGGTCATGCTCCTCATGCGCGCCGGGATGGACGCCGAGCGCTCCGAGGACTACGTGCTCACCGGACGGGCGAAGGGCCTTACCGAGCGCGCCGTGCGCGATCGGCACGTCGCCCGCAACGTCATCGCGCCGGTCCTCGCCGGCTCGTTCCTCACCTTCCCGACGGTGCTGGCCGGCATGATCATCGTCGAATTCGAGCTCGAGATGGACGGGCTCTCGTCCGTCCTGTTCAACGCGATCGAGTTCCAGGACATCCCGGTCATCATGGGCGTGGTCGTGGTCCTCGGGCTGATGGGGATCGGCTTCCGGCTGCTGACCGACATCACGATCGCCGTCCTCGACCCGCGCCAGCGCCGAGCGCGCGCGTGACGGCCGTCGCGAAGCCGACGATGATCACGCCGCCGGCGCGCCGGACGGCGGCGCGCATCCTGTTCTCGAACGCGAAGATCCTGGCCGGCCTCGCGATCCTCGCCGCCTTCGGTGTCCTGATGGTCGCGCAGCCGCTGCTCGACGCGACGCTGTGGCAGGGCCGCGGGAACCTGTACGACCCGCAGTTCGGGTTCGACTCGTCCATCGCCCACCCGTCCGCGCCATCGCTCGTCCACTGGCTCGGGACCAGCTCGCTGGGCAGGGACGTGTTCTCGATGCTGACGTACGCGACGCGGCCGACCTTCGTCGTTGCGCTGGCCGCCGCGGCCGCCATCACCGTCACCTCGCTCCTGCTCGGCTCGATCGCCGCGTTCCGCAAGGGCTGGGTCGACGGCTTCATCAGCCATCTCAGCGATGCCATGGTCCTGCTGCCGGCGATGCTCGCGGTCTTCGTGCTCGGCATCGGACGCTCGAACGAGGAGTTTGGGGCCGTCCACGTCGGGATCAGCTTCGGCATCCTCTACGGCCTCGGCCCGGCCACGGCGACCGTACGGGCGGCGGCGATGACCGTGGTGGCGCGCCCGTTCATGGATGCCGCGCGGGTCGCCGGCGGTGGCGGAGGCTGGATCGTGACGCGCCACATCCTCCCGCACCTGTACGCGCACGCCGCCGTGCAGGCCATGATCGGGGCGACCGGCGCGGTGATCGCCGATGCCTTCCTCAGCTTCCGGAGCGCGGTCGGCGAGGATGTGGGCTTCGGGATGATGGTGTACGACGGGATCGTCTGGTCGGGGTACCTCGCCGGCATTGCCGCCACCCCGTGGTGGATCATGCTGGCCGGTGCCGGTGGGATCACGCTGCTGGCCTCGGCCTTCTACCTCGTCGGCGTGGGCCTTCGCGAGGCCCTCGACCCTCGGGCGAGCTCGGACCACCGGATCATGAGCGACCGGCAGTGGCCGAGCCGGTTACACTCAGTTGGCGCGCGCGGGACCCCGGATGAGTGAGCGCGCGCCCTAGCGTGAGGGCTGTCGTGCGGCTGCGAGCACATCGGTGAGCAGGATCAAGTTCGGGACCGACGGTTGGCGCGCGGCCATCGCCGAGGAATACACGTTCCACAACGTTCGGCGTTGCGCGCGCGGCGTGGCCGAGCACCTTCAGCAGACCGGCGCCGCCGATCGGGGGGTGGTCGTCTGCCATGATCGCCGCTTCGCCAGCGAGCATTTCGCACGAGCCTGCGTCGAGGTCCTGGCGGCGCACGATATCCGCAGCTTCATGCCGCCGGAGGCGGTCCCGACCCAGGTCGGCAGCTACTTCACCCGCGAGCTGAACGCTGGCGCCGGGATCGTGATCACCGCAAGCCACAACCCGTGGACGGACAACGGCTTCAAGGTGAAGGCCAATACCGGCGGCGCGGCCGCGCCGGAGATGCTGGGCGCCATCGAGGCAACGATGGATGCCTACGCGGAGGACGAGCTGCCTCCGCGCCGCGAGTACGAGGACGCGGTGGCCGCCGGGCTGGTCGAGACCTTCGATCCGTATCCGAGGTTCCGCGATCAGCTGGCCAGCATCGTCGATCTCGACCGCATCCGCGCCGCC
>DASVEQ010000104.1:0-20015 GCA_036380455.1 Candidatus Limnocylindria bacterium | reverse complement strand
TACGCGACGGAGATGAGCGACGACTACAAGCGCCGCCAGGCCGAGCTCATCGCCGAGCGCGTCAAGGAGGCCGACTTCATCATCACCACCGCCCTCATCCCGGGACGTCCGGCTCCCAAGCTGGTCAGCGAGGAGATGCTGAAGTCCATGAAGCCCGGATCGGTGATCGTCGACATGGCGGCCGAGATGGGCGGCAATGTCGAGGGCACCGAGGCCGGCAAGGAGGTCGTCAAGCACGGCGTGCTGCTCATCGGCATCACCAACCTGCCCGCCACCATGCCCGGCAGCGCGACCCAGATGTACGCGAAGAACATCCAGACCCTCATCAAGCACCTCATGGCCGATGGGAAGGTCGATCTGAGCTTCGAGGACGAGATCACGAAGGGCGCCACGATCACTCACGGCGGCAAGGTCGTCCACGAGGCGACCGCCAGGGCCCTCGGCATCGAGGTTCCGACGCCCAAGCCCGATGCGGAGGCCGCCCCCGCAGCCTCCGAGAAGAAGGATTCGTAGACCGATGGAGCTCTCCGCCTTCGAGGTGCTCTCGGCGCTCTTCATCCTCGTCCTCGCCGCCTTCGTCGGCTACGAGGTCGTGTCGAAGGTGCCGACCATGCTCCACACCCCGCTGATGAGCGGCGCGAATGCCGTGCACGGCGTGATCGTGGTGGGCGCCATGCTGGTGGCGGCCACCGCGGACAGCGCGATCGCCGTGGCGCTCGCGCTCCTCGCCGTCATCCTGGGCACGATCAACGTGGTCGGTGGGTTCACCGTAACCGATCGGATGCTCGAGATGTTCAAGGGCCGAGGCGGGGACCGCCGCTAGATGGACGCCCTCGAGATCCTCACGTTCCTCGTCTGGCTCGTCGCCAGCGTCACGTTCATCATCGCGCTGAAGTTCCTCGCCAGCCCGAGGACGGCGCGCACCGGCAACCTGCTCGGGGCCGCCGGCATGGCCCTCGTGGTGGCGTGGACCTTCTTCACCACCGAGGGCATGCTGGACAACTGGTGGATCGTGCTCGTCGGCGGCGCCATCGGTGCGGTGGCAGGCTGGCTCGGGGCGAAGCGCGTGGCGATGACCGCCATGCCACAGATGGTCGCCATTTTCAACGGCGCCGGTGGCGGCGCCGCGGCGCTCGTGGCGGTCGTGGAGTTCCTTCGCGACGTCGAGCTCCATCCCGGCGAGCTGCTGCCCCTGGCGTTCATCATCGCCACGCTGCTTGGCGCGGTCATCGGCTCGGTCTCGCTCACCGGCTCGGTCGTGGCCTGGGGCAAGCTCCAGGGCGTGTTTCCCGCGCGACCGGTGAAGTATCCCGGGTCGCAGCTGGTGACCGCCGGGCTGGCGGTGGCGCTGGTCGCCATCGGCGTCTACCTGACGGCGATCGAGCCGACCGTCCCGCTGTTCGTCCTCTTCGTGGCCCTCTCGCTGGTGCTCGGCGTGCAGCTGGTGATGCCGATCGGCGGGGCCGACATGCCGGTCGTCGTCTCGCTGCTCAACAGCTACACCGGCATCGCCGTGGCCGCCACCGGCTTCGTGCTCTCGAACTACGCCCTGCTGATCGCGGGCACCCTGGTCGGAGCCTCGGGCGCCATCCTCACCCAGCTGATGTGCAAGGCGATGAACCGCTCGCTGTTCAACGTCCTGTTCGCCGGGTTCGGCACGGGCGGTGACACGATCGCCGCCGGTGCCGAGGGCGATGAGCAGCTCAAGGAGATCAACGCCGAGGATGCGGCCGTCCTCATGGCCTATGGCAAGCGTGTGATCATCGTGCCGGGGTACGGCATGGCGGTCGCCCAGGCGCAGGGCCCGGTCCGCGAGCTCATGGACCTCCTCGTGGCCAAGGGCGTCGACGTCCAGTTCGCCATCCACCCGGTGGCGGGCCGCATGCCGGGCCACATGAACGTCCTTCTTGCCGAGGCCAACGTGCCCTATGACCGGCTGAAGGAGATGGACGAGATCAACGACGACTTCGCCGATACCGACGTGGCGCTCGTCATCGGCGCCAACGACGTCGTGAACCCGGTCGCGCGCGAGGAGGGCTCGCCGATCTCCGGCATGCCGATCCTCAACGTCGACGCCGCGCAGAACATCATCGTCCTGAAGCGTGGTCGTGGCGCCGGCTTCGCCGGCATCCCGAACCCGCTCTTCAGCAACGAGAAGACGAAGATGCTGTTCGGCGACGCCAAGCCATCGGTCGAGGAGCTGGTCCAGGGCGTCAAGCTGGCCTGACCCCGCGCCGCCTGCGAAGCGGGAGCCCTCCGGCCCGCCGATCGATGGGCGAATTCTTCACGCCGGCCGCGTGCGCGGTCGCTTCGTGCGCATGGATCGGCGAACGGTTCACTGCACCGCCGCCGCGCGCCACCTCCGGTGAACCGTTCGCCGATTCGTGCTCGGCCTCGCACGCGACGGCGACGCCGTGTGAACGGTCGGGGCATCGATCGGTGTTCGGCCGGACTGACGGAGGAGATCCCCGTGGCCGAGCGGGCGCGGGAGCCACTGGCTGGCGAGGGGCCGCGCATGCCACAATCTCGCCTCCGAGAGCGACAGACGAGGAGAGATCAATGGCCGAGCTCACGGACGCCCCGAACGAGTTGCTGGCCGGCCGGACGGGCCAGATATGCCGCCTGCTCGATTCCATCGGCCACATCCTGGGTGGCGATCGGGCGCGTTGACCACGGAGCGCTGGATCTGCCTCGACGTCGGCGAGACGATCATCGATGAGACCCGGGTGTGGTCGACCTGGGCCGATGAGCTGGGCGTCCCGCGGCTGACCTTCCTCGCGGCGCTCGGGGCGGTCATCGAGCGGGGCGGGGAGCATCGCGACGTCTTCCCGATCTTCGGCGCCGACGACTGGCAGCTGCGGATGCCAGCGGTCGAGGGCGCCTACGGTGGCTTCACCGCCGACGACCTGTATCCCGATGCGATCCCGGCCATCGAGGAGCTGCGGCGCGACGGCTACCGGATCGCGATCGTCGCGAACCAGCCGTCCGTCCGCACCGATGAGCTGCGTGCCATCGGCGTCGACGCCGAGGTGGTGGCCATGAGTGAGTCGCTCGGCGTCGCCAAGCCGGACCCGGCCTTTTACGCCCGCGCCCGGGAGCTGATGGGGTCCCCGACGCCTGCCAACGTGGCCTACGTCGGCGATCGCGTCGACAACGACGTGCTGCCGGCGGCTGCGGCCGGGATGCGCGCGGTCTGGATTCGCCGTGGTCCGTGGGGCGTCATCCAGCGTATGCCGCAGGGAATCCGTCCCGCGCTGACGGTGGGCTCGCTGGCCGAGCTCGTGGAGCGGATCGGCGAGGCCTGGACCGATCCCGAGGGCTCACCTCCGGCGACGTGACTCCATGATGGCGGCCGCTTCCCGGTCGCTGACGCCGAAGCGCCGGAGGGCGTGCCGCACGAGCTCGTTGCCCACCTCGCGCTCGGCCACCACCACGCGGGCGACGCCCAGCCGCCGCAGCTCGACCTCCTCCGTCTCGGAGTGGGCTCGTGCCACGATCTCGACCCGCGGGTTCAGCGACCGCGCGTAGACGACCGCCTGCCGTGTGGCGAGGGCATCGGGGATCGCCACGACCACCGCGTGGCAGTGGTGGATCTGGGCTCGATCGAGGACGGAGGGCGTGCCCGCGTCGCCGTAGATCACGTGCGCCCCGCCCGTGCGGGCGCTCCGCGCCACCTCGTAGTCGCCGTCGACCGCGACCCACGCGAACCCACGCGACTCGAGGACGCGCGCAACCCCACGCCCCACCCGGCCGTAGCCGAGGATCACGGCGTGCCGGCGCAGGTCCGCCGCCAGGGGCTCCTCACCTTCGTCCGGCAGGTTGCGGCCGTCGAGCCGGCGGCCCAGCCACCTGGCGCCGGCAGCGAGCGGGTCGGCCGTCAGGATCGAGATCACCACGGCGCCCATCGCGAGGCTGAAGGTGTCGGGTCGCACCGCGGCGAGGGAGAGCCCCGCGGAGGCGAGCACGAAGCTGAACTCGCCGCTCTGGCCGATGAGCGCGCCGGTGCGGACGGCGGACGACGGCAGCTGCCCGTTCAGGCGGGCGAGGAGGGCGATCGGGATCGCCTTGCCGAAGGTGATGATCAGGAGCAGCCCGAGGACCACCGGCCAGGCCGCGAAGATCGCGGCGGGCTCGAGGAGGATGCCGATCGACACGAAGAAGAAGGTGCTGAACAGCTCGCGCAGTGGGACGATCTCGCCGAGCACGCTGTCGGTGAGGTCCGAGTCGGAGAGCGCCAGCCCGGCGACGAACGCGCCGAGGGCCACGCTCACGCCGAGAGCGCTGGCCGCGAAGGCGGTGCCGATCGAGATGACCGCCACGCTGATCACGAAGAGTTCGCGCGAGCGGAGCCCGGCGATGATCCCGAGCAGCGGTGGCAGGATGCGCGAACCGGCCACCACCGTGACGGCCACGAATCCGAGCGCGATGGCGACCGTCGCGGCGGCCGACAGCGGGGTCGCCTCGTCCTCTCCGCCGATGGCGGTCAGCGCCACCACGAGGACGATGGTCAGCACGTCCTGCACGACCGACACGCCCAGCGCGGCGCGACCGTAGGAGGTCGTGTGCAGCGCCGCCTCGCCGGCCACCTTCACGAGCACGACGGTGGAGCACACGGAGACGGCACCGCCGATGAAGAGTGCCTCCGGCAGCTCCCAGCCGAGTGCGAGGCCGGTGAACGTCCCGAGCGCCATGGTGATCGCGACCTGGAGCGGCGTGCCCAGCAGGATCCGCGCACCGATCGACCGGATCTCCTGAAGGCTGAACTGGAGCCCGATGCTGAACATCAGGAGCGCCACGCCGATGTCCGCGAGGGCCAGCACCTCCTCGCGATCGGCCGTCGGCCCCGGAGTTGCCGGGCCGACCACGAGGCCGGCAAGGATGTAGCCGATCATCGGTGGCAGGCCGAGCCGATGCGCCAGCGCCCCGAGCGCCAGGGCGGCGACGAGCGCGACGAGCAGCGTGAGGCCCAGGCTCTCCATCGGTTCCTCGGTTGGGTCGGGGCGCGATCATAGCCGCCCGATCGGATCGGCTAGACTTGCCCCGCGATCGTCGAATCGACGGCGATCCGGGCTCGCGCCGGACCCGTACCGCGGCGCAAGGTGGAGGCTGCGCGAATGGCGTGGCCTCCTGTCCGTACCCGGGGTGATCGACATGAGCCAGGACCGCACGCCCGAAGCGATCACGCAGAACACATCGATCGCCGAGGCGGACCAGATTCTCCAGATGTCGCCCGTCGTCGTGCCGGCGACCGCCAGCCTGCGAGAGGTGGCCGAGCTCGCCGTGGGCAACACGGGGTGCCGCGTCATCGCGGTGGTGGACGACGACCAACGGCTGGTGGGAGTCCTGCCGGTACGGGCTCTGGTGAACGACGTCTTCCTGAAGATCGTTCCGGAGGAGTTCCTGGGTGAGATCACCGATCTGCAGGGAGCGCTGAAGTACGCGGAGCGCATCGGCGCGCGGACCGCGGGCGACGTCATGGTCCCGCCCGTGAGCGTCCACCCCGAGGAGTCCGTGCGTGATGCTTTCGAGCGGATGCACGTGAGCCGTCTGAACGGCCTCCCGATCACCGGCGCCGACGAGACCGTGGTGGGTTATGTCGACCAGCTCGAGCTGTTGATGGTGTGGGTGCGCGCCAGCGGCGCCGCCGGTCTCCTCGAGCCGCCCGACAGCTCGGCGGCGTCTCGCCCGTGACGCCCGAGGTCATTCTCGGCCTGGCAATCTTCGCCGGGACCTATCTGCTCATCGCCACGGAGCGGGTGCACAAGACCCTGGCCGCGATGGCCGGTGGGGTGCTCATGGTGCTGGTCGGCGTCGTCAGCCAGGAGCAGGCGTTCGACGAGATCGACTTCAACGTCATCTTCCTGTTGGCCGGGATGATGATCCTCGCCGGCATCATCCGGAAGACGGGCGTGTTCGGGTGGCTGGCCGTGCGCGCGGCTCGGGTCGCGGGTGGCGATCCGTATCGGATCCTGGTCGTGCTCAGCCTCATCACCGCGGTCGCTTCCGCGTTCCTCGACAACGTCACGACCGTGGTGCTCGTCGGGCCGATCACGCTCTTCCTGGCGGCGCGGTTGGGGATGAACCCGTTCCCGTTCCTGGTGAGCGAGATCCTCGCCTCCAATATCGGCGGTGCCGCGACCCTCATCGGCGATCCGCCGAACATCCTCATCGGAAGCGCCGCCGGCCTCGACTTCGGGGAGTTCCTGTTCGTGATGACCCCGCTGGCGATCCTGTTGCTTGCGGTGTACCTCGTGGCCGCACGCTGGCTGTTCCGCGGCCTGCTGCACGCCGATCCCGCGCTGCGGGCGAGCTTCCTCGAGCTCGACGAGGGATCGATGATCACGCAGCCGGCCCTCCTCCGCCGCTCGCTGGTCGTGCTCGGCCTGACGCTGGTCGGCTTCCTCCTCCACGGCGCGCTCCATCTCGAGCCGGCCACGATCGCCCTCTCCGGGGCCGTCGTCCTGATGATCGTCGCCCGGGAGAGCCCGGACGAGATCCTCCGCGAGGTCGAATGGCCGACCCTGTTCTTCTTCATCGGGCTGTTCATGCTCGTGGCCGGGGTGATCGAGATCGGCCTCATCGATGCGGTCGCGGGGGCGATCGAAACGATCACCGGTGGCGCGCTGGCGAGCACCTCGCTCCTCGTCCTCTGGGTGTCCGCGTTCCTGTCGGCCATCGTCGACAACATCCCGTACACGGCCACGATGCTGCCGGTGGCCGACCAGCTGGCTGCGGGGCAGCCGAACGACGCGATCTGGTGGGCGCTGGCCATGGGGGCGGACCTTGGCGGCAACGCGACGCTGATCGGCGCGAGCGCGAACGTGATCCTGGCCGGCATGGCCGAGCGGGAGGGGCACCCGATCAGCTTCGGCCGGTTCCTCCGCTTCGGGCTGCCGGTCACGCTTGGCACGATGGTGATCGCCACCGTCTACCTCTGGCTGCGGTTCCTGCTCTGAGGCGATGGATCACGTCGCCGAGGTCCTCGGCCAGCTGTTCGTCATCCTCCTCGCCGCCAAGCTGGGCGACGAGCTCTTCAAGCGCATCGGCCAGCCGCCCGTGGTGGGGGAGATCCTCGCCGGCGTGCTCGTCGGACCGTCGGTGCTCGGGTGGTACGAGATCAACTCGGAGACGACGCTCTTCGCGGAGATCGGCGTCGTGCTCCTCCTGTTCCAGGTCGGCGTCGAGACCCGCCTCCACGACCTCATCCGTGTCGGCCCGACGGCCCTCGCCGTCGGTGCCCTCGGCGTGGCACTGCCATTCGCCGCCGGTTTCGGTCTCGGGTCCCTCATCGGCGCGGAGCTGGGCGTCGCCGTCTTTCTCGCCGCGGCCCTGACCGCCACGAGCGTCGGCATCACGTCCGGCGCGCTGCGCGAGCTCGGAGCGCTCCGGACGCCGAGCGGCCGGATCATCCTCGGGGCGGCCGTCATCGACGACGTGCTCGCCATGCTCATCGTCGCCTTCGCGACGGGGCTCGCCGCGGGGAGCCTGGAGTTCGGCCGGCTGGCGTCGCTGCTGGTCGTCGCGGTGCTGTTCATCGGCGTCGTGCTGCTCGGTGGGACTCGCCTGCTGCGACGGCGCCGATCGCTCCTGACCGACCCGGAGTTCGCAAAGACGCCGTTCCTGCCGGGAATGATCATCGCCCTCGGCCTTGCGGCGCTGTCGGCGACGATCGGGCTCGCCGCGATCATCGGCGCATTCCTGGCCGGGATGGTGGTCGGCGAGTCGAGCGAGCGTCACGCGCTCGAGGCGGAGCTCGCCCCGGTGGCCGCCTTCTTCACGCCGTTCTTCTTCGGGTTCATCGGCGCCCAGGTGGACCTGGCCGCCCTCGCGAACGTCGAGACGCTGCTGCTGCTGGCGGGCATCACCGTGCTCGCCGTCGCATCGAAGTTCGTGGGCGCCTTCGCCGGTGCCATCCGCCAGGGCCGCGCGCGCGCCACGCTCATCGGCTGGTCGATGGTCCCGCGTGGCGAGGTCGGCATCGTGGTGGCCGGCCTCGGGCTGACGGCGGGCGCCATCGACTCGGAGATCTACTCGGTCGTGGTCGGCATGGCGATCATCACCACGCTCATCGTCCCGCCGTTCCTCCCGGCGCTCGTGCGTCGTGCCGAGGCCGAGGCGATGCCGGGCGTCCAGGGCGAGGACGGGTCCCCGGCCGGGATCGAGGACGACGACGGCAGCGAAACGCCCCTCCCCGGCTGACCGGGGAGGGGCGTCGTGGTCGCGAGGACCGGATCGGCCTATTCGCCGCCCGGCGTGACCTCCACCTCGGCCTTCTCGAAGTCGTCACCGCTGGTGTCTCCGTCGAGGCCGGCCAGGGCCGCCTCGGCGAGGTCGGTCCGGTAGGCGCTCGCCGCGGGCTCCTCGGTGATGATCTCCGAGTCCAGGCTGATCTGGACCGTTTGATCCCACAGAGCCTCGTCCAGGATGCCGATGCCGTCGGGCGACGGCCAGATCAGCGCGTTGATCTCGTTCATCATCCAGTGCTGATGACCCTCTCCCAGGATCGTTCCCTGGTCGAGGACGATGCCAACGCACTCGCCCGGGTTGTCCCGGCAGTGCATCCAGCCATCGAAGCTGGCGCGGAGGAAGCAGGTCGCGATCTGCTCGTTGGCCACCCCGCTGGTCTCGTCGGCCAGCCACGACTCGCGCGCGATGATGTGGTCCTGGAGCATCGCTGTGCCGACTTCGTTGAAGTCGATGATGTTGAGATCGTCGAGCTGGTACAGCTCGCCGGTCTCCGGGTCCTCGGTCTCGAGCACCTGGGCCATCTCGTTGTAGGTCATCGCCTCGGCAGCGTCCAGCTCCCGGTTGAGGAAGGCGACCATGTCGAAGTTCTGGGTCACCATCTCGAAGTCCTCGCCGGGCTCCAGCCCGGCCTGCCGGGCGGCGGCGACGACCTCGAACTCGTTCCCGAAGCCCCAGGCGCCGACGTTCTTGCCGGCCCAGTCCTCCGGCGAGGTGATTCCGCTATCCGCCCAGCTGACCTCGACGGTGCCGGATCGCTGGAAGACCTGCGCGATGTTGACCAGGTCGGCGCCCTCCTCGCGAGCGACCAGGACCTTCGGAACCCAGGCCTCGCCGAACTCCGGCCCGTCGGAGGCGGCCACGACCTGCTGCGGCGCGATGTCGGGGCCGCCGTCGAGGATCGTGACGTCCAATCCCGCCTCGTCGTAGAAGCCCAGGTCCTTCGCCGCGAAGTACCCGGCGAACTGCGCCTGGGGCACCCACTGAAGCTGGAACTCGACCGCGACGGGGCCGCCGAGCGCCTCCGTGCCGCAGTCCGACCCTGCCGTGCCATCCGACGCCGCGGGCTCGGAGGCCGCGGGCTCCGACGCCGTGGTCCCCTCGGACTCCGGCGGCTCCTGCGACTCGTCCGTGCCCCCCGTGCCACATGCGGCCAGTACGATCCCGAGCACCACGATGACGATGCCAAATCGCCAGGAACGCTTGTTCATACCCCTCCGTCCTCCTCGATGGTCGTGACTCGCGTCACGGCCGTGTCCAGTGCTACCGATAGTGGACCTCGCACGTTCACCTCCGTTCCCCGCTCAGGAACTCCCCCGGACCGATGGATGCCACGGCATCACGATGCGCTCGATGGCGATGATGACGAGGTAGAAGCCGATGCCGAGCGCCGCCGCGATCACGATGGCCGCCCAGGCCTCGGCGAACCGAAGGAAGGATGCACTCTCGACGATTATTCGGCCCAGCGCAAGGGTGGCGCCGCCGAAGTACTCGCCGACCACCGCGCCGATGAGGCTGAGCGTTGCGCCGACCTTGATGGCGGTGAAGAAATAGGGGAGTGCCGCCGGGATGCGCACCTTCCGCAGGATGTCGAGCTCGCCCGCGGCATAGCTTCGCATCAGCTCCAGGGAGGACGCGTCCGGGCTGGTGAGGCCGCGCACGGTGTTGATCATCACCGGGAAGAACACCAGCATCGCAACGATCATCATCTTGCTGACCGGGCTCGTGGTCCCGAACCACGAGTTCATGATCGGCGCGAAGGCGATGATCGGGATCGCGTTGGCTGCGATGGCGAAGGGCATGAGGGCGCCGCGGGCCAGCGCGTACCGGGCGGTTGCGAACGCGACGACCAGGCCCGCGACGGTGCCGATGGCGAAGCCTCCGACGGCCTCGATGAACGTCGTGCGGCCGGCCTCGAGGAGGTCGCTCCAGTTCTCGAGGAGCGCTCCCGCGATCGCGGATGGAGCCGGTAGGAGGAAGCGCTGGATCTCCAGGATCCTCACCAGCAGCTCCCACACCACGATCCCGCCGACGAATACGGCGATCGCAGGGAGGTAGTAGCGCAGGCGCCGGCTCACGCGGTTGCCTCGGCATCGACGGGATCGAGAGGGGCGGGCCCATGTCCCGCGCGCAGGGACTCGCGCACCGTCGTGACCAGCTCGAAGTATCGCTCGGTCTCCCGGCTCGCTTCAGTACGCGGACGCTCGAGGTCCACCTCGATCACGTCCGTGATCCGGCCCGGACGCGCGCTCATGACGACCACCCGGCTGGAGAGGAAGACCGCCTCCGGGATGGAGTGCGTGACGAACACGATCGTCGTCCGGGTCCGCTCCCAGATGCGGAGCAGCTCATCGTTCATCCGCTCGCGGGTCATCTCGTCCAGCGCACCGAATGGTTCGTCCATCAGCAGCAGCCGGGGCTCGAGCGCGAGCGCCCGGGCGATTGCCGCGCGCTGCTGCATGCCGCCCGAAAGCTGCCAGGGGTGATGGCGCCCGAAGTCCCCGAGCTCGACGAGGTCGAGCATGCGCGCCGCACGCTCCCGCCGCTCGTTCCCCGACAGCCCGGTGATCTCGAGTGGAAGCTCGACGTTCGCCTGGATGGAGCGCCAGTCGAACAGGACCGGGGCCTGGAACACCATGCCGTAGTCGCGGTCGCGCCGCGCACGTGCCGCCGGCTTGCCGTTCACCTCCACCGTCCCGCCCGTCGGGCCGGTCAGGTCCCCGATGATCCGGAGCAGGGTGCTCTTCCCGCAGCCGGATGGTCCGATGAGGCTCACGAACTCACCGCCGTGGATCTCCAGGTCGATCCCGGACAGCGCGGTGGTCCGGGCCTCTGCCGTCTCGAACACCTTCTCGACGGCATGGAGGGCAACGACCGGGGCGGCGCCGCTCATGCGTCCCCCGGCTGCTGGCGGCCTCGCATCACGAGCATCTCCGCCAGCCGAACGATGACGAAGAACGCGATGCCCAGCGCCGCGCACGCAATGACGGTCGCCCACAGCTTCTCCGGTCCGGTGATGTACTGCTGGTTGAACTGGATGATCGCGCGGCCCAGTCCGCCCTGGATACCGGTCGGCGCCTCAGCCACGATGGCGCCGACGATGCTCGCGGTCGCGCTGATCTTCAGCGCGGTGAACAGGTAGGGAACCGCGGCCGGCAGCCGGACCTTCCACAGCACGGTGCGCCGGTTCGCCGCGTAGGACCGCATGAGCTCCAGCGCGCGGGGATCCGGCGATTGCAGCCCGCGGATCCCCGCGATGGTGACCGGGAAGAACGTGAGGTAGGCGCTGATGATCGCGACGCTGGGCCAGTCGCGCCCCACCCACAGCACGACCATCGGCGCGAGGGCGATGATCGGAACCGTCTGGCTGGCGATCACGTAGGGCACCAGCGCGCGCTCCAGCAGCCGGCTGTGCACGAAGACCACCGCGAGCCCGAGGCCGACCACGGCGCCGAGAACGAAGCCGATGGCCGCGCCACGCCAGGTGAAGATGGCTGCGTCGAAGAGCACCGCGCCCAGCGAGAACTCGCTGCGCCGCGTCGCCGGCTCGAAGAAGGCGCCGATCACGTTCCACGTGTGCGGCAGGTTGATGTCGCTGAGCTGCGTGACGCGGAACGGCGGGTCGTGCGGCGGGTCGAGAGGCATGCCGGCGATCTCCCGCCACGGCACGCCCCCGATCCACTTCGCGAGCTCCCACACCACGCCGAGGAGGGCGACGACGGCGACGAAGGCGACCACCGAGCGTACCGCCCGGCCGATGCCGATGGTAGTGCCGGCCCCAATGGGTGTGCGGCGCCCGATGCTGGTGCTGGCGACGGTCATCGGCGGCTGCGGAGCATCGGCTCAGGCGACCGCGGCATCGGTGATCTCGAGGCCTCGATCGATGATCTCGAAGCCCTCCGCCATCTCCTCCTCGCTGATGACCAGCGGTGGGTTCGTGAAGAAGTAGTTCCAGCGCACGAAGGTGTAGAGGCCGTCTTCGCGGAAGCGCTTCCCGAGCGCGACCATCTCGTCCGAGGTGCCGTTGAAGGGCGCCATCGGCTCCATCGTCTCGCGGTTGCGGACGAGCTCCACGATCCCGAACAGGCCGATGTTGCGGACCGCCCCGACGCTCGCGTGCTTCGCCGCCAGCTGCTCGTGATGGACCCGCATCCGCTCGCCCATGCGCGTCGCGCGCTCGAGCAGCGCCTCATCCTCGTAGACCTGGATCGTGGCCAGCGCCGTCGCGCAGGCCAGCGGGTGCGAGTTGTAGGTCAGCCCGCCGTAGAAGACGGTGTTCTCGAAGTGCTCGGCGTACTTGCGCCGCATGCCGAGGGCTCCGAGCTGGACGTAGGCGCTGGTGAGGCCCTTTGCCATGGTGATCAGGTCGGGCACCACGTTCCAGTGGTCGACCGCGAACCACTTCCCGGTACGGCCGAAGCCGGCCATCACCTCGTCGGCGATCATGAGGATGCCGTGGCGATCGCAGATCTCACGGACGCCCTCGAGATAGCCGTCCGGCGGGATGAGGATGCCGTTCGTGCCGGTCACCGTCTCGAGGATGAACGCGGCGATCGTGTTCGGCCCCTCGAGCTGGATTGTCTCCTCGAGATTGGCGAGCGCCTCGTCGGCGGTATCCCAGCCGCGCTGGATGCCGTGGTACGGGTCCATGACCCGGATGACGCCCGGGATGCCGGGCTCCGCCGCCCAGCGACGCGGGTCGCCGGTCAGCGTCACCGCGCCGGCCGTTCCCCCGTGGTAGCTGCGGTAGCGGGCCAGGATCTTGTGGCGGCCGGTGACGAAGCGGGCGAGCTTGATGGCGTTCTCGTTGGCCTCGGCGCCCCCGTTCGTGAAGAAGAAGGTGTCGATGTCGCCCGGGCAGATCTCGGCCAGCTTTTGTCCGAGCCGTGCGCGCGGCTCGGTGGCCATGAACGGGTTCGCGTACGCGAGTGTCTCCGCCTGACGGGCGATCGCCTCGATCACCTTCGGGTGCCCGTGGCCGATGTTCGTGCACATCAGCTGCGAGTTGAAGTCCAGGAAGCGCTTGCCCTCGGGCGTCCAGAAGTAGCAGCCCTTGGCGCCGGCGACCGGGATCGGGTCGACCTTGCTCTGCGCCGACCACTCGAACAGGGTGTGGCGCTTGGTGAGAGCGACCATCTCGTCGCCGGTCATCGTTCCGTGCTCGGTGTCGATCGCCATGGGTGGTGCGTGCTCCTCCGATCGGTGTCCCCGGAAGGGCCGATTACACCACAGGCGACAACACCCGGACGGTTGAAGCCAGGGCGTAGCATCGCCGCATGGCGAACCCGGTGACGGCGAGCCCCGCGCCACGCCCGCGCAGCGAGGAGGCCGATGCGGCCTACGGCGCGGTCATGGCCGTGACGGCCGCCGGCGGCGGGATGATTGCCATCTTCGACGTCGTGGAGGGATCGTTGCCCTTCACCGCCGCGCCGACGATCGTCCTGCTCGTCGCCATGCTGCGACACTCGACCACCGCGTCCGCGTGGTCCGGCGTCGCGGTGTGGGCCACGGTGCTCGGCATGGCCCCGGGCCTGGCGGTGGTCGCGCCGATCCTCATGGCCATCCTGTGCCTCAGCTTCGCGGTTGGACCGGATCGCCTGCTCGACTGGATCCACCACGAGTGGACCGGCCGCGATCTCGACCCGCGCGTCGAGGCCGGCTGGATCGAGGATGAGCGCTCCGGGGACGGCGGCCGGGTGACGTAGGCCGATCGCGTCGGACGCCCGACGACGGGAGGGCCCTGCCCCCGTACAACGGGTCCATGACTACCTTCCTCCAGGGTCTCGGCGTCCTCCAGCCGCTGCGGAACCGCTCCTTCCGCATGGTGTGGCTGGGTGAGACCGTCTCGATGCTGGGCGACCAGTTCTACCTCGTGGCGCTCCCCTGGCTGGCCCTGGCGCTGACCGGCTCGAGCCTCGCTCTGGGGCTCGTCCTCATGGCCGCGGCGGTCCCGCGGGCCGCGCTCATGCTCGTCGGCGGCGCGTTGAGCGATCGATTCGACCCCCGCCGGATCATGATCGCCTCCAGCCTCGCGCGTGCCATCCTCGTCGGCATCCTGGCGGTGCTGGTCTGGACCGACGCGGTGCAGCTGTGGCACCTGTACCTGCTCGGCGCTGGATTCGGCGCGGCCGACGCGTTCTTCCAGCCCGCGGCCCTGGCGCTCGTGCCTCGCCTCGTGCCCCAGGAGCGGCTCGAGGCGTCGAACGCGCTCGTGATGGGCAGCATGGCGGTCACCGGCATGATCGGCCCTGCCCTGGCGGGCGTCGCGATCGCGGCGACCGGCACCGCTCTCGGCTTCGGCATCGACGCGGTGACCTTCCTCTTCGCCGTCGTGACGCTCATCCTCGTCCGACGACCGCCGGACGCGTCGGCCGCGCCTTCCGGGCGCGCGGACAGCGGAACGCTGGGCGCGATCCTGGCCGGCCTGCGGTACGCGTCGGCCGATGCCCAGATCCGCACCGTCCTTCTCGCGGTCACGGTCATCAACCTCGCCGTCGTCGGCCCCTTCTTCGTCGGTCTTCCCGTCCTCGTCGAGAGCTTCGACAGCGGCCCGATGGCCTACGGAATCGTCCTCTCCGCGTTCGGGGGCGCCGCCCTCACCGGGGCGATCGTCGCCGGCTCGCTCGGCGCGAGAGCCCGGATGTCGCTCGTCATCCCGATGACCAGCGGCGGCCTGGCGTTCGGCATGATCCTGATCGGACTGGCGCCCAACGCGTGGGCCACCGCGCTGGCGGCGATCCCGCTTGGCGCCGGCGTGGGCATCCTCCAGGTCTCGGGCATGGCCTGGCTGCAGCGGCGCAGCCAGCCGGCCTACCTCGGCCGGGTCATGAGCCTCGTGATGTTCGCGATCATGGGCCTCACGCCCGTCTCCTACGCGGTGGCCGGCGCGGTGGCGGAGTCCGGCCTGACGATCCTGTTCGTCGGCGCCGGCCTCGGGATGGTCCTCCTGGCCGTGGCGGCCGCGCTCACCCCGGTCTGGCGCACGGACGCGCCGGCCGCGACCGCGCCGGCACCGTCCATGGGCCTGCGCGCGTAGCTCAGGCGTCCGCCGCGCAGCGGAGGATCGAGGCGGCGGTCCGCTCGATGTCGGCCTCGGTCGTCGACCAGTTGCTCACGCTGACCCGCATGGCTGCCATGCCGTGCCACGTCGTTCCGCCCATCCAGGCCACGCCATCGGCCTGGACGCGGTGGATGACCGCCCGGGTGTGAGCGTCGACGTCGCCGCCGATGCGGGGGTGGAACCGAACGAGCACCTGGTTCAGCACGACGTCGTTGAGGATCTCGACGCCATCGCCGCCACGCAGCCGATCCGCGAGCCCTGCCGCGAGGTCGCAGCACCGTTCGACGAGGGCCTGGACACCCGAGCGGCCGAGCGAGCGGATGGCCGCGTAGAGTGGGAAGCCGCGGGCGCGCCGCGAGCTGTCGAGCACGTACTCCCAGTTCTCGCGGTTCTCACTCCGCATGAGGTAGGCGGCCGTCGCCGACATCGCGGCGCGGTGCGCCTCCGGATCGCGAATCGCGACGAACCCGCAGTCGTAGCCGACGTTCAGCCACTTGTGCGCGTCGGTCGACCAGGAGTCGGCTCGGTCCACGCCCTTCACGAGATGGCGCAGGCGCGGGGAGGCAGCCGCCCACAGGCCGAACGCTCCGTCGACGTGAAGCCATCCGTTCGGGCGCGTTGCGAGCGCCTCGCCGATGGCGGCGATCGGGTCGAAGGCGCCGGTATCGACGTTGCCGGCCTGGGCGACCACGATGATCGGGGCCTCCGCCCGGAGCACCGCGGCGACGGCCTCCGGGGCGGACATGCGCCCCTGGTCATCGGTCGAGACCCGCACGACGCGGTCGCGGCCGAGCCCGAGGTACTGGAGGGCGGTCCGCACGGTGGCGTGGGCCTCGGCGCCGACGATGACGGTGACGGGAGGGGCCCCGAACAGGCCGTCGGCCTCGACGTCCCAGCCGGCCCGCCCCAGCACCGCGTGCCGCGCGGCGGCCAGCCCGACCGCATTGCCGAGGCCGGCCCCGGTCGGCAGGCCGGTGCTCGCCTCGCTCGGCAGGCCGAGCAGCTCCAGCATCCAGCGGCCGGCCACCTCCTCCGCGGCGGCCGCGGCCGGCGAGAGGGCGTGGAGCGCGGCGTTCTGCCCCCATGCCGTCGCCAGCCAATCGGCGGCCGCCGATGCCGGAAGGGCGCCGCCCACGACGAAGCCGAAGTAGCGGGGCCCGGCGGACGCGACGAGGCCCGGGTCGACGGCCTCCGCCAGCCGCTCGATCACCGTCACCGGATCGGTCCCGTCCTCGGGGAGCGGTCCGTCGAGCCGTTCCGCCACGGCGGCCGCGCCGGCACGCGAGCCCACGTGCCGTTCGGAGAGCCCCTCGAGGAACTCGAGGCCGAGCTCGGCGGCCCGTCGGAGCGCTGCGGCACGGTCGTCCATCGCCAGGATCCTACAGCCCGGCGATCAGGCCGCCGTCGACGGCGATGAGCTGGCCGGTGACGTACGACGCCGGTCGTGAGGCGAGGAACGCCACCAGCGCCCCGAGCTCCGCCGGTTCGCCGTAGCGGCCCGCCGGAATCGTGGCGAGGTGGGCGGTGCGGACCGCGTCCTCGGTGCTGCCCTCGCGCTCGGCGCGGCCGGCGTCGAGCTCATGGATGCGGGGCGTCAGGATGCGGCCGGGCATCACCCCGTTGATCGTCACGCCGTCCGCGGCCACCGTGCGGGCGGTCGTCTTCATCCAGGCCGCCAGGGCCGAGCGGCCGGCGTTCGAATAGACGAGCTCGGGGATCGGCTGCCGCACCCCGCTGGACAGCACGGCCACCACGCGACCCCAGCCTCGCTCGCGCATGCCCGGGAGCAATCGCGTGGCAAGCTCGATCGGCGTCGCCGCCAGCAGCTGGAACGCGCGCTGCCAGTCCTCGGGGTCGGTGGCCGTGGGGTCCACGGTCGGTGGACCGCCGGCGTTCGAGATGAGGATGTCGATCGGCGCGAATGCCTCGGCCGTCGCCGCGACGGTCATGGCCGCGCTGGGGTCCGTGGCATCGGCCGCGACGTGTTCCACGCGCACGCCGTGGGCGGCGCGGAGCTCGGCGGCCACGGCGGCCAGGCGATCGGCCTGCCGCGACCAGATCAGGAGGTCACAGCCCTCGGCGGCCAGCGCCTCCGCGGAGGCACGGCCGAGGCCGGACGTTGCCCCGCCGACGACCGCCGTGCGCCCGCGCAGCCCGAGGTCCATCGGCTATTGGTGCTGGAGCTCGAGAGGCCGAAGCTCACCGAGCGACTCGGCCACGACGACCGCGTCGTCGCCGGCCTGGAGCCGAAAGTCGGCAGGCGGGTTCGTCATCGAGCGTCCGTCGCGCGTCACCGCCAGGAGCGTGGCCCGGTGGTCCCCGCGGAGCTTCGCCGACAGCTCGTCGATCGAGATGCCGACGTAGTCGTCGGGCAGCGCGACCCGGTACAGCTCGGAGCCCTCGCCGCCGGACACGATGTCGGTCACCAGCTCCGACAGGCCCGGGTAGAGCGCCGAGCGCGCCAGCAGGCGGGAAGCCAGCCGCGAGGTGACGAGGATCTCGTCGGCCTCGGCGCGACGAAAGTGGGGGACGTGCATCGGGTTGTTCGCCTCGACCACCGTGCGGACCTGCGGGGCGATCGACTCGATCGCCATCACCGCCAGGATCGAGCGCATGTCGGCCTCGTTGCTGCGGTCCGCCGGGAAGACGATGGCCGACTGCGCCTCGGCGATGCCGCAGCGCTCGAGGTCGTCGGTGCTCGTGATGTCGCCACGCACGAAGTACACGCCATCCCCGGCCGGGTTGCGGTCGGCGTCGTGCAGGAGCACGACCTTGGTCTCGAACTCGTCCCCCTTGAGCTCCTCGATGAGGTCGCGGGCGGTCTCGTTCCAGCCGCAGACGACGATGTGATCGCGGTAGCCCGCGGCGCCCATGCCCTGGCCCTCCTTGAGCAGGAAATCGATGACGAACCCGACGACCGCGCCGGTCATGGCGGCGACGATGGCGACCCCGAAAAACGCCAGCAGCCATCCCACCAGGAAGCCGCCGGGCGAAGTGACGTAGCTGGAGTCACCGGATCCGATGACGGTGGTGATGGCCCAGTAGAACGAGGTACCGAACCCCGCCAGGCTCAGGCGTTCGGGCTCCACGAGCGTGACCGCGATGGCCGCCACGATGACGAAGGCGATGACCGCCGACACCAGCGAGCTGAAGAAGTGGCGGTCCATCTGCCCGCCGATGCGCCTGGCGTGGTAGCCGATGCGTCGCAGCAGCGGCGCGGCGAAGAGAGCGCGGAGCGGGTTGGGCAACTGGGGGCCCTCCGTGAAGCACGAGCGCACGAGCGCACGCTCGGGCTGTGTTGGCGGTCGCATTCTGCCACCTCCACTCGCTCGGGCGACAGCGACATTCGGCCGATGCCGCCTCACCTCCCGCCGTGTTCTCGCGGGATGGGCCTATCTCGCAATCAGTGGCCGAACTCCCGCCCGGCGTGTGCCACGGCGACGCACGCGGGGTCCAGCGTGGTCATCCTGCCCATGCCGCGGGAACTCCGCAACTCGACGGCAGATACGCCCATGCAATGGGAAGTGCGTGGGCTCCCGTCAGGCCAGCGGGGCGCTGAGCTGTCCCTCGACGAGCGGCTCGCCGACGATCGCCGCCAGCCGCTCCGCGATCGCCCACCAGTCGAAGTCGGCGGTCACGCTCGAGGCGTTCACGGTGACCCATCGGTCCGGCGCAAGGTAGATCGGCAGGATGCGGTCGAGGATCGCCTCGATCTCGTCTCGGAAGGCGTCCGAGGTCGAGCGCACGCCATCGGCGAGCAGCCCGACGTCCGGCAGCAGGCGGACCGAGAGGTCGTACGAGCCGGCCCATCGGCGGATGAGGGGCTCGACGCCGAAGGGGTCCTCGCCGCCGGTGACTCGGAGGTAGTAGGCGAAGTTGTCGACCACAGATCGGTCGGTCACCAGCACCTCCGCGCGGTGAGCCAACTCGAGCTCCTGCTGCACCTGCGCCATCAGTACCCACAGCTGGGCCTCGGCCGTGGCGCCCTCGTTGAGGCCGAGCGGGTTGAAGCGGACGACCTCGCGGCCCACCTCCACCGACCGGCCCGCGCGCCCGATCGTCGAGGCGAAGGAGTGGACCGCGTTCGACTTGCGCACCGAGTGCGAGCCGATGAAGGCGATCTTCGCGTGACGGCTCCACGGCATGTCCGGAGCCTACACGGCGGAGGTGCCCGCCGCGGCCGGCTCGAGCGCGCCCAGAATGACCTCGAGGCCCTGGTCGAACTCCCCATCGAAGCTGAAGGAGGACCCGCGCGCGCGCTCGGCGATCTCCGCGAGATGCGGGTATTCGGCGCCGATGGATGGCACCTCGGATTGCGGTGACTCCGGCACTCCGGCGGTCGGGGGGGACATGCTGATCTCTTGGAGGACGTGTCCGTACACGTAGCTGTCCAGTAGCCAGAAGGCATGCACCGCGCCATCGACCGAGAAGCCTGCCGAACGGAGGGTCCCAAGGACGGCGTCCACGTAGCGCAGCTGGTTGGGACCCATCGCCCGCCGCGCCTCGATCAGGCCGATCACCCACGAGTGGCGGGTGAGCACCTCGCGAGCTGAGATCGCGCGGCGTCGCATCGCCTCTCGCCAATCGGCTCCGTCGCCGGGGACCTCGATCGCCGCCACCACGAGATCGACGATCCCGTCGAGGATGTCGTCCTTGTCCGACACGTGCTTATAGAGCGACATGGCCTCGACGCCGAGCTCCGCGCCGAGCC
>DASVEQ010000103.1:0-16391 GCA_036380455.1 Candidatus Limnocylindria bacterium | reverse complement strand
TGGGATCGAGTCCGATCCGGAGCTCCTCGCCGAAGCGCGGCGTCGGGCCACCGAGTCGCACCAGCCGAACGTCCGGATCGTCGAGGGCGCGGGCACCGCGCTGCCGCTGCGGGACCGCGCCGTCGACATCGTTCTCACCAGCGGGATCGACCCGGATGACGGGTCGCTGCCGGCGATCATCGAGGCGATGCGGGTGATCCGGCCGGGTGGCCGGCTGGTGGTCATCGGCTACTACGGCCGCGACGACGTCGCCGCCCTGCTGGAGCCGGAGGTCGTCGCCCATGCGCGGGAGGCCACGCAGCGGCGGACTGGCTGGTGGCTGCGCAACGGCTTCAAGATCAAGGTCGTGCACGCCCGCCTGGACCTCGGCGACCCGATGACCGCCCACGAGCTTCTGCCGCGGCTCTACGGAGACCGCGGGCGCGCGTTCCTCATGGGGCCCCATCCGTCGTCGCTGCGCCTCAACCTGGGGCTGTACCATCGCGAGAAGGCGGTCGCTGCCTAGGCGAACGAGCGATCCGTGGCCGTTGCGCCCGATCGATGCGGGATCGTGGGCGAAATTGGCTTGCGGCCCCGGATGCCGCCGGATATGATCGTGGGCGTCGAAGGCCAGGCTCTTCTCCCCCCGGAGCCTGGCCTTCGGCATGTCCGTCGTCGCGGCTGGTGAGATAATCGCAGGCCCCGCACTCCGCACCTCGAGGCGCACCACACCGATGGCCACCACGCCACGCATGAAGATCACCTACGCGACGCTGTCCGCCGACAACGACGAGCTGCAGGCGGCCTTCGAGTCGGCCCTGGAGCGTGCACGCGCGGATCTCGGTCGGACCTATCCGATGATCATCGGCGGCGAGAAGCGCGCCGGCAGCGCCACCTTCGAGGACCGCTCGCCGATCGACCGCGACCTCGTCGTCGCGCGCTTCCCGACCGGCAGGCCGCAGGACGTCCGGGATGCCATCGACGCGGCCCGCGCCGCCTATCCAGGCTGGCGCGATACGCCCTGGCGGGATCGGCTCACGGTGCTGCGCCGCGCCGCGGACCTCATCAGCGAGCGCCAGTTCGACTACGCCGCACTCATGAGCCTGGAGGTCGGCAAGAACCGGCTGGAGGCGCTCGGCGACGTGGAGGAGACGGCCGATCTGCTCCGCTACTACGCCGACGAATTCGAGAAGGCCGACGGCTTCGTGAAGCCAATGGGATCGCTCTCCGCCGCGGAGAAGACCCGCTCCGTCCTGCGTCCATACGGCGTCTTCGCCGTCATCAGCCCCTTCAACTTTCCGATGGCCCTGGCCGGCGGACCCGCCGGCGGCGCGATGATCGCCGGCAACACCGTCGTCCTGAAGCCAAGCTCGGACGCGCCGCTGCTGGGATGGAAGTTCGGCGAGGCGCTCCGCGACGCCGGGCTCCCCGAAGGCGTCTTCAACCTCGTCACCGGGCCGGGCGAGACCGTCGGTGCGGAGCTCGAGGAGAACCCCGAGATCGACGGCATGGTATTCACCGGCTCGTACGAGGTGGGCATGAAGCTCCATCGCGGCTTCACGAAGGACTACCCGCGACCGATCATCACCGAGATGGGCGGCAAGAACCCCGCGATCGTCACCCGCCACGCCGACCTCGACGAGGCCGCCGAGGGCGTCATGCGTTCCGCGTTCGGCTTCGACGGGCAGAAATGCAGCGCCAACTCGCGGGTGTACGTCGAGAAGCCGGTCGCCCGCGCGTTCGTCGACAAGCTCGTGGAGCGGACGCGCAGCATCACGGTCGGCGACCCGACGAAGCGTGAGAACTGGATGGGCCCGGTCATCAACCAGCGTGCGCTCGACACCTTCCGCAGCGCCGTGGACGAGGCGACGGCCGACGGCGGGACGATCGAGATCGGCGGCACCGCAGACGACAGCAGCGGCTGGTTCCCGACGCCGACCGTGGTGACCGGCCTGCCACTCGAGCATCGGCTCTTCCATGACGAGCTGTTCGTGCCGCTCCTCGTGGTCGGCGAGGTCGACTCGCTCGACCAGGCGCTGCACGAGGCGAACGACACCCCGTACGGCCTGACCGCCGGCATTTTCAGCCGCGACGAGGCCGAGGTGAAGAAATTCCTCGACACGATCCAGGCCGGCGTCGTGTACGTCAACCGGCGCGCCGGCGCGACGACCGGCGCGTGGCCGGGCATCCAGAGCTTCGGCGGCTGGAAGGGCTCCGGCTCATCGGGCAAGGGCGGCCTCGGCCCGTACTACGTCCAGCAGTTCCTCCGTGAGCAGTCCCAGACGGTCATCGGCGACGACGGCGCGGTGCGGCTGTGATCACCGACGAGAACGTCGTCGTCGAGCCCTCCGGCTGGTTCGCGATCCAGATGCGCTACGCCTACCTCGCGGGAGACCCCGCCGAGGTGACCCTGGTGGAGGATCGGGTCGTCCTCGTCGACGGCTCGGACGAGGAGGCGGCCCTCGGCCGCGCAGTCGAGATGGCGCCCCAGTACGAGGACGAGTACGAGACAGACGACGGTGAGCCGGGCTCGATCCGCTTCGAGGGCATCGTGGCCATCAAGGAGCTCGACGACCCGCCGTCGACCGGCATCGAGGTCTGGCACGAGTTCATGTCGCCGGACCCCGCCCGGCCATCGGTCGATGACGAGGGCGAGCCGCTCCCACCGGTCTACCCGGAGGAGATGGCCTTCCCGCGCGCCCACGACGACTGACCCGTGAGCTGGCGCACGACGGCCTATCGGGCCGTCCGCCCGCTCCTGTTCGCCACGGACCCGGAATCGATCCACCACCTGGCGCTCCGACTGCTCGCCTCGCCGATCGGCCGGTCGCTTGCGCCGCTGGCTTCGGGCGTCGGCACTCCTGACGCGAACCCCGTCGAGCTGCTCGGGCTGCGCTTCCGCAACCGGGTGGGCCTCGGCGCCGGCTTCGACAAGGACGGCGTCGCGATCCGCGGCTGGGCCGCCCTGGGCTTTGGCTTCGTCGAGCTCGGCACCGTCACGCCCCGCCCCCAGGCCGGCAACCCTCGTCCCCGCCTGTTCCGCCTCCCGAAGGATGCGGCGCTCATCAACCGCATGGGCTTCAACAACGCCGGAGCCGATGCGCTCGCCGCCCGCATCGCCGATGCCCGACCGCACCTGCCGCAGGGCTTCGTCGTCGGCGTCAACATCGGCCGCAACCGCGACGGTGACCTCGACGACTACCCCGCTGCCGCCCGCGCCGTCGCCGATGTCGCCGATTATCTCGCCATCAACGTCAGCAGCCCGAACACGCCGAGCCTGCGCGACCTGCAGGAGCCGGAGCGGCTCCTCGAGCTTCTCGCCACGGTTCGCAAGGCAGCCCCGTCCCCACCGCTGGTGGTCAAGCTGTCGCCGGACCTGACCCACAATCAGCGAGCCGATATCGTCCGTGCCCTGCCAGCAGCCGCGGCCGGCGTGATCGTCAGCAACACGACCACGGTCCGCGTCGGGCAGCGGTCACGATCGGCCGCGGAAGACGGGGGGCTCTCGGGCAGGCCGTTGCGAGAGCGCGGACTGGCGGCGACCGCGGAGGCCCGGCGCGTCGCGGGCGAGCGCCTCGCGATCGTCGCCTCTGGCGGCGTCGATTCGGGCGACGCGGCGGCCGCCGCGATCGCCTCGGGCGCCGACCTAATCCAGCTGTGGACCGGGATGATCTATGCCGGTCCGGGGCTCATCGGCGATGCCGTCCGAGCCAGCGCGCCGAACGTCCGGGGGTGATCGCGGCCGACGCGGCTGGTAGGATGCGGCGACATCTAGCCAAGGGCGCGGGCAGGACGCGCCGCTCCGTTTCGGAGTGCTACCCCACATGACCACCATGGAGGCCACCTCCTCGCCTGCGGCTGCGCGCGGCCTGGCCGCCCCGCACATCGTCACCGAGCTGCCTGGCCCGAAGGCCCGGGCCATCATCGAGCGTGACGAGGCCGTCGCCAGCCCCTCTCTCACCCGCGCGTATCCCCTCGTCGCCGACTCGGGCGCGGGCTGCGTCGTGACCGACGTCGACGGCAACCGCTTCCTGGACTTCGCCGCCGGCATCGCGGTGTGCTCGACCGGCCACTCCCATCCGAAGGTGGTGTCGGCGATCAAGAAGCAGGCGGATCGGCTCATCCACATCGCCGCCACCGACTTCTACGAGCCGCGCTACCTCGAGTTCATGGAGCGCCTGGCAGCCATCGCCCCGTTCGCCGAGAAGGCCCGCGTGTTCCTCACCAACTCGGGTACGGAGGCGGTCGAGGGCGCCATCAAGCTCGCCCGATATCACACCCATCGGCCGGGGATCATCGCCTTCGAGGGGGCCTTCCACGGCCGCACCCTCGGGTCGCTGTCCCTCACGAACTCGAAGGTGAAGCAGCGCGCCGGCTTCGGTCCGCTGGTGCCGATGGTCCATCACGCGCCGTTCCCGCGCGTCCGCTCGTGGCGCGAGGGATCGGGAGGCGACGGCTCCGCGGAGCTCGAGTACCTGCGCCGCACGATCTTCGGGCGGCAGATCGCTCCAACCGATGTGGCCGCCATCGTCATCGAGCCGGTCCAGGGCGAGGGTGGCTACTTCCCGGCTCCGCCAACCTTCCTCCAGGGCCTTCGCGAGCTGTGCGACGAGCACGGCATCCTGCTCATCGCTGACGAGATCCAGTCCGGCATGGGCCGCACCGGCCGGTGGTGGGCGATCGAGGACGTGGGCGTGGAGCCTGACATCGTCACCACCGCCAAGGGCATCGCCTCCGGCATGCCGATCGGCGCTTTCATCGCCCGCGACTCGGTGTGGACCTGGCCGCCCGGGGCGCATGGCTCGACATTCGCCGGGAACCCCGTATGCGCCGCAGCCGGCCTCGCGACGCTCGACATCATCGAGTCGGAGGGGATGGCGAACGCATCGGCCATGGGCGCTCGCCTGCGCGAGGGCCTGGAGCGCGTGGCGACCGATTCGGTCCGCGACATCCGGGGGGCCGGGCTCATGCTCGGCGTGGAGTTCGACTCGCACGAGGCTGCCGAGGCGGTCCAGGAGGCGGCATTCCACCTCGGGCTGCTCACCCTGGAGTGCGGAGAATCGTCGCTGCGCTTCAGCCCGCCGCTGATCGTGACGGAAGCCGAGGTCGACACGGCCATCCGCCTCTTCGCCGAGGCACTGGCGGCCGCGCGACATCCGGAGGAGGGCATCGCCGAGACCGGCGGTTGACCCGGAAGCTAAGCCGGCAGGCATGTTCGCGGGCGCACGCATCGGACAGCGAGTCCCGTCCGAGGGCGTCCTGAGGCAGCGACATCGGCACGAACGTGCAGCGGCCGTACACGATGTTGCCGCAGCCGCCGGCCTGGTGGCTTTCCTTCGCCGATGCGTGCCGTAGCGGCACCCGACGCGGCCGCTGAGACTCCCGATCCCCGACGCACGCGGTGGCCCGGGACGAGACGCGCTACTGGAGCAGGTCGGACAGGCTCGTCAGAACGAAGCCACGGTCTCGCAGGCCGGGAACGATGAGGCGCAACGCGTCGAGCGTCTCGTAGCCACCGAGGTGGAAGAGGACATTCGAGCCGTTCACCGAATTGCCGATCACCTTCGAAGCGATCTGCGCGGCGCTCGGGCCGCCATCTGCGGTCGGCTTCCAGTCGATGGTGTCGATGTCCCACAGGAAGGTCTTCGTGTAACCGACCGATGCGACCGCGTTCAGCACGGCATCGTTGACCGAGCCGTACGGCGGCCGCCAGTAGGGCTGCGGGTTCTGGCCGGTGCCGGCGCGCAGAACGGTTTCCGCATCGGTCATCTCCTTGCGGATCCGATCGGCGCTGAAGGCGCCAGCGGTGCAGGGCTGGGTCGACGGCGAGCCGCCGCCGCCGCGCACGAGATCGCAGTGGTGCATCGTGTGATTCGCGATCTCGAACAGGTCGGGGTGCGCCTTGATGATGGCCATCACCTGCTGCCCCTGCGCGGTCTGGCTCATGACGCCGGTCGCGAAGATCGTGGCGCACACCTTGTTGGCGACCAGGAAGTTCATGATGTCGACGGCCGGGTCCATGCGGCCGCCCATGTCGAAGGTGAGCGCCACACCGGGGCCGGCGTTCGGGATGGTGCGGAACACCTGGATCGAGCCGGCCGCCACGCGGTTGCCGGCGGTGCATCCACCGCCGCCCGACGGAGGGGCCGTGGGCCGCGGCGTGGCAGCCGCCGTGGGCGTCGGCCGCGGCGTGACACCGGGGTCGCCGCTGACGATCAGCTCCCATCCGGGCTCGATGACGTTCGGGTTGGTGGCGAGCGATGGGTAGCGATCGGAGTTCCACGCCTGCAGCTGCTCGACGCTGGTGCCGAAGGAGCGGGCGATGGCCGCCAGTGAATCACCGCTGCGGACCGTGTAGATGGTTCCGTGCGTCGGGGTCTCCGGCGACATCGCCGATGGGGCGGGCGCCGTGGCCGAAGGGGTCGGCTCCGGTGACCCGCCGGCATCGGAGGTCCCGGCGGGCGCGGGGGTGGGGCCATCGCTCGACGGGGACGGCGTGACCGACGGGGACTCGGCCGTCGTGCAGGCGCCGAGGATCACGAGCAGGGCAAGGAGAGCCGGCAGGCCGGCCGCGGGGCGCATCGGGCTAGTTCGGGTGATAGCCGAGCTCGCCGGGCGGGACCGGCGGGAGCGCGTCGTCGTCGAGGAAGCGCACCTCGCGCCGCAAGAGTTCGAGCTCGGCGCGCAATCGGGTGGCGGCATCAGCCAGCTCGAGGAGGTGCTGCTTGCGCGACAACTCGACCTGGAGCACGCCCGCCACGGCGTAGCTGGCGGCCACCGGCTCGTCCGGCAAGTGGATCGGCTTCAGGACCTGGTCGAGCGTCGCGGTCACGTCGGGCTGCTCCTGATGGTGCTCCCCTCCGGACGCCGTGCGGGCCACGAATCGTTTCACGGTGGCCAGGTAGCCATCGAGCGCGCGCTGCACCGTCGGCACCAGTCGATCCGCGCCGTCGCCCTCGACCTCGGGCAGCACCTCCACCTCGGCCACGCCGTACGGCCCGCTTCGGTCGATCCCCGCGACCGCCGCCCGCGCGATCCCGACCACCAACAGGAGCCAGCGACCGTCCGGCTGCTCCTCGGCGCTTCGGATCTCGCAAATCGTGCCGACCGGTTGGGCGGAGGCCTCGCCGCCGACCTCCCTGCCGTCGGTGATCATGCTCACCACGAACCGGCCGGAGTACGGCGAGCCGTCGGCCAGCACGTCGCGGGTCATCGCCCGGTAGCGCTCCTCGAAGATGTGGAGCGGGAGCGGCAGGTGCGGGAAGAGCACCGTGTGCAGCGGGAAATGGGGGAGCCTCATGTGGTCGCCATGCTGGCAGCGCGCCCGCGGCGCGGCAAGTGACGGATGGCCTCCAGGCGCGCGCTCGGCATCGGCTGGGGATCCGTCCGAACGGCCCCTGGCGATCGGCGCCTGCCGCCGCCTGACGTCTAGTCCTCGTCGACGAAGGTCGTATCGATCTGTGCGCGCTGGAGCTTGCCGGAGTAGTCGATGTAGACGCTCTTCCACTCGCTGAAGAAGTCGAGCGCGGCCTGGCCCACCTCGCGATGGCCGTTGCCGGTCGCCTTCGTGCCGCCGAACGGCAGGTGCGCCTCCGCGCCGATCGTGCCGTGGTTGACGTAGCCGAGACCGGAGTCGAAGTCGCGGATCGAGCGAAACGCGAGGTTGATGTCGCGCGTGAAGAGCGAGGTCGACAGGCCGTACTTGACGCCGTTGACGATCCGCACCGTCTCGTCCCAGTCGTCGACCGGGATGACCGAGGTGACCGGGCCGAAGATCTCCTCCTGCGCGATGCGGGCATCGGCCTTGACTTCGGTGAAGATCGTCGGCTGGAAGAAGGAGCCCTTCGCCAGGTCGCCATCCCGCGCGGGCTCCCCACCGATGACGAGGTCCGCCTCGTCGCGACCGATGGCGGCGTAGGCCGCGATCCGTTCCACGGCGCCCTCGTTGATGACCGGGCCCACGTCGGTCTTCTCGTCCAGTCCGTCACCCAGCACGAGGCTCGCGACGCGCTGCTGGAGCCGATGCACGAAGTCGTCGTGGACCCTGCGGTGCACGATCAGCCGTGAGGCGGCGGTGCAGCGCTGCCCGGAGGTGCCGAAGGCGGACCAGACCACGCTGTCGAGCGCGAGATCGAGATCGGCATCCTCCCAGATCACGATCGGGTTCTTGCCGCCCAGCTCGAGGCTGACGCGCTTCAGCGTCTTCGCTGCGCGGGTGCTGATCTCGACGCCGGTGTCGGTGTGGCCGGTGAAGGAGATGACCTTGACATCGGGATGGTCGACGATGGCATTGCCGACCTCGCCGCCCGAGCCGGTGACGACGTTGACGACGCCGTCGGGCAGGCCGCCCTTCACTAACAGCTCGACGAAACGCACCAGGCAGGCCGGCGTGTCCGATGCCGGCTTGATGACCGCGGTGTTGCCGCAGATGAGGGCAGGCAACAGCTTCCAGGCGGGAATGGCCACCGGGAAGTTCCAGGGCGTGATGATGCCGACCACGCCGATCGGCCGGCGAATGGCCATGGCGAACTTGTCGGGCATCTCGGACGGCACGGTCTGGCCGAACAGGCGCCGGCCTTCGCCGGCCATGTAGTACGCGACGTCGATCGCCTCCTGGACGTCGCCGCGCGCCTCCGGCAGCACCTTGCCCATCTCCTCGGTCATGAGCCGGCTCAGCTCTTCCTTGTGCTCGGCCAGCAGCCGCGCGATGCGGAACAGGATCTCGCCGCGCTTCGGCGCCGGCATGCCGCTCCAGGCCGGGAAGGCGCGTCGCGCGGCCGCCACCGCGGCCTCCACGTCCGCCGGGCCGGAAGCTGGGAACTCGCCGATGACCTTGCCATGGTCGGCAGGGCTGACGCTGGTGAAGGTGGCGCCCGATGCGGCGGGCTGCCACTCGCCGGCGATCAGGTTGCGATACGTCTTCGTCACGGGAAGGGAGTCTCCTCATGGTGCCGCGGGGCGCGCGGTGGGATGCGGTTCGATTCTATCCCGAGCCCCTCCAATCCCGGAGTCGCCGGGACATTCGCCCCTACGTGCGCGCCCAGCCATCGGCGAGGATCGAGCCACAACTGAAGAACCGTCGGGATGGGTCCTGTTTTCGAATAACGGGGCTGAAGTAGTGGCACCCCGTCCTGACGGCTCGACGTCAGCGCCGGTCCGGCAACGGGCCGGCGCCTGGCCGTCCCCGGGCGCGTCCAGCGTAGTAAGCCGCCGGTAAGCGGCCGGAAAGATCATCGGCGCCATCATGGGCGGCAGATCGAACGACCTCTCGAGCGCCGGCTCGCCTCCACACGCAAGGAGGCTGCCCTCATGCTCATTCGACGGATCCCCGCGGCCATGCTGGTCGCGGTCCTGCTGTCCGTCCTCGCCGCCGCTCCCACCGCGGCCGCGAAGCCACCCCGACCGCCATCGCAACCGACCGACGGCGAACGCCCGCTCACTGCCGAGGAGGCGGCCGCATCCGACCACCGGGTGGCCGCCGCGGACGCGTACGCCGTGACCGTCAAGGCGGAAGGGCTCGATCTCGTTTCTCTCGCGTGCGTGACGCCCCAGTCCGGCGTCACGGCCAGCGCCCAGGCGACCGCGTCCGGCTGCGGGGTCCCGCAGGGCTTCCTGGGCGTGGAGGCGCGGGACCAGGTATTCGGCCACTACTGCGGCCCCGCCGTTGGCCAGGTGATCGCCAACTACTCGTGGGCCATGAAGTCGGGCGCGAACAAGTACACGCAGGGCAAGATCGCCGGCTGGATGAGGACCGATGTCACCGGCCAGACGGATGCCTTCGCCCTGGAGGACGGCCTGGAGGCCGCCACCATCGGCTCGCCCCGACGCCCGAGCGGCTGGGACTGGGTGGTCACCGACCTCCGGGACCGCGACGGGGACGGCGCGACCGGGGACGAGCTCCACACCTACGTCCGGTCGAACATCAGCGCCTCGAGGATGCCGATGGCGATCCCGGTGAAGCCGCACGATCCGGCCTCGCAGTTCAACCTGTCGAGCTGGCCGAAGGCGGTCGCTTCGCCCGGTCATTGGATTGGCATCTACGGGTGGTACAACACCTGGGACGGGGCCGACCGAGCGCGGATCTACTTCACCGACTCGTCGAGGGACGAGGGTGGCGCCACGGGCAAGTTCTGGAATCCCACGCGCCACATCGCGATGCTCATCGGCGAGCACACCCGGCGGTTCGTCTGGTGATGCGAGCCTGGTGCCAGGTCGCCGGTGTGCTGGCGATCTGCGCCTCGGGGGTGGCGGCCTGCACGGCCGTCACCCCGACGCCGTCGCCCGCGGGCTCGATCCAGGAGGCATCGCCGGGCGCCTCGATGCGGGAGCCCTCCGCCGCGGCGGCGACGGCGAACCCCGTCCGCAGCGCGGCGACCGACGACGACCTGCGTGCCGAGATCGAGGTCGTCAGCATCGATCCGGCCCTCACCCATCCGTTGCTCGAGTTCGTGAGCGACGGCGAGGCGATCGTCTTCTCATCGGGACGTGCGGACGACGCCGGACCCGAGGCGGCGCCGGACCTGTGGCGAATCGTGCCGCCCAGCGCGGAGCCCGAGCTGCTGTGGCGGAACCCGGAACGGGCGCACGCGATCGTGAAGATCGCGAGCGATCTCGGGCTGATCGCCTTCGTGGAGATTCCGCTCACCGGGGAACGCGCATGGAACCTGTGGCTCCTCCCGCGCGGCGCGGACGCGCCGATCCTTCTCGACCGACATCCGGGGAACGAGGACGTCTCGAGCCTGGTTCCGAGTCTCGCCGTGTCGGAGCAGACCGTCGCCTGGACCGCCTTCGACCGCGGACCGGACGGTCCGGTGTCGCAGCTGCTGATCGCGCAGGCCCCGGATTGGCGAGCGGAACCGGTCCATGAACTCTCCGCCGTCGAAGCGGAGATCTGGCTGCCGTCGCTGCGCGGCTCGGCGCTGGCGTACACCGAGGTCCACTACAGCCCCGATCGGTCGACCGATGAGCGTCACGTCTACCTCACGACCACGGCTCCTGGAGCGGAGCGGCGGCGACTGGACGATTCCGGGCTGGCCACGATGCCGATCGTGGTCGACGGCGCGGTGCTCTGGAAGGAGGCGGACCGCGGCTTCAACATGTTCAACTGGGGACGGATGTTCCGCTACGACCTGCGCACGAGCGAGGTCTCCCGGCTGGACACGGCGCCTCAACCGGACGTGAACTACCCGTCGGCCGGCGGTCGCTTCGTCACCTGGTGGGGCGCCGACAGCTTCTGGCTCACCGTCTACGACCTCGCCCGCGATGAGCCGCGCCTCGTCGCGCGCAACACGCACGAGTCCCAGGAGAGCGAGTTCGAGCCGCACATTGCCGGCGACCTCCTCGTCTGGCGCCACGTGGCCCCACTCGACCCCGATGACCGCGGCCAGCTGCGATACGCGTTCCTGCCGCCGCTGCGCGAGCCCCGCTGACCGGCTATGGGCGCGTCATCCGCATGACGTCGAGTGCCTCGTCAAGCTGTTGCTCGGTGATGCGCCCCTCGGCGACGTGGCCGCGCTCGAGCACCACGTCGCGGATCGTCCTGCGCTCGGCGAGCGACTGCTTCGCGATGCTTGCCGCCTCCTCGTACCCGAGGTACGCGTTGAGGGGCGTGACGATCGACGGCGAGCTCTCCGCGAACTCGCGCAGCCGCTCGGCATTGGCGGTGATCCCGTCGATGCACCGATCCGCCAGCAGGCGGGTCACGCTGGCCAGCAGGCGGATCGACTCCAGGAGGTTGCGGCCGATCATCGGCAGCATCACGTTGAGCTCGAAGTTGCCCGCCGCGCCGCCCCAGGCCACCGCCGCATCGTTGCCGATGACCTGGGCGCAGACCATGAGGGTGGCCTCGGGGAGCACCGGGTTCACCTTGCCCGGCATGATCGAGGAGCCGGGCTGGAGATCGGGCAGGTTGATCTCGCCAAGGCCGGCGCGCGGGCCGGATCCCATCCAGCGCAGGTCGTTGGCGATCTTCGTCAGGCTGACCGCGATGGTCCGCAGCTGACCGGACAGTTCGACGAGGCCGTCGCGCGCCCCCTGCGCCTCGAAGTGGTCGCGGGCCTCGGTCAGCGGCAGGCCGGTCTCCACGGCGATGGCGGCAATGACCGCACCGCCGAAGCCGGGCGGGGCGTTGATGCCGGTGCCGACCGCCGTGCCGCCCAGGGGCAGCTCGGCCACGCGCGGCAGCGTCGACCGGAGGCGCTCGACGCCGATTCGGACCTGAGCGGCATACCCGCCGAATTCCTGTCCGAGCGTCACCGGGGTCGCATCCATGAGGTGCGTACGGCCCGACTTCACGGTGCCGGCGAACTCGGCGGCCTTGCCCTCAAGCGAGCCGGCCAGGTGTTCGAGCGCGGGGACGAGCTCCTCGACCACCCCGGCTGTTGCCGCGATGTGGATGGCCGCCGGGAACATGTCGTTCGACGACATCGGATGGTTGACGTCGTCGTTGGGATGGACGGGTCGCCCGAGCCGCTCGGCGGCCAGTGTCGCGAGCACCTCGTTCATGTTCATGTTGCTGCTGGTGCCGGAGCCCGTCTGGAAGACGTCGATCGGGAACTCGCGGTCGTGGCCGCCGCGCGCGACCTCCTCCGCGGCGGCGCCGATCGCCGCCGCAAGGTCGGCGTCCAGCATCCCCTGCTCGCGCTTCACCGATGCGGTCGCGCCCTTGATGCGAGCGAGCGCCGCGATGAGCGAGCGCTCCAGCGGGATGCCGCTGATCGGAAAGTTCTCGACCGCCCGCTGTGTCTGGGCGCGCCACTTCGCGTAGGCCGGGACGCTGACCTCGCCCATCGAGTCGCGCTCCATGCGGAACTCGCTCATCGGCCGAAGTCGGGGCTCTCCGCGTCCACGAACCGGATGACCGGTGGGATCAGGTACGGGAGATAGCCGGCAGCCAGGTCGTCGAGGATCCGCCGCGCGGCGCCGATGAGCTCATTGACGAAGATGCCGTGGTGGGCCGGCTCGTATCGGCGCAGCTTGGCCACGCCCTCGGTCAGCTTGTTCACCGTGCCGCGTCGGTTCCGCCGCTGGAGATGGAGCAGGCCGGCCGCCACCTGGATCAGCCCCTGGTAAAACTCACGGTCCTCGTCCGAGGCTGCGCGCCAGACCGTCTCCCACGCTTCGTGGGCATGCCAGTAGCGGACGCCGTTGAAGAGCGCGACTCCCTCGCGGAACAGCCGATCCGCCTCGCCGGGATCCAGCGGCGGCGTGCGGCCGGGCGGAAGGTCGCGAGGAGCGGCCGGATCGGCGCGGACGGACGCATCGGTCATCGGAGCCGATGCTAGCAGGCCGGCGCGAGCGGCAGCCGCCCGCGGCCGGCCCCTAGGCGACCGAGTTGGCCCGGCGGACGAGATCAGGCTCGCTGGGCAGCACGCGAGCGATCGCCTCACGGAACCGAAGCCCGGATGAATGGCGGCACAGCCATCGCAGGTAGTCGGGGTCGTGCCGCGCCAGGTCGGAAATGCGCCACCCGGCGTAACGGCCGAAGTCGAGGACGACCGGGTCCACCGATGAACGTCGGGTGGTCCAGACGTCCGCGCGTCTGGGCGCCTCCGCAACCGGGATCGGCTGGGCGCGGAGCATCGTGCGACGCACGTCGTACCGTCGACGTCGTTCGGGATCGCGAAGCTCGGCGTAGGCACGGTTCAGCTCGGCCATGCGGTCGGCGTCGGGCCGGTCGCCATCGGGGTGGAACCGCCGGGCGAGGGCGCGGTAGGCCGCCTGGATCACCACGTGTTCCGCCGACGGGTCCACCTGCAGAACTCGGTACGCGTCGCCGAAACCTTCCACTCCCGACCCTCCCTGCTGGCAGCTGGATGCGCTGCTGGTTCGGATCGGTACACTACGCGGCGGATCGGTACGGATCACTGGGGTAGTCACCCCAGTTAATGGCGCGGGCAATGCAGGGGGGAGGCGCGGTGGCTACGCAGATCGAGGTGGTCGGGCTCCTCGAACGCGACACAGAGCTCGCGACGATCCGATCAATCCTCGACTCCGCCGCGTCGGGGGACGGCCAGGTCGCGATCGTCGAGGGCGAGCCCGGGATCGGGAAATCGGCGCTGCTGGATGCCGCTCGACGGCTTGCAGATGACCGCTCCCTGCAAGTGCTGGTCGGCCGGGCTGGAGAGCTCGAGCGCCAGTACGCCAATGGCGTCATCCTCGACCTGTTTTCGCCGCTTGTGCGTTCCGACGCGCATCGCGACCGGCTGCTGACCGGCCTTGCGGCGAGCGCCCGCCCCGTGTTCGACCCCGGTCACGCCCGCGGCCCCGATCCCGATCCATTGGGCGTGCTTCACGGGTTGTACTGGTTGACGGTTCAGCTGGCAGAGGCGGGGCCGATGCTGATCGCCGTTGACGATGTCCCGTGGGCGGACGATGCATCGGTCCGATTCCTCGCCTATCTCGCACGCCGCGTCCGTGATCTGCCGGTTGCGCTGATCATGACCATGCGGCCACCGTCCACCGACGACTCGCCGGCCATCGGCGAGCTCAGGATCCAACCGAGTGCATTGCACATTCGGCCTCCCCGGCTGAGCGCCGACGCGGTCGAGGACATGTTGGCGAGCCTTGGAGTCCGCCCGGAGCGCGCGGTCGTCGAAGCCTGGTGGGCGGCCACCCGGGGAACACCGCTGTACCTCCGAGAGATCGCCCAGCGGCCCGCGCTCGTGCTCGGCGGGCCGATGGGTGACGAGACCGCGGATACCGTCAGTCGCTCGATTCGGCATCGGATCGGCGTGCTTCCGGCCCCCGCGGTCGTCATGGCCGAGGCCGTCGGCCTTCTCGGAAACGAGGCCACCCTCGAGCGAGCCTGTGCATTGGCAAGGGTGGAGGAAGCCGATGGAGTCGCCGCCGTGCGTCGCCTCACGGACGAGGGGATCCTCGAGCCGCGCAGCCCGCTCGACTTCGTCCACCCGATCGTGCGCAGGGCTGTGGTCGACGCGATTCCCGCGGAGGCACGCGATGCAATGCGACGCGCCGTAGCCGGGCTGCTCGACCGATCGGAGCTGACGGTCGAGGCCGCCATGCACGTCGCCGACGTCCACCCCCGCGCCGACGAGGAAGCCGTCGATATCCTGCGGCGCGGCGCATCGGCCGCCCGCGCCCAGGGTGATGCGGCGGTGGCGGTCACGTTCCTCGAGCGCGCGCTCCAGAGCGGGCCGCTCGATCGGGTCGGCGTCCTGCGCGAGCTGGCGGAGGCGGAGGCCTCCATCGGTAAGCCCTCGGCGGCCGCTCATTACCGCGCGGCAATCGAAGAGGAGCCGACTGGGGCTGCTCGGGCGGCCCTCCATCTCGGGCTCGGCCACGCCCTGATCAAACAAGCCGACTGGAGCGGAGGGATGAAGTCATTCGAGGAGGGACGCTCGCTTATCGGCGATGCCGATCCGCAGCTGGCCGCTGCTTTGGAAGCCGGGTATGTCTCATCAGCCTGGGTCAGCCAGACGAATCTCGAGGAGTCCGAGGCGATCGTCGCGCGGATCTCGGCCGCGCAGGATCTGACGCTCGAGCAGCGCGAGCTGCTGGTATCGCAGTCGTTCGTCCGAGCCGCTGGCGTATTGGGTACCGCATCCGAGCTGTCGGAAGTCGCCCAGCGCGCGATCGCCGGGGTTGACATCGATGCGCTGGTGCGGGCCGGCCAGATGGTGGAGCTCACGACGGGCGTGCTCTTCACCACCGACGACCTCCCGGCGGGACGCTCGTTGCTCACCGACGCCATCGATGCCGTCCCCCGGACCGGGATGATCGCAAAGCTCGGGACGTACTCCTATTGCCGAGCGTGGCCGAACTACATCCTCGGCAACCTCAGCGAGGCTGCCGCCGATGCCCAAGCGGCCGTGCACGCGCATGCCATGGGTTGGGAGACGTTCTACCCCGTGGCCGGAGGGCTGCTCGGCTTTATCGAGCTCGACCGCGGCGACCGGGATGCCGCCGAGGCCGCGGTGGACGCCGTCGAGCGGCAGGGGTGGACCCATCGAACGGACCACGCCGTGTTCGTTCCTCTCGCGCGTGGCCGCCTCCTCCTCGCTGCCGGAGACGCGAGCGGAGCCGCTCGCCAGTTCATGGCGACCGCCGAGGCGGCGGCCGCAGTCGGAATGCGAAGCCCGGGACCGGCTGAGTGGCGATCGTGGGCCGCGACGGCGCTTGCGCGTGCCGGCGACCGAGCGTCGGCGCGCGAGATCGCAAAGGAGGGGCTGGAAATCGCGCGCGCGTGGGGGGCGAAGTGGCCGATCGCCGTCGCCCTGCGCGGCGTCGGCATCGCAGCCGGCGGGGCCGAAGGGATCGCCGCGCTGCGCGACTCGGTATCGGTCGCACGCTCGTCGCCCTCCCGGACGGAGCAAACTCGGAGCCTCGTGGAGCTCGGTGCGGCCCTTCGACGCGCCGGCTCTCTCATCGAGGCACGCCAGGCGCTCTCGGAG
>DASVEQ010000102.1:0-3024 GCA_036380455.1 Candidatus Limnocylindria bacterium | reverse complement strand
TTCGCCACCAGCGCCACCCCGATGATCACGGTCATCCGCGGCCGGCGGCGTGACAGCAGGAACGCGGCCAAATAGAGCGCCGCCACGACCAGGATCAGCCACCTGGCCACCGGATTCGCGAACGCATAGATCGTCCGCGCCTGCGCCAGCTGCGGCGCCTCCAGCAGCACGATCTGCTTGTCCACGTCGGGGATCGGGACGTTCTCCACGATCGTGAGTCCGCGCGCGACGAGGCGCTGCTTGACCTGGTCGATGACGTCGGACACGTCGAGGACGACCTGGTCGCCCTGGAGCGAAACCGCGCCGGTCTCCTCCCCCTTCAGAAGGCGAACCAGGGCCTGTTGCGCTCTGGTGTTGACCCTGACCCAAATGTCGGCGAAGGCATCCGATGCCACGAACGCGCGAACCTCACGGTCGATCAGCCCGTTGATCGCGCCCGATAGCGGCCCGACCAGCTTCTGCAGGCGGGGACGGTCGGTGATGACCCCGGCGAAGACCTCGTTGAGGACCGCCTCGATGTCGACCTGCTGCTCGATGGCGCTGGTGACCGTCGTCGCGATGGCGTCCTGCACCTCGGGCGAATGCACCAGGGGGCCCACCGTGTCGAGATACCGTTGCGCGTCATTCAGCGTGCGCTGCCCCCAGAACGCGACCAGGGCCGGAGTCGTGAGCAGCACGGCCAACACGACACAGACGACCGCCCCGATCGATCGCCCGGTTGTGCGCCGCTGCGCGGTGGGCGGCTCGATGGTCTGCGTAGATTGTGCCTCGGACATTCCCGGCCTCCTCGGTCCAACAAGCTAGGACTCACACCGTGCCGACCTGCGGCCTCAAGCACCCGACGCAGCCGGCCCCTGCCGAGCCTCCTCGCTCGAGTCACCCCGTCGCAGCGCTTCGCTGATCCCTTGGCGGCGATTTTGGGCAGCCGCGGAGTGAACGGGAATCACCCGCAAGGGATGAATTGCGTGTCCAACCATCGAGCCAGGCGGCCCAAGCCGACGAACTGAGGCATCAGCTGATCAACCTCGACCTGGCATGCCCCGGATCCGACTGCGTCGTCGCCCTATCCAGCCGCCGCGAGCCCTCCGGGCTCTTGCCCGCGACGCGGGTGGTCACCAAGGACGAGCCGCCCCTACTGGCTGAGCCGAGCTGACCTGGGGTGGGGGAGCAGGCCGAGACTGCATGGCATGCACGAGGTCATGGATAGGATCGGCCTTGCGCTACGTACAAGTAGCAACTGAAGGGGTGCGCTCTCTATGACCGTGGCCTACTGGATCGTCGCCGCACTGTTGGCGTTGTTCTACCTGTACTCGGGTGGGCTCAAGGTGCTGCGGTCCCCAGATCAGCTGCGGCCGATGATGGGCTGGATCGACGCGGTGTGCCGCTGAGGCTCGTACGAACCATCGGGGTGCTGGAGGTGCTCGGAGCGCTCGGGCTCATCCTGCCCCCACTGACCGGCATCGCACCGGCCCTTGCAATTGCGGCAGCTATCGGGCTCGTACTGATCCAGGTCGGCGGGATTTCTCTTCACCTCAGCCGGGGTGAGGCAAGAATGATCGGGCTGAACGTCGCCCTACTTATCCTTGCCGGCGTCGAGATCTGGCTTGCGACCGTCTGGCTGTAGCGCGCTGCCCGCCGCCAACCTCACCCACTGAGCTGCGACCCCTAGTTGGCTGTAGGTACCGGTGGGGTGGGCAGTTGAACGGCGATACGGAGTCCGCCCGCAGGCCGCGGGATGATCGTGAGGGATCCATCGTGTACTTGGGTGATGCGCTTGACGATTGCCAGGCCGAGGCCGACCCCGGCGTGGTCGTTGCGTATTCGTTCGGTGCCGCGCTGAAACGGTTCGGTGAGTGTCGAGACCAACTGTGGGGAGAGCTTCTCGCCGCTGTTTTCGACCGTGAGCACCACGGTCTCGGGGCGGATGCTGGTCTTGACCCACACGGTGCCCTGTTCGGGCAGGTTGTGCACGATGGCGTTGTGCACAAGGTTCGTCGTCATCTGCAGCAGGAGCGCTTGCGACCCGATAGCCGGGGTGATGTCACCGGAGGTATCGATGGTGACACCGCGTTTCTCGGCGAGCGGGAGCAGTGATTCGGTGGCCTCCTCTACGAGTAGGGACAGGTCGACAGGTTCTCGGGTGAAGGATCTCTGGTCAGCGCGGCTGAGCACGAGTAGCGCCTCAGTGAGGTCGATCGCTCGAGCGTTGACGGCGTGAAGGCGGTCGACGAGTGCGCCGGTGTCGCGGTTTGGATCGCTGCGGGCGACGTCGAGAAGTGTCTGCGAGATCGCCAGCGGGGTGCGCAGTTCGTGCGAGGCGTTGGCTGCGAATCTCTGCTGTTCGGCGACGTGTGCTCCGAGCCGTGTGAGCATGGCGTCGAAGGCGTCGGCGAGTTCGCGGAACTCATCTCTGCGGCCCGGTAGCCGGATTCGGTGGGCGAGCGATCCGTTCGCGGCCACACGTGTGGCGTCTGTGATGCGAGTCAGGGGAGCGAGCATGCGGCCGGCGAGAAGCCACCCTCCCAGGAGACCGAATACCAGCAGAAACGCCAGCACGATGGCCGCGGCCGGAGCGAAAGCGCGCAGGAGGAAGGAGTTGTTCCCGGGCACGAAGCCACCGATGGTGCTGATCGCACCGTCGGGTACGTATCGCAGGACGAACTCAAACGATTGCTGCTGCTGGCCGGCGAGCCACGCGGCGGCGAGCATCAAGGCACCTGCGAGCATGAGGAAGCCGGCGTAGCTGAGGGTGAGCTTGAAGCGAACGCTCAACCCAGGGGCTCTATCCACGGTCTCCTCCCTCGCGTCCGGTGTCTGGTTGCGTGTCGATGCGGTACCCGACGCCGGCCACGGTGGCGATGATCCAGGGTTCGCCGAGCCGTTTGCGCAGTGCCGAGACCGTGATGCGCACGGCGTTGGTGAACGGGTCTGCGTTCTCGTCCCAGGCTCGCGCTAGGAGCTCTTCGGCGCTGACGACACCTCCTTCGCAGCGACGAGGACTTCGAGCACCGCGAACTGCTTCCT
>DASVEQ010000101.1:0-12656 GCA_036380455.1 Candidatus Limnocylindria bacterium | reverse complement strand
CCGGCGAGCCGGCAGCTGCCCGCCTTCGAGGCCCGGGCCGGGCGCTGGGAGGAGCTGCGCTGGTCGCTGGAGCGGATCCGGCATCGGTTCGGGTCGGGGCGCCTGTGGCGGGCGACGGTCGAGCGGCCGACCGCGGCGCTGCCCGAGCATCGGTCGCGGCTGGTGGACATCGGCTCATGACCAGGGTCTACACGGATCATCCGTTGGTGCAGGTGGAGACCGATGCGGCCGGGGTCCCAGTGCGCCTGCGCATGGACGGCACCGACCACGGCGAGCTCGGCATCTGCAACCGATGGCGCGTCGACGACGGCTGGTGGCGCGAGCCGGTGGCCAGGGCCTGCTACAAGGTCGTCACGCGATCCGGGCTGCTGTGCACCATCTTCCTCGACGAGATCCGCGGCACCTGGCACCTCGAGCGGCTGTTCGACTGAGCTCTTCCCCCTGTACGCTCGCGCCGATGACCGAGCCGTTCCGCGTGCGTCGCGCCACCGCCCACGACTCGCGCCGCGCCTTCGACGTGTTCCTCGCCAGCGTGCGGGATCTCTCCGCGCGCCAGAACACGCCGTGGGACCCGGAGCCGGAGGCCCAATGGGCGAGGATGGAATCCCTGTTCGACCGGCTCGCCGACAACGCGGCCGAGTGGTGGATCGCCGAGGACCCGGAGACGGGCGAGGCGATCGGTTACGCCCGCTCCGTCGAGCGTGGCGGCCTGTTCGAGCTCACCGAGCTCTTCGTCCATCCCGGCCGCCAGTCCGCCGGTGTGGGTGGGGCGCTGCTTGAGCGTGCATTCCCGCCGGGTCGCGGCGAGGTGCGGGCGATCATCGCCACCACCGACGTCCGGGCTCAGGCCCGCTACTACCGCTCGGGCACCGCTGCCCGATTCCCGATTGCCGCCCTTGCCGGGCCGCCGCGGCCGATCGCCCTGGATCCGACGGTCGGGGCCCGACGGGTGCGCGCGGACGACCGCGAGATCGAGGACCTGCGGCGGATCGACGCCGAGGTGCTCGAGTTCGATCGCGGCGACGAGCTCCGCTGGCTCGCGGAGCTTCGAGAGGGGTACCTGTACCTGCGAGACGGCGTCCCGATCGGCTTCGCATTCGTCAGTGCGCGGGGGAGCGGCCCGATCGCCGCGCGCCGCGAAACAGACCAGCCGGCGATCCTGGCGCACGTCGAGACGCGCGCCGCCGAGCTGGAGGTCGACGAGCTCTCACTCGAGCTGCCGATGGTCAACGAGACCGCGGTGCGACACCTGCTGGATCGCGGGTTCAAGATCGACCCGTTCTACACCTTTCTGATGTCCAGCCGGCCCTTCGGCCGCTTCGATCGGTACATCGGCTTCTCGCCTCCCTTCGTGCTCTAGGGCCGCCGCCACCTGGCACCGCTCGTGCGGTGAGCGGGCGACATGAACGACTTCGACCGGCAGCCGGGATCCATCGACGACCCGGGCATGACGGGGGGACTCGATCCGGACGTCGACGCGCTTCCGCCCGGGAGCTCGGCCGGCGACACCGGAGACGCCGGTGAGCCGCAGGCGGCGGAGCTCGACCTCCCGGGGCCGGACGACCCGGTGGCGTGGAGCTACATCGAGGCGGATACCCCCGTCGTCGGTCCGAACGGCGAGGAGCTCGGCCGCGTGGCGGCCATGCTCGGGACGGAGACCGAGGCGATCTTCCACGGCGTGGCGGTGACCCCGTACCAGGACGGCACGACCCGCATGGTGCCGGCCGATGCCGTCACACGGCTGACGCCTGGGCGCATCCAGATCGCCTATGACGCGGCGCAGCTCGCCGCAGCCGACGAGTTCCAGCCAACCGGCTGAGTCGCAGCCGGTCCGACCGCTACCATGCGGTGGTGACCGCCGCGACCGAGCCGACGCATCGCGTCGACCGCCTCTGGCCCGATCCCACGCCGGACATCGCCCTCGACGAGGCGATGTCCTCGTTCAGGTTGCTGCCGCCGCCGGCTGACCGTCCGCTCGTCGCGATCAACATGGTCACCACCATCGACGGCCGCGCCCAGCTGCACGGAACCGCGGAGGGACTCGGCAGCCGGGCCGACCGGCGCCTCATGCGGCTGTACCGCGCCGCCTTCGACGCGGTCGGCAGTGGCGTCGGGACCCTGCGCGCGTCCGGAGTCTGGCTGCGGGTCGGCGACGACCTCGAGGTGCGCAGACGGTCCGAGGGGCGGCCACCGAACCCCGTGGGCATCGTCATCGCGGGGGCCGATCCGGTGCCGACCAGCGCTCGCTGGTTCAACGGCGACGAGCCACGCATCCTGTTCGTCGGGCGCGACAACCCGCTGCGGGACGCGCCGCCCGGGACCGAGCTGCTGCGCGCCGACGACTCCCGGCCGGATCCCGGGTGGGTGCTGGCGGCCCTCCACGAGCGTGGCGTTCGCTCGTTCCTCCTCGAGGGGGGCCCGACCGTGAACGCCGGCTTCCTGGAGCGCGACCTCATCGACGAGGTGTACTGGACGGTCGGGGCCAACGTGCTGGCCTCGGAGGCGCTGCCGATGATCGCCGCGACCAGAGGCGGTGACGAGGCTGAGCTGCGGCCGGCGCGCCTGCTCAGCGTCCACCGCCATGAGGGTGAGCTGTTCCTGCGCTATCGGCTGGCTCGCGAGGCGCCGGAGGCCCGATGAGCGATCCGCGCCTCGGGCGCATCGGCGCGTGGGGACATCTCGACTCGCTGGATATCCGTCGTGCACGAGCCTTCGCGCGCCGTGTCGACGAGCTCGGCTACGGCGCCCTGTGGGTTGCCGAGACCGCCGGGCGCGAACCGTTCGTCCTCCTCGCGGCCATTGCCGGCGAAACCCGGAGGGTCGTCCTGGGCACCAGCGTCGTGAACATCTGGGGCCGAGATGCACAGGCAACGCGGATGGCGTCCATGACGTTGGCGGAGGCCACCGACGGCCGCTTCGCGCTCGGGCTCGGTGTGAGCCACCCACACCTTGCCGAGAAGCTACGCGGCCACCGGTTCGAGCGGCCGCTGTCGCACATGCGGGAGTACCTGGCCGCCTACCGCTCGGCCGTGTATCGCGGGCCCATGCCGCCGGACGGCGTGGCCGAGCCCCCCGTGCTGGTGGCCGCGCTCCGTGAGCGCATGACCGACCTGGCCGCCACCGATGCGGACGGCGCGTTCCCCTACCTGGTCACCGCCGATCGCGTGGCCTGGATGCGGGCGCGCCTGGACGCCGCCGCGCCGGACCGCCATCCGCTGCTGGCCGTGACGTTGCCGGTCGTCCTGTCGGATCGGGCCGATGACCGCGATGCGGCGCGCGCGTATCTCGCGCCGTACCTGCGGACCCCCACGTATCGGGCCTCCTGGGAGCTCCAGGGCTTCGCTCCCGGGGACTGGGAGGCCCCAGGCAGCGATCGGCTGGTCGACGCGATGATCGCCATCGGTGACCTCGAGGAGGCTCGCGGTCGCATCGATGCGCTGCTGTCCGCGGGCGCGGACCACGTGGCGATCATCCCTGTCGCGCCCGACGGATCGACCGAGCACCTGCCGGCACTGGAGGCGCTCGCATGACCCAGCCACGCGCCGTCGCGCGCGCCGCGGCCCTCGCCGCCGAGATCCCGGCCTCCGATCTTCCTCGCCTGCGCCGGCGGATGCGGTGGGTGCTCTTCGTGGTGGCGGCGCTCGGTAGCACCGGGTACATCGCGGCGGTCACGGTCGGCACGCTCGTGGCGGCGGAGCTGTCCGGTGGCGCGGCGCTCGGCGGCCTGCCCACCACGACCACCACGATCGGCACGGCCGCCGCGGCCAGCCTCATCGCGCTCATCATGCTGCGCTGGGGCCGGCGGCTCGGCCTGCTGCTCGGCCTCGTGGTCGGGGTCCTCGGCGGCGCCGTGGTGCTGTTCTCGGTCGTGATCGGGTCGATCCCGCTCCTGCTCATCGGCAGCGCGTTCACCGGCTTCGCGAACGCCGCCGGCAACCTCGGGCGCTACATCGCCGCCGACATGGCGTCGCCCGACCGGCGGGCATCGGCGATCGGCCTGGTGGTGTGGGGCACGACGGTGGGAGCGGTCATCGGGCCGAACCTGACGGCGCCCGCGGGCGCCGTGGCCGTCTCGCTCGGGCTGCCCGAGCTGGCCGGGCCGTACGGGCTGACCGTCCTGTTCATCGGCCTGGCATGGGCGGTCGCCGCCCTGCTGCTCCGGCCGGAGCCGTACGCGCTGGCGGACCGCTCGGCGCTGCCCACCATCACCGACGAGCACGGCCAGGTCCCCTCGCTGCCCGCGATCCTCGCTCGGCCATCGGTCGCCACCGCGCTGGTCACGCTGGTGGCGGCCCAGGTCGTCATGGTCCTGATCATGACGATGACGCCGCTGCACCTCATCGATCACGGCCACGGGTTGGCGACCGTCGGGCTCGTCCTCTCGGCGCACACCTTCGGAATGTTCGGGCTCTCGCCGATCACCGGGCGCCTGACCGACCGCTTCGGCAGTCCGCTGGTCATCGCGGCCGGGCTCATCGGCCTGGCGCTCGCCGCGGTCCTCGCGGCGCTCGCGCCACCCGACGGCGGCTTCCTGCTCACCTTCGCCCTCTTCCTGCTGGGCTACGGCTGGAACCTCTGCTTCGTGGCGGCCTCCTCCCTCGTCAGCCACGGGCTGTCGCTCGCCGAGCGAACCAGGGTCCAGGGCATCGCCGATGCCCTGACCTGGGGGACGGCGGCCTTCGCCAGCCTGTCGTCCGGCCTGGTGGTGGCGGCGGCGTCGTACACGGTGCTCGGGTTCGTCGGCGTGGCGCTGACCGCCATTCCCGCGGCGTTCCTCGCGCTGCAGCGTCGTCGCGTGTGGGCGGCTGGCGCCGGGTGATCCGCACCGAGCGCCTGCTCCTGCGCCGCTGGCGCGACGGCGACCGTGAGCCGTTTGCCGCCATGAACGCGGATCCGGCCGTCACCGAGCACCTGCAAGGGGCGCTCTCGCGCGAGCGGTCGGACGCGTTCGTCGATCGGATCGAGGCCCACTGGGATGAGCACGGCTGGGGGTTGTGGGCCGTGGAGGTGCCCGGCGAGGCTCCGTTCATCGGCTACGTCGGCCTGTGGCCGGCCGAGTACGTCGCCCCGGGCATGGTGGAGGTCGGCTGGCGGCTGGCGCGCGGGCACTGGGGTCGCGGGTATGCCACCGAGGCCGCCGGCGAGTCGCTCCGCTTCGGCTTCACCGAGGTCGGGCTGTCCGAGATCGTCTCGTTCACCGTGCCGCAGAACGTCCGCTCGCGGCGGGTGATGGAGCGCATCGGGCTGATCCGCGACCAGTCCGGCAATTTCGATCATCCCCGCGTCGACCCGCTGGCCTACCCCCAGCTCGTGCCGCACGTCCTCTATCGGCTCGACCGCGAGGCATGGCGGAGGAGCCACTTCTCAGAATAGAACATACGTTCTATCATCGGTTGTTCGATGAGCACGCCGGACGAGCGCTATTGCGAGCTGCATGCGCATACCAATTTCAGCTTCCTCGATGGTGCGTCGCACCCCGAGGAGCTGATTGCGCGGGCCGCCCAGCTCGGGATCCCGGCGCTGGCGATCACCGACCATGCCGGGCTGTATGCCGCGGTCCGCGCCTGGAAGGCAGCCCAGGAAACCGAGACCGATGCCGCCCGCGAGGCGGGGCTGCGTCCGGTTCACCCGATCATCGGGCTCGAGCTGTCGATCCCGCGCTCCGACGACGAGCTGCGGCTCGCGCATCGCGGTCGGAAGCTGAACGACCCGCTCCGCGGGGCCCAGGCAAGCCGCGGCTGGCCCGGCGAGCATCACGCCGGACCGATCCCCGGCGACCATCTCGTCCTGCTCGCGCGTGACGTCGACGGCTATACCGCGCTGTCGCGTCTCGTCTCTTGCGGCCACCTGGCTGGAGAGAAGCAGTTCCCAATCTTCGATCGCACGATCGTCACCGAGGCGCTCGACGAGGCGCGCGGCCATCTCATCGGCCTCACCGGCTGCCGCAACGGGCTCATGCCGCGCCTGCTGCTCGACGGCCAGCGTGATGCAGCGCTCCAGGCGGCGCGCACCTGGGCGCGGCACTTCGCCGAGGATGATTTCAGCGTCGAGCTCAGCCACCACCTGCAGCCCGACGACGATTGGCTCGTCGCCGAGCTCGCCTGGCTGGCCGAACGCGCCGGTCTGCCGACGGTCGTGACGAACGATGTCCATTACGCCGACCCGGAGGGGCATCGGCTCCAGGACGTGCTCGTCTGCATCCGCCACGGCGCGACGCTCGAGGAGGCACGCGAGCTGCTCCTGCCGAACGCCGAGTACCGGCTCAAGACCGGGGCGGAGCTGGCGGCCATCGGCGAGGGACTGCCGGACGAGCCGAGCCGTCGCGCGTGGGAGGCGGGGATGGCGCGCAGCGCGGAGATCGGCGCCGGCTGCCGGCTCGAGCTCGGCTTCGAGCGCTATCGGTTTCCGGGGTTCACCGTGCCGAAGGGGGAGACTGCGTTCTCATATCTCTACCAGCTTGCCCACGAGGGCTTACTGCGCCGTTACCAGCCGGTTACCAGGCGGGCGCTCTCTCAGTTGACCCATGAGCTGGACATCATCGACCGCACCAACCTCGCCGAGTTCTTCCTCATCGTCTGGGACCTCATGGAGTTCGCCCGCACGGGCGGGATCATCGGCCAGGGACGGGGGAGTGCCGGCGATTCGATCGTGGCCTACTGCCTGGGCATCACGAAGGTCGACCCGATCGAGCACAAGCTCCTCTTCGAGCGCTTCATCAACGAGGCGCGCGCGCTGCCGGACATCGACATCGACTTCGACGTCAACCGGCGCGAGGAGGTGATCCAGTACCTCTACACCCGCTACGGCGCCGATCACGCCGCCATGGTCTGCACGGTCATCACCTATCGGGCGCGGAGCGCCGTGCGCGAAGTGGCGAAGGCGCTCGGCTTTCCGCCGGAGGGAATCGACGCGCTGGCCAAGGCGCTCGACACCCGCGACGCGACCGACGTGGCTCGTGACCTCGCGCTGGACGGGAGCTTCGGCTGGCTGTTCGACGAGCTCGGGATCGAGATGGCCGATGCGGCCGTGCCGCCCGGGCGTGATGGGCGCGGCAGCGCCGGCGCCACCCACGTGAGCCGCGGCTCGGACTCCAGCTGGAACCCGCGCCCCCGGCCGCAGCTGCGGCCGGACCTCGCCGCCGGGGCGGAACGCGCGGGGACCCACGATCCCGGCGACGGCCGCCCGCTCTCGGAGGGCGGCTGGTACCCGCCGAAACGGCCGAAGGTGCTCGACGCATCGGTCGTCAACGTCCGTCACGAGGGATGGGAGCAGAAGCGCTACGCGCGCTCCGGGGAGCTGAGCGGCGGAGAGCTGGCGGTGCCGACGCCACGAGACAACGGCTCACCCGGGCCGTCGAGCGGGCGGCCGAACGTCGTGCGGATCGACCCGGAGAGCGGGATGCCGATCGAGGAGCGGAGGCGCGTGCGAGTCGTGCCGGAGAGTCCCGCGGCGGCGCCACATCGCCACATGTCGCCCACTGCGACGTTAGGCGGCGCTCAAGCAGATACCGGCTTCCAGCGGCATAGATTTGGCGAGAATCCGATGCCCGATATGCCGCCTAACGTCGCCCCAAGCGGCATCTGGCAACTCGCGGAGTCGCCTCACGCCCACGCCCCCCGGAACCGGTGGCAGTGGCTGCTCCAACTGTGTGGCGAGATCGACGGCTTTCCGCGACACCTCGGCATCCACGTCGGCGGGATGCTCGTCACCCGGACCCCGCTCATCGACCTCGTCCCGATCGAGCGCGCCACCATGCCGAATCGCGTGGTCACCCAGTACGACAAGGAGGACATCGAGCAGCTCGGCCTGGTGAAGATCGACCTGCTCTCGCTCAGGACGTTGGGGGTGGTGAGCGACGCCCTCGATCGGATCGAGCGCGACACGGGACGAAGAATCGAACTCGACGCACTCCCACACGACGATCCTGAGGTGTATCGGTCCATCCAGGCGGCCGATACGGTCGGCATGTTCCAGATCGAAAGCCGCGCCCAGATGCAGTCCCTGCCCAAGGCGCGCCCCGAGCGCTTCGAGGATCTCGTCGTTCAGGTCGCGATCATCCGGCCCGGCCCGGTGCAGGGCAACGCCGTCCACCCCTACCTCCGCAGAAGAGCCGGCGAGGAACCGGTGACCTACGCCCACCCGAGCCTCGAGCCGATCCTCGCCGACACCCTGGGCGTGATCCTCTACCAGGAGCAGGTCATGCAGGTCGCGATCGAGGTGTGCGGCTACACCGCCGTCGAGGCCGACATCTTCCGCAAGGCGATGGGCTCGCATCGGTCCCACGCGAAGATGCAGGCCGAGCGCGGCCGCTTCGTGGGCGGCGCCATCCGCACCGGCCTCAGCCCCGAGGATGCGGAGGCGCTGTTCCAGAAGTGCAGTGCCTTCGCCGAGTTCGGCTTTGCGCGCGCCCACGCCGCGGCCTTCGCGAAGATCAGCTACGACACCGCCTGGTTGAAGCGCTACTACCCCGCGCACTACACGGTCGGCGTGCTGAACAACCAGCCGATGGGCTTCTACAGCCCCGCGGTCGTCATCAACGACGCGAAGCGCCACGGGATCCGGGTGCTGCCCATCGACGTGAACGAGTCGGCCTGGGAGCACGACACGCACCGAGCGGATTCCGAGCGGTTTGCCGCCCCGGCAACCAACGGCCAAGTTGAGCCCGATTCCGCCCTCCCGATGGCCGCTGTTTGCCCCGTCTGCAACGGGGGGGCATCAGAGCCCTTCCCGATGGCCGTTCGTTGCCCCCACGGCAAACCCAGCCGTGCGTACGACATCCGGCTTGGCCTGCGCCAGGTCAAGGGCATCGACGAGCGTGCCCGCGAGACCCTGGAGCGAGAACGGGAACGCGGCCCGTACACGAGCGTCCGCGACTTCGTCGCCCGCACGAGGCTCGGCGAGCAGGTGGTCGAGCGGCTGATCAGCATCGGCGCCTTCGACTGGACCGATGCGCCCCGTCGCGAGCTCCTCTGGCAGCTGCGCACGACCCTGGCCGATGCCGACCCGGCGCATCCCGCGTTGGGCCTGACCGATGACGCCCAGCGCGCCCTCGGCGCCTCCCTGCCGCCGATGACTCCCGCGGAGATGGTCGCGGCCGACTACCGCGACACGGGCGTGGCACCGCACCTCCACGCCGTCGAGCTGTTCCGCGAGCGGCTCACGGCGCGCGGGGTCATCACGGTGGAGGAGGCGGCCCTGCGGCGCGATCGGTCCACCATTCGGTTGGCCGGCCTGGCGGTCAGCGTCCAGCACCCGATGACGGCGAAGAACTTCGTGTTCATCGCGCTCGAGGACGAGACCGGGATGATCAACGTGACCCTGCGGCCGAACGTGTACCAGGCGCACCGGGCGCTCCTCCACCGGCATCCGCTGCTGGTCATCGACGGGCGGCTGCAGGTCGAGGGCGCGGTGCTCAACGTCGTCGCCACGCGGCTGCGGAGCGTGGACGAGACGCTCGACCACCCGCGCGAGCAGCTGCCCCTCGCGAAGCAGCAGCGGATGTTCCGCTGACCTTGTCGTCGCGCGTCACCGCCCGTAGACTCTCGCCACCGAGCGGCCCGCCCGGGCCGCCACGAGGGGGATGACATGACCGAGCCTGCCCGACCGTCCCGCAGCCATGCCAGCCGCCGCGCCGCGGTCGCAGGAGTGCTGCTCACCGCGGCGCTGGTCGTGGGCTCCGTCTCGGTGACGCCGACGCGGGGTGCCGAGCCGTTGTTCGACGGGCCGGTGCCATCGCCGACGCGAGCCGGGGCGGCCAAGGGCAGCGGTGTCGCACCCGACGCCCAACCAACTGGCCGGCTCATCATCCGCTACCGCGACGGCATCGACGCCGCGGCGCGCCAGCGTGTCCGCGACGCGGAGGGACTGGCGCTGGTGTCGTCGCTGCCCTCCCTCGACCTCGAGCTGGTCGAACCTCGGCCGGGACGGGCCGCTGACGTCGTTCGGCGCATGAGCGGCCGGCCCGACGTGCTGTTCGTCGAGCCGGAGCACCGCCGCTCCCACCTGGCCGGGCCGACCGGCGAGCCGCTCTTCGGGCAGCAGTGGGCGCTGCGCAACACGGGCCAAACGGTCAACGGGTTCGCCGGCGTGCCCGACGTCGACATGAACGTGCCCGAAGCGTGGAACGTGACGACCGGCCGTGCCGACCTCGTCGTGGCGGTGCTCGACGACGGCGTCGACTTCTCGCACCCGGACCTCGCGGCCCGGATGTGGAGGAATCCCGGCGAGGTCGCCGGCAACGGGCTCGACGACGATGGCAACGGGTTCGTGGATGACATCAACGGCTGGGACTTCTGCAACGACGACGCGACGGTCCAGGATGCCGGCGACTTCCACGGCACCCACGTTGCCGGCTCCATCGCCGCGTCGGGCAACGGTGCGGGGATCGCCGGCGTCGCGCCGAACGTGAAGATCATGGCCGTGAAGTTCCTGGACGAGACCGATGCGGGCTGCGGGACGGACATGCAGGCCGCCGAGGCGATCGAGTACGCGACCTCGGAGGGCGCGCACATCATCAATGCCTCGTGGGGCGGGACCGGGTTCAGCGCCACGCTCGAGGCGGCGATCGCCGGCGTCCCGGACACCCTCGTGGTCGCCGCGGCGGGCAACTCGAACAGCGACAACGACTCCGCCCCGGTGTACCCAGCGTCCTACGAGCTCGATAACGTCCTGGCGGTGGCGGCCATCCACAACGAGGGCCACCTCACCGACGCCACGAACTTCGGCCTCGTCGGCGTCGATCTCTCGGCCCCCGGCGAGGACATCCTCAGCACGCTGCCCGGCAACACGTACGGCCTGCTGTCGGGGACCTCGATGGCCGCGGCCAACGCGACCGGTGTCGCCGCCCTGGCCGCATCGGCGCGAACCTCGCTCCTGAGCAGCGGCGCGCAGCTGCGCCGGCACCTGATCCACACGGCCCGTGCGCTGCCGAGCACGCTCGGCTGGGTGGCATCGCCTCGGCTCCTCGACGCCCGCGCCGCAGTGGTGAGCCGTCCCGACATCGTCCGACTCTCCGGGGCCGATCGCTTCGCGACCGCCGCCGCGATCTCGCGGTCCACCTTCGTCCCGCACGTGCCGTTCCTCTTCGTGGCAACCGGGCTTGGATTCCCCGACGCCCTCGCCGGGGGCGCCGTGGCGGCCCAGGCCGGCGTCCCGCTGCTGCTCGTGTCGACCTCATCGATCCCGAGTGCCACGCTGAACGAGATCAAGCGCCTCAAGCCGATCGACATCTACGTGCTGGGCGGCCCGGCGGTCGTCTCCGACGGCGTCCTCCAGCAGCTGCGCTCGCTGGACGACCTGAGCATCGGCCGGACGGTCCGGTTGGCGGGAGCAAACCGATACGCGACCGCGGCGGTCATTGCCGGCGCCGCCTTCGGGGCGAATGTGCCGACCGCCTTCATCTCCACCGGCGCGAACTTCCCCGATGCCCTGGCCGGCGCCCCGGTCAGCCAGGTCTTCGGCGGCCCGCTCCTGCTCGTGAGCCAGTCGTCGACGCCGACCGCCACGCGGAACGCGCTCAGCGCGCTGAAGCCGCAGCGGATCGTGATCCTCGGCGGCACGGCGGTGGTGTCCGCGACCGTGGCAGCCCAGCTCGATGCCTACACCACAGGGCCGGTGCAGCGGTGGTCGGGGTCCAATCGGTATGCCACCGCTGCGGCCGTCGCCGCCCAGGCGTTCGCATCCGCCGCGAGCGCATACCTCGCCAGCGGGCTCGGCTTCCCGGATGCGCTCGCCGGCGGTCCATCGGCGGGTGCCGCTCTCGGTCCGCTCCTGCTCACCGCGCCCTCGTCACTCCCGACACCGACGCGGCAGCAGCTGCAGCGGCTGAAGCCGGTCCGCGTCTTCGTGCTGGGAGGGACGAGCGTGATCTCGAACGGGGTCGTGGACCAGGTCCGCCAGCTCTTCCCCTAGTCGCTCTCGGGCCAGCGCTCGTCGAAATCGACGAGCACAGCCGCCTCGTTGCCGACGACCGATGCCAGGTGACCGGGCTGGATGTCGAGGTACGCACCCGCCGCGGCTTCGACGGCCTCGCCGGTCTCGGCCATCTCGTAGCGGATGCGGCCCGAGACCACGTACTCTCGGTGGTGGAGGGGGCAGCTCTCGAGTCCCTCCACCTCTGGCTTGATGTCAGCCAGCCAGCTCCAGCCGGGCTCGAGGATGGACCGGACGACCATCACGTCGTTCACCGTCACGATCTCCGAGCGTCCGCGATCCCCGAACACCCACGTGTCGTCCGGCTCGTCGAATCTCCGAACGTCGACTCCTGCCATGTCGCCCTCCGATGCTGTGTGTCGCCATCATCGGACCGAGCGGGGGCGAACGCCACCGTCGGTCGCGTGGAACCGATCTCTGCGGTGGGGCGTCCGAACACCCAACAGCTGCGCAGCATCGAACCTCACGCCCCGTACAGATCGAAGGGAGGACGGTCGATGCGACGTCCCTGGCTCTCACTCGTGGCGGCGACCGCCGCCCTGCTCGTCTTCGCCGCGCCGACGCTGGCATGCGGCGGCCTCATCGGTCCGAACGGGGCCGTGAACCTGCTCCGCACGACGACCTTCGCCGGGTACCACGACGGCGTCGAGCACTACGTCACCAGCTTCGAGTTCGCGGGCGGGGGCGGCGCCTTCGGCTCCATCACTCCGCTGCCGGGCGTGCCG
>DASVEQ010000100.1:0-3405 GCA_036380455.1 Candidatus Limnocylindria bacterium | reverse complement strand
GGCGGTGGCCTTGCCGCCGCCCTCGTCCTCGCCGCGACGATCGCGGCACCGGTCCTTGCCTGCGGGGGGCTCATCGGTCCGAACGGGGCCGTCAACCTGCTCCGCACGACCACCTTCGCCGGCTACCACGACGGCGTCGAGCATTACGTCACCTCGTTCGAGTTCGCCGGTGGCGGTGGCTCGTTCGGCAGCATCACCCCGCTGCCGGGCGTGCCGACGGACGTCGTCCGCGGCGGCGACTGGACCCTCCAGCGTCTGATCCTCGAGACCGATCCGGTCGACGACTTCGCATTCCGCGCGCTCGCCGGCGCCGAAGCTGCCGCTGCCGACGAGGCCGAGGTCCTGCTCGAGACGACGATCGACGCGCTCGACATCACGATCCTGCGCGGGGGTGGTGACGAGGTCGGCCAGTGGGCGAAGAACCACGGCTTCCGGCTGCCGCCCGACGCTCCCGAGGTGCTCGACTTCTACGCCGACCGCAGCCCGATCTTCATGGCCGCCGCCTTCGACGCCGACGCGGCCGCCGAGCGTGGCCAGGCCATCGGCGACGGCACTCCCGTCCACCTCACGATCCCGACCGACAACCCGTGGGTCCCGCTCCGCATCCTGGGCCTCGGCAAGGCCGACGGCGAGATCGTCGAGGCCGACGTGTACCTGCTGACCGATGATCGGCCAGCGATGCTCCCGAACGCCGGCGCCTTCGGCGAGTCGGCCGGACTGATCCTCGACCACAGCGCGCCCGCCAGCGACGGGCTCCTCGCCGACCTGCGCTCCGACGCCGGCATGGAATGGGTACCCGACGAGGCATGGCTGACGAAGGTCGTGGTCGATACGACTGCAGGCAACCTGACCTACGACCTGGCCATCGACGCCTCGGGTGCCCGTGCACCGTCGGCGATCGACGCAGGGTTCGCCCCCTTCGGCCCCGACCCGGCGCCGCGCGCGCCGGTGGCGCTCTACCTGCTGCTCGCGGGCCTCATCATCGTCGCCGTGCCGCTCCTCCTGGAGCGCGCCCGAGGTGCCGCACCGGGCGGCACCCCGCCGCTCGCCGGCGCGTGAGGCTCCGTCGCACCGGCCCGGTGGCCGCCGCGCTCCTCGCCGGAGCCGCGGCGGCCGCCGGCTGCGCGGCGAGCCCGCAGACCGTGACGATCACGATCCACTACTCGGTGTTCGACGAAGCCGAGCTCCACGTCCCGAGCGGCGTTCCGGTCACCTTCGTCCTCGTCAACGAGGACCCGATCGACCATGAGTGGCTGATCGGCGACGACGCGTTCCACGCTGCCCACCGCACAGGCACGCACGCGGCTCACGGCGGCGTCCCAACCGAGGTGACCGTGCCGGGGTTGGCGACGGTCGAGACGACGATCACGTTCGAGCAGCCAGGCACGTTCGCCTACATCTGCCACCTTCCGGGTCACGAGGCGTACGGGATGGTCGGCCACCTCGTCGTCGAGGGCTAGCTAGACCGCCGCCTCCGGCACGCCGAGGATGCCCGGCAGGATGCTGCCGAAGAAGTAGCCGATGACGCCCGCGAGGGCGCCGATCACGAGGATCTCCGCGCCCGACGCCAGCCACGTCCGATGCGTCCATCGGCTCTTCAGCACCCCGATGGCGAACAGCACGACAAGCGTCATCGCCACCGAGACGACGACCGCGATCGTGCCGGTCAGGAACAGATGCGGCAGGATCGGCGGGAGGGCGCCGAGCCCGAAGGCGCCACCCATGACGAGCGCGCCCTGCATCGGCGACCCTTCCTCGGGCGCGATGACCAGCCCGAGCTCCTTCTCGACCATCGTCTTGAGCATCACCTCGGGGTGTTCGGCCATGATCGATGCGAGGTGGACCGCCGACTCGCGCGGCAGCCCGTCCTCCTCGAACATGTAGGCGATCTCCGCCTCGGCCTCACCGGGCCGCTCGTGGACCTCCTCCCGCTCGTCGACGATCTGCGCCTCGAAGATCTCGCGCTGGCTCTTGCTGCCGATGTATTCGCCGGCGGCCATGCTGAAGATGCCGGCCAGGCCGGACGCGATGCCGGCGATGAGGACGACGTGCCGCTCCGAGCTGGCCCCGGCGACCGTGCTCACCACGGCCAGCGTGCTGACCAGGCCGTCCTGCGCGCCAAAGATCGCCTCCCGGATCTCACCCAGCAGGCTCGCCTTGCGGCGCTCATCGGCGAGATGGGCGGCCAGGAAGTCGGAGTTGAACTCGTGCGCGGCCATCTCGGCTCGTGCGGTCTCGTCGGCCATGAGCTCGGCCGTGCGCTCGTCCATGAACGGATGCTAGCCGAGCGCGGTACTCCGGGCAGGGAACGTTCGTCGGGCGAGATGCGTCCGACCGGACACATCCAAGGAGGGATCGAACGATGCACCGCATGCGTTCCATCACGGTGGGAATGGCGCCGCTCTACCTGGTCCTCGTGCTCGCACTGGTGCTGGTCGCCTGCAGCTCGCAGGGCGCTGGCGACGCCGCAGTCGGGGACCGGCTCGCGGGCGGCGAGGTGCCGGCCGCCAGCGCCGCCGGTGAGCCGGGATCCGCGTCCGGAGGCGACGGCGAGGCACCGCCGCTGGCCGCGCCGATCGAGCAACGTATCGTGAAGACGGGGGAGGTGACGCTCGAGGTCGAGAACGTCGGCGAGGCGCTCGGGCGAGTGCGCGCCATGGCCGTCGAGCTTGGCGGCTACGTCGGTGGCTCCCAGGCCGGCACGCTCGAGGACCGCGCCACCCTCACGATCCGGATCCCCGCCCGGACCTTCGAGGACGCGCTGGCTCGTCTCCACGGCATGGACGCCGAGGTCGTGGCCGAGGCGACCCGCGAGCAGGACGTGACCACGCAGGTCGTCGACCTCGGGGCCCGCATCGACAATCTCCAGGCCTCCGAGGCCTCGTACCGCGAGCTCGTGGCGCGCGCCGAGCGGGTGGAGGACATCCTGGCCGTCCAGTCGCGGCTCGACCAGGTCCGCGGCGAGATCGAGCAGCTGCAGGCACAGCTCGACGCCCTCGAGGGACAGGCGGCGCTGTCGACGCTGACGATCACCCTCGTGCCGGTGGCGACGCCGGTGGCGACCACGACGGCCGCCTGGGACCCGGGCGGGCAACTCGACCGGGCGCTGGCTTCGCTGGTCGGCATCGGCCAGGGGCTGCTGGACGGGCTGATCTGGTTCATCGTCGTCTGGCTGCCGATCCTGCTCATCCTGGCGGTGATCGGGCTCCTCGCACTGCGCGGGGTGCTCGAGGTGCGACGCCGCATGCCGTCCGCGGCCCCCGCGGCGGGCAACGATCGGGCCGTCTGATGCGCTAGACTCGGCGCGAGTCCTTTAAGGCCGGCACCGTGATGCCGGGAAGGAGATCGATGTCGACCCTCGCGCAGTCCGAAGCCACCCCCACGACGCCAGCCGCTGACCAGCGG
>DASVEQ010000099.1:0-24199 GCA_036380455.1 Candidatus Limnocylindria bacterium | reverse complement strand
GCGGCGAGCTCCAGGATCTGTACGACACCCACTGACCGGAGGAGACCGATGCGCCTCGCTGACCGCACCATCATCATCACCGGAGGAGGCCATGGGATCGGCCGGGCCTACGCCCACCGGTGCGCGCAGGAGGGGGCCAATGTCGTCGTCGCGGACATCGATGGCCCGGCCGCCGCGGCCGTGGCCAAGGCGGTCGGCACGTCCGGAGCCCGCTCCATCGGCATCGCGGCCGATGTTCGCCACCTCGCCGAGATGGAGGATGTCGTGCGGGCCGCCGAAGAGCAGTTCGGCGGCGTGGACGGGCTCATCAACAACGCCGGGATGCTCACCATCATCCCCATCTCGCGCGTCGGCTTCGAGTCGATCGACGAGGCGGAGTGGGACGCGGTGCTGGAGACGAACTTGAAGGGCACCTGGCTCGCCTGCCGTGCCACGGTGCCCGCGATGCGCCGCCGCGGCGGCGGGAGCATCGTGAACATCGGCTCGGGCACGTTCTTCCTCGGAAGTCCCACCCGCGCGCATTACGTCGCGTCCAAGGGTGGCGTCATCGGCCTGTCGCGGGTGCTCTCGAGGGAGCTGGCGGATGCGAACGTGCGGGTGAACGTGATCGTGCCGGGCAGCACCCTGAGCGAGGACGACCCGTCGGATGACATCATCCGGATGCGGTCGGGACCGGTGCCGAATCGGTCCATCCGGCGCATCGAGGTCCCCCAGGATCTGACGGGAACGGCGGTCTTCTTCCTCTCCGATGACAGCGCGTTCATCACCGGTCAGACCCTGGTGGTCGAGGGTGGTGGCATCCTCCACTGACGGAAACGCTGATTCTCCTTGTCATGTTCCTAATGTCTGAAGTATGTTAGCCACACCTTTTTGGGAATGGAGGAGCGTAGGCGATGACACGATTCCGGGCGGGCGCGGTGTTCATCATCCTCGGCTTGCTGCTGGCGGCATGTAGCGGCGCGACCGAATCAGCAGCGGCCCCTGGCGATAGCACGGCGCCGGCCGAGAGCGAGGGTGCACCCCCCGCAAGCGAGGGCGAGACCAAGTCGGGCACCGCGCGGCTCGGGCGCGGCAGTCTGTCGGTGGCGTTCGTCCCCACCGAGATGACCATCGAGCGCATGAACGCCATGGGCTATGACATCGAGGTGACGGAGTTCCCGTCGACCTCCACGGAGATCCAGGCGGCGACCGAGGGCGCCATCGACATCGCGTCGGCCAGCGCAGCGGCCACGATGACCGCGATCGACGCCGGTCTCACGAACAAGTTCTTCATGGCGCGGTACATCAATGAGTTCGTCCTCGTGTCGAAGGCGGACTACCCGACCTGCGAGTCCCTGGACGGACGCAACGTCGCGATCCATGCGCAGACCGACATCACCGGCCTGCTGACCCTCAGCTGGTTCGAGAACAATTGCCCGGACGCGGAGCCGGCCATCCAGATCATCGATGGCTCGGAGAACCGCCTGGCGGCGCTGCTGCAGGATCAGCTCGACGCCAGCCCGCTCGACCTCCAGGGCTGGCAGCAGCTCGAGGCGGAGCGGCCGGGCGAGTTCGCGATCATCGCCAACTTCGTCGAGGACTTCCCGGTCGTGGCGGGCGTGTACTCCGCCCCGCCAGAGTTCCTGGAGGCGAACGAGGAGCTGGTCAAGGACTTCATCCGAACGCACCTCGAGGTGTGGGATGAGATCTATGCCGATCCGAGCATCCTCGTCGACGAGTCGATCGCACGCCTGCCCGAGGTGGACCCGGAGCTCATCCCGGGCATCGTGGATACCTACCTGGAGCTCGGCATCCTCCCGCAGGATGGTGATCTCCAGGAGGAGCAGGTGCAGTTCACGATCGACTTCTTCAGCGAGGCGGCCGGATTCCAGAACGTCGGCGACTTCGCGGACGTCGTCGACCGGACCTACCTCGACGAGGTGCTCGGCGAGTAGGCTGGCCACACTGGTTGCTCATCTGAGCGAGCGGACGCCCGGCACCCCCGGGCGTCCGCTCGCAAAATGGATCCAGAGGACTCAGGGAGACACGCGCGCCTCGTGGCTGCACAGGTACAACGACGTCCGGCACCATCACGTGAACGCTGGCTGAAGCCGGTCCTGCGGCTGGGCATCCTCGCCCTGCTCATCGGTGGCTGGCAGCTCATCGGCAACGATGAGATCCAGCTGGCGATGCCGACCTTCACGCGGACGATGGCCGCTCTGTTCGACATGCTGTCGGCAGGGTTCGCGGAGGACTCGCTGCTGGAGGGGCTGGTGATCACGAACCAGGCGCTGGTCGGCGGATTCCTGCTCGCCCTCGCCGTGAGTCTGCCCCTCGGCATCGCGATGGGAAGCTCGCGCGGCGTCGCCAACATCGCGACGCCCTACCTGACCGTCCTGCTGGCGGCACCAATGATCGCCCTGGTGCCCATCGTCCAGGTCGTGCTCGGCCTGACGCTTGCGGCGCGGATCGCGGTCGTGTTCCTCTTCTCGTTCATCTATATGACGATCAACACCATGGTCGGCGTCCAGGAGGTTGCCCCGGATCTGAAGGAGATGGGTCGGAGCTTCGGCGCAACCCGCTGGCAGATGCTCCGCATGGTGACGTTCCCAGCCGCCGTCCCGGCCATCATGGCTGGCATTCGCCTCGGGCTGGGGCGGGCGATCATCGGCATGATCATCGCCGAGCTGTCCCTCATCGGCGCCGGCATCGGCAGCCTCATTCTCGAGTACCAGGTCCGGTTCCAGCCGGCCTACGTGTTTGGAATCGTCCTGCTTGCCGTTCTCGAGGGCGTCCTGCTCATGGAGCTCGCCCGGCGTGTCGAGGGCCGGTTCGCACGGTGGAAGGGAGTGGAAGGCGTTGAGTAGCACTGCGGCCCCGGTGATCGAAGCGGTCGGCGTGGGCAAGACGTATCCGGCATCCGACGGACGGGCACCGTTCACCGCGCTGAGCGGCATCGACCTGACGATCCACCCAGGCGAGTTCGTGAGTCTCATCGGGCCCAGCGGCTGCGGAAAGACGACGTTTCTGAAGATGGTCGACGGGCTGATTCCCTACGACGAGGGCGAGCTGCGCGTCCTGGGTAAGCCGGTGTCCGGGCCCGGGCCGGAACGAGCGGTCGTCTTCCAGAACTTCGCGCTGCTCCCGTGGCTGACGGTCCTGGAGAACGCGGCCTTCGGCCTCCGGCTTCGCGGCGTCGGCAAGGACGAGCGAGACCGTGTGGCCCGCAGCAACATTGAGATGGCCGGCCTGCAGGGCTTCGAGTCCGCGTACCCGCGCCAGCTGTCCGGCGGCATGCAGCAGCGGGTCGGCCTGGCGCGCGCGCTGTCGGTGGACCCCGACATCTTCCTCATGGATGAGCCGTTCGGTTCGCTCGACGCGCAGACCCGGAACCTCATGCAGTCGGACCTGCTGCGGGTCTGGCACGCCTCGGGCAAGACGGTCGTGTTCGTCACCCACGCCATGGATGAGGCCGTGTTCCTGTCCGACCGGGTCGTTCTGATGGCCACTCGGCCAGGGCGGGTGTCGGAGATCATCGACATCGATTTGCCGCGACCGCGGACCGACGAAACGCGCACGGAGCCGCGCTTCGTGGAGCTGACCTCGTACGTGTGGGACCGCCTGCGCGAGATGATCCTCACCGAACCTCAGAAGCAGTCGGCCTAGGCGCGATGTCGAGCCTCACTTCCGCCAGCAGCGGGCGACTGGAGCCGCAGCGATCCGTGCGGGACCGCATGCGCCGCCGGGTGGGCGACCAGGGTCCGCTCCTTGCCTCGATCCTGATCGTGGCGGCGTCCTGGGAGATCGTGGGGCGCACGACGGACACGATCGCCTTCCCGCCACTGACCGACATCTTCGCCGCGTTGTGGGGCTTCCTGCTCGACGGATCGATCGTCAGCAACCTGGGCGTCAGCCTGCTGACCCTGGCCCTCGGGATGGGGATCTCGATTGCCGGCGGCATCGCCATCGGCGCCTTGATGGGTCGCTTCCGGCCAGTTGAGTACGCCCTGGACGTGTACATCAACGCCGCAATGGCCGCACCGATGGTCGCCTTCGTGCCGATCTTCATCCTGCTGTTCGGGATCGGGTACCCGACGCGCGTCCTGACCGTCGTGATCTTCGCGATCTTCCCGATCATCGTGAATACGTTCGCCGGGATCCGGAACGTCGACCGCTCACTGGTCGAGATGGGCCGATCCTTCGGGGCTCGCGAGCGCCAGCTGTTCTGGCAGATCCGGGTGCCTGCCGCGTTCCCGTTGCTGCTGGCCGGCATTCGGCTCGGCACCGCGCGAGGGGTCAAGGGCCTCATCAACGGCGAAGTGCTCGTGGCAGTCGTTGGGCTCGGTGGATTGGTCAACACCTACGGCACGCCATTCTCGATGGATCGGCTGTGGGCCATCATCTTCTTCCTGGTGGCGCTTGCCCTGGTGATCGTCAAGCTGGTGGAAATGGGAACCCGCCGCGTGGTTCGCGCCTAGGAACCGCGGCGGATCGTCAGCCGGCGCCCGTGACCCCCCGGATCAGCAGGCCGACGGCGGCGATGGCCATGACCACCAGCACCGCCCGCTCGAATCCGGCGGGCGAGACGCGCTCCTGGATGCGGAAGCCGATCGCCTGGCCGGCGAGCGACGGGACGAGGAGCATGGCGCCCGTGACCAGCAGCGGGCCGGTCACCTCCCCCAGCGCGACGAGGCCGGCGAGCCGTACCAGGGTCATTGTCAGGAACAGGATCTGGATCGTGAACGCGAACGTCGAGGGCTTCACGCCGAGGGCGATGAGGTAGCTGCCCAGGATCGGCCCTGACACACCGATCGTCCCGTTGAAGATGCCGCCCGTGAGGCCGACGACCGGCGCCGCCATCCGCTCGTAGGCGGGGTCGATGGCGAATGTCGGGCGGCGCAGGCGGGTGGCGATGAAGAAAAGCGTGAAGAGGCCGAGGACGATCGCGATCGCGGACTCGGGCAGGATCGTCAGCAGGTAGGCGCCCAGTGGGACCCCGACGATGCACCCGGCCGACAGGACGAGCATGCGGCTGCGCCACTCGCCGACGCTGCCGCGGTGACGCAGCAGCTGGACCGTCGAGATGGGCGGCACGGTGAGCGCCAGGAGAATCACCGCCGTCTTCGCGTCCAGGACGAACGACAGGCCGACCGCGGTGAGCTGCGCGAAGCCGAGGCCGGTGGCGCCAGTGCTGAGGCCGGCGGCGGCCACGATGACGATCATGAGCACCGTTGTCAGGAGGTCGGGCGTGTCGCTCACTGGATTGTCATTGGGATATGTCATACTTTAAACTCTTTGTCGGAGCCGCTCTCGTGAAGTACGATCCGCACGATCGGCCAGAGGAGGGTTCATGAACGACGGGCGGCACGGGACCCGGGCAGCGCGAGGCGAGTTTCAGCCCACGGCTGTCGAACCACACTCGGCCGCCGACCAGATCGCCCGCCAGCTGCGCCACGCGCTGACCACCGGAACGCTGCGCCCGGGGGACCGGCTCGCACCAGAGCCCGACATGGCCGCCGATTTCGGGGTGAGCCGAGCGACTCTGCGCGAGGCGATCAAGATCCTGAGGGCCCAGGGCGTCCTGCAGACCCAGCGCGGCGCACGCGGCGGCCACTTCGTGGTCTCCCCGCAGACCGACGTCCTCGCCGAATCGGTCGGCCAGACGTTCGGCCTGTGGTTCGATGCCGGTGACATCTCGGTCGCCGAGGTCGACGAGGCGCGGCTGGTCGTGGAGCGCGCGTGCGTCGCGCTCGCGGCGAACCGTCGAAACGAGACCGATCTCGCCGCCATGCGCAAGATCCTGGACGAAGCCAGCGATCCGGCGCTCACGCTCGAGGAGTTCCTGGCGCTCGAGGTCATGTTCCACCGGCGGATCGCGCAGGCGGCACGCAACCGCTTGCTGGAGCTGCCGATGACGGCCATTCACATCGTCCGGCCGCGGACCAACAAGCTGCTGCGGCGTCCCGACCGCAGCGTCGTGCTCGATCAGCACACCGCGCTCTATGACGCGATCGCCGCCGGCGATCCCCACCAGGCCGAGGCCGCACTCGAGCGGCATGTCGGGTTCCTCGAGCAGGAACGTGCGGCCGCCCTGGCCGAACGCCACCGGGATGCCCGCGAAATCGCCGTCGCGGAGCTCGACGAAGGGCCCGACAACTCCGGTTCCTGACCCGAGACCCCCGTTTCCGAGGCTTCCCGAGCGCTCCCCCGCTCGCTATACTGATACCATTAAACGTCTAATCATTAGTCGAACGCCATCGGCTGTTCGGCGGCACCGGAAGGAGTTGGGCGGTCCCGATGGGCACTGTGAAGACACGCGTGGCCGGCGGTCGCGTCATGGTCGGCGGCACCCTCACTGAAGCAGACCTGCTGATCGATGAGGGCCAAGTGGTCGGGATCGTCTCCCGCGACAACACGACCGAAGCGGCGGAGAGAATCGATGCCTCTGGTCGCCTTGTTCTGCCGGGCATCATCGACACTCACGCGCACACCCGCGAGCCCGGCTACACGCACAAGGAAGACTTTCTCACCGCCTCGCAGGCGGGGGCCGCGGGCGGTATCACGACCATGATCGACATGCCAAACGTCGAGCCGCCCACCGACACTGTCGACACCTACCTCGAGAAGCGCGAGATCGCCGACGCGAAGTCGATCATCGACTACGGCCACTGGGTGGCCGGAACCAACATCGACGAGATCGGCAAGCTGGCGGAGGCCGGCGCCACCGGTTACAAGATCTTCCAGGTGTCCGGCGCGTACCCGCACGATCCGCGGCTCGCCCTGAACGATGAGGGGCAGCTCCTGAAGGCCATGCGGGCCGTGGCGGATACCGGCCTTCCGCTCCTGATCCACCCATTCAACCAGAGCCTGTTCGAACGGCTCTCTGAGGAGGCGTTCGCGGCCGGCAAGCCGGCCAACTGGTATACCTTCGGCGAGGTCTACACGACCGACGCGATCTGGCACACCGCCGTCAACACGCTCCTCAACCTCCAGGCGCTCACCGGTGTCCGCCTGCATCTCGTGCACACCCACTCCGCCGGCAGCCTGCGGCTGATTCGGGATGCCAAGCAGCGGGGCCAGGCAGTCAGTGCCTCGGTCGATCCGAAGTACTACCACCTGACCCGAGAGGACCTCATGAAGACGCACGGGCGCGCCTGCCCCGGCGGGTTCATCACCGAGGACGCGGACCGGATGGCCGAGATCTGGCGGTCGCTGATGGACGGCACCATCGACAGCATCGACGCCGATCACGCGCCGCACACGCTGGAGGAGCTGGCCGTCATGGAGGAGGACGCCTGGCACGCGGCCATGGGGTCGCCGCAGTATGACTGGCAGTACAGCATCACCCTCACCGACGTCCACAACGGCAACCTGACGCTGGAGCGCGCTGTCGAGCTGTTCAGCAGCGCACCGGCCCGCATGCTCGGCATGTATCCCCAGAAGGGCAGCCTTCTGCCCGGCTCCGATGCCGATCTCGTGCTGGTCGACTTCGATCGTGAGACGACACTGAAGGACGAGGGGCTGTACACCAAGGTCGGCTGGACGCCGTACCTTGATTGGACGGTGAAGGGCTACGTCGAGCTCACCATGCTACGCGGCACGGTCATCGCCCGCGACCGAGAGGTGATCGGCGAGCCCGGCTTCGGGCAGTACGTCGCCGGGCGTCCGCAGTGACGACCTCACACGCGGAGGAGGAAGCGCGATGACGCAGCGCGTCGAGTTCGGCGTTCGGGCGCCCGTAGCAGGACCGCTGGCCAGCGTGGAGGCGGTGAACAGGATCGCGACCGAGTGCGAAACGCTGGGATATGACTGCGTGTGGGTCCACGACTTCATTGGATGGACGAAGTACCAGGACCGCACCCACGTCTCCTGCGGATCGGTCGAAGCGGTCGAGGCCGCCGGTGAGGATGCCCCACCCATCTTCTTCGAGTCGATCACCAACCTGGCCTACCTGGCCGGTATCACGAAGTCGATCCGGTTGGGCATCGCCGTGCTGTGCGTCCCCTACCGGAATCCGATCATTGCGGCCAAGCAGGTCGCCAACATCGACGTGCTGAGCGGCGGCCGCCTCATCCTGGGCATCGGCGTCGGAGCGGCGAAGACGACCCACAACGTCGACTTCGAGGTCCTCGGCGTCTCTCGCGTGACCAAGTACGACGTGACTCGCGACTACCTGCGCGCCATGCAGAAGATCTGGACCGAGGAGTACCCCTCCCACGACGGGCCGCACTTCTCGTTCCCAGAGACGGAGATCAACCCCAAGCCGGTGCAGAAGCCCTGGCCACCGATCTGGATCGGGGGCGGCGGCCCGAAGTCAGTGGACATCGCGGCCGAATTCGCCACCGGCTGGCTCCCGCCGTGGATCGCCCCGGACCAATACCCGGCGCGGATCCAGGAGCTCCGTGATGCCGCCGCGGCCAAGGGTCGCGGCGACGTCAATTACGACATCGCCACCGAGGTGTACGTAAGCATCGCGGAGACGAGTGAGCAGGCGACGTCGCAGGCAACGCGCACGCTATCGGTCCTGACAGAAGGATTCGCCGATGACGCCACCCCGGAAGCGATCGCCAAGGCCGGCCTGGTGGGGAGCCCCGACGAGATCTCCGAGAAGCTCGCCCGATACGTGGAGGGTGGCGTCATGCATTACGAGATGAAATTCGTGTACCAGTCCATCGATCACCTCTCGGAGCAGCTGGCACTGTTCCGGGAGCGTGTCATTCCCAACTTCCGATAGGCAGGAGACTCGTGCTCACCCTCGGGTACAAGGCATCGGCGGAACAGTTCGCCCCGCGGCAGCTCCTCGATTTCTCGGTCCTCGCCGAGGCTGCGGGATTCGACTCGGTCGTGGTCAGCGACCACTTCCAGCCATGGCGCCACACCGATGGCCACGCGCCGTTCTCGTTCGCGTGGCTTGCGGCGCTCGGTGAGCGCACCGAGCGCGTGCGCCTCGGGACCAGCGTGGTCACCCCGCACTTCCGCTACCACCCGGCGATCGTGGCCCAGGCGATGGCGACCATCGCATGCCTCAACCCAGGGCGCGTCTTCGTCGGCGTCGGGACCGGCGAGTCGATGAACGAGGTGCCGGTTCTCGGCATCGAGTGGCCCGAGTTCAAGGTGCGCTTCGGGCGCATGAAAGAGGCGATCGAGATCATGCGGCGCCTGTGGAGCGAGGAGTTCGTGAGCTTCGAGGGCGAGTACTTCCGCACCCACAATGCCACCCTGTACGACCGACCGGACGAGACGGTGCCGCTATACGTCGCCGCCTCCGGGGCGGTCGCCTCGCGGCTGGCGGGTCGCGTTGCCGATGGCTTCATCTGCACCTCCGGCAAGGGGCGCGACCTCTACGAGGAGACGCTGCTCCCTGCCGTGCGCGAGGGCGCTGAAAAGGCGAGCCGCGACTACGACGCCATCGAGAAGATGATCGAGGTCAAGGTCTCCTTCGACCGGGATCGTCGGCGAGCCATGGAGGACACCCGCATCTGGGCGGCCCTCGCGCTCCCAGCCGAGGCGAAGATGGGCGTCGAGGACCCGCGCGAGATGGAACGGCTGGCCGCCGAGCTGCCCATCGAGAAGGCCGCCAGCCGCTGGATCGTGTCGGATGATCCCGACGAGCACGTCGAGCGCATCTGCGAGTACGTCGACCTCGGGTTCACTCACCTCGTCTTCCACGGCCCAGGCGCCGACCAGCCACGATTCATCCAGACGTACGGCGAGGAGATCCTGCCGAGGCTGCGCGCCACCATCAGCTGACTGAGCGATCTAGCGGTTCCCCGTCGACGCCATGCGCGAATCAACGCGAGTTGTCATTCCCCATCGAGGGCTCGACCACGGGAAGACCCGCCTCTCCGGGATGCTCGGCCCGGCGGGCCGGGCCACCCTGAGCGCCGCGATGCTCCGAAGCGTGGCAACGGCCTGCCGACGCGCTGCCAAGAACGTCCTGGTCGTCTCGCCCGACCCACAACTGCACGGTATCGCGCGCGAGCTCGGGATCGGCTTCGCGCTCCAGCGTGGGCTTGGCATGAACGCGGCACTGGCGCAGGCACGGGAGGATGCCGCGACCGATGGCGTGACGCGGCTGGCAGCGGTCAGCGCGGACCTCCCAGACCTGCTGCCGGCCGACATCGATGCCCTGTTGGAGGCCGTTGATGCGAATGAGCCTTCGGTCGTCATCGCCCCGGACCGCGCGGGCAGCGGCACGAACGCTTTGATCCTCCAGCCTCTCTTCGTCATCGCCTTCCGGTTCGGCCACAAGAGCCGGTGGGCCCACGTTGACGAAGCCAGGTCCGCATCGGTCGCGCCGACGATCGTCGACCGTCCAGGCCTTGCTTTCGACATCGACTTCCCCGCGGACCTTGCCAGCTGGCGCTCGCGATCCGACCGATCAGGAACGCTCACGACGGCGCTCGAACGCCCGGATCAGGAGGGCGCAGCGAACCAGCCGGTCATGGCCGACACCAGCTCGGGCGGTCCGTAGGCGGTGACCGAACCGTCGCCGATCGCCTCCGCCCAGGTTCGCTGTCCGCGGGCGACTGGCAACAGGTCATCCGCCCCGGCCTCCACGTATACGTAGCGCTCGTCGCCGAGCATCGGGTCCTCCAGGCAGACGTTCGGCTCCGCATCTCGCGCCAGCAGGAGCCAGGTGCGATCAGGGCGCGCCTCCCGCATGTCGATCTCGATGGCCACCTGCTGGACGGGGGCCGCGCCCCGGTCGACGCGGTGGCGCAGCCACCAGAGGATGACCGATGGATCTCGACCCGCCATCGCGGGGTCCTCCGGGATCCAGTGCTCGGCCCAGTCCCACAGCGACTTCAGGGTCGGCAGCAGCTGCTCTCCCGCCGGTGTCAGGCAATATGGTGCCGACCGGCCGGGGACCGATGGGTCGCGCGCCAGCAGCCCGATCTCTTCGAGCTTGTGGAGCTTGGCGGCCAGGACGGACCGGGAGACCCGACCGGGCAGGCCGGTCGCCAGGGTGTTGAAGCCCTGCGGTCCGAACTGCGCCAGCTCGCGGACGATCAGCAGGCTCCATCGGTCTCCAAGGTGCTCGACCGCCTTCGTAAAGGCGCAGTACTCGGTCTGTGCGCTCGAGCCCATGCGGGGATTGTCCCACCGGCGCCAACTGGAGGACCAGTTCTCGAACCGAACTTCCCCTGTGCCCGGATGTGCGCGAACCTTGGGACATGGACCACACGTACGAGACCGTCGTCATCGGCGGAGGACAGTCCGGCCTCGCTGCCGGCCACCACCTGGGTCGGCGAGGCGTCGACTTCCTCCTGCTCGAGGCCGAAGACCGCATCGGTGACGTCTGGCGCGCGCGGTGGGATTCGCTGCGGCTCTACAGCCCCGCGAAGTACGACGCGCTGCCAGGGAAGCGCTTCGACGGGCCGGGCCACCGGTTCCCGAGCGCGCGTGAGATGGGCGACTACCTGGAGGCCTACGCCGACCGTGAGCGGCTTTCGATTCGGACCGGCGTCCGCGCTACCCGCATCCGCGCCACCGGCGACGGCTATGCGGTCGAGACCAGCGACGGCACGCTTGCCGCGCGGCAGGTCATCGTCGCCACCGGCCCATTCCAGCACCCATTCGTGCCGGCCGTGGCGCGCGAGCTGGACCCGGGCATCCGCCAGATCCACTCGGCCGATTACCGACGGCCCGACCAGCTCGCCGATGGCCCGGTCCTGGTCGTCGGCCTTGGCCATTCCGGGGCGGACATCGCCCACGAGGCGGCCATCGCCGGACACCGCACGGTCGTGGCGGGCATGTCGCACGGGCAGCTCCCGTTCTCCGTCGACAGCCGGCGAGCGCGCGTGGCGTGGCCGATCCTGCGGTTCGTGGCCATGAACCTGCTCACTCTCCGCACGCCGATCGGCCGGAAGATGGCGCCCAGGGTTCGGCTGGGCGGCGGACCGCTCCTGCGGTACCGGCGGCAAGAGCTGCTCGAGGCTGGAGTCGAGATGCGGGAGGCCCGCGTCGTCGGCGCCCGTGACGGCCGTCCGCTGCTGGCCGACGACTCGGTTCACGAGGTCGCCACCGTCGTGTGGTGCACCGGCTTCCGGCCGGACTTCCGCTGGGTCGAGCCCGCCACCCTCGACGAGCTGGGCTGGCCGCTCCAGGAGCGAGGCCTGGCCGTCGACGCGCCCGGGCTGTACTTCCTGGGCATGCCGTTCCTGTTCGGTTTCACCTCGATGCTCGTCCTCGGAGCCGATCGCGACGCCGCCTACGTCGCCGACGCGGTCGTCCGTCGCGCCGCGACCGACCGTCGATCACACGCGGAGATGCCGCAGGAGGCCGCGTAAGGCGACGCTTGGCCGGTACGGGCCGGTACGGGCCGGTGCGCCTGGCTGCCGGCTCCGCCAACTCGCAGCCTAGACGGCACCAGTGATCGACCGTGACGCTGGGCGATCCGCGCCTGGCCACGCGACCTGTCAGCAGGTATCGCGTTCGTGCGATATTCGGTGAACGGCGCGCGCCGGCCCGCAGCGCCCTGGTGAATGACCGGTGAAGCGGTGCCGGCCCCGCTACGAGCGCCGACCTACCGACACAGCGGCGCATCGGAGCCCGGCGACCGCGCTGCGAATGGTGCCGCGGGGCGCAAGGGTCGTGTTCGGGAACTGCGCCTCAGCCCGCGCCGCCGAGGCGTGTCACCCAGATCTCCTCGGCCGGCCACTGCCACGCCCACTCCGGCGTGACGTAATCGTAGAAGTCGTGGGCCTTCGCCTCGGGCGGCGCCTTCAGCTCGATGAGCCGCTCGATCTCGAACCCGCTCCCCCGCAGCAGGTCGATCCAGTCGCCGTGGGCGAGGTGGTACTCGATCCCGGTCTCGCCCGGCCAGTGCATCCGGTACGCGCCGAACTGTGGGCGCTGAAGCGTCTCGCTCGCGCCGCCCTCGTCGATGGCGCACAGGTAGCTGATGAACGAGTTGGTCAGGAAGACCAGGCGACCACCGGGACGGAGGAGCCGAGCGGCTTCGGGCACCCACATCGCCGGATCGGCCCAGAGGGAGGCGCCGAATTCCGAGAAGGCAAGGTCGAAGGTCCCGTCCGGCAGCGGAACGCGCTCGCCCGGTGCCTCGACCAGCGGGAAGCGAATGCCCGTGGCGTCCATCATCCGCCGCGCCGTGTCGAGCTGAGCCGGCGTCGGGTCCACCCCCACCGGCCGGGCGCCACGCTGGGCGAGCTGGGCGGAGAAGTACGCCGTCCCGCATCCGAGCTCCACGACGTCGAGTCCGCCGACGTCCCCCAGCGGCGTGCCGATGTCCTCCTCCCGCACCTGGAACACGCCCCACGCCAGCTCCTGCGGCGCCCACGCCCGCTCGGCCTGTCCATCGGTGAACTGGGCGTTCGTCTCCGACCACTCGACGACGTTGGCGGCGATCGAGTCGGGCAGGTCGTCATCGGTCATCGGTCGATCCTAGTGGGTCGTCCTGGGCCGTCTCGTCCTTCGCCGCTCCCGAACTGTCAGCAGTTATCGCGTTAGTGATATATCCGCTGACAGTTTGCGCGCCTCGGCCAAAGAGACGCCCGACCGGCGGGCCACACCCATCGCGGGAGGTACTCCAGCCGTTGACAGCGGCAGGCATCGGTCCAAAGGCGGCCTCCGGTCGCCCACAAGCACCGCCAACCTAGATGTCGCGGTCGACGTCTCGCTCGGGTCCGGTGTGCAGCTCATCGGACGTCCGCGGGGGTTGGTGCCATCCCATCACGCCCACTTCGCGGTTGGCGATGGTGAGGTGCACGGTCTCGTGCTCCACGTTGCCGATCGCCGATGCCGGCACGTACAGCGCCGATGAGAACAGGCCACCTCCCACCTCGATGTAGTGCTGGCCGACCTCCTTGATGCGCCCCAGCCGATGACCGTCGTTGGTGACGACGTCCCAGCCCGGCTGCAGATCGGTAATGCGCATGCCCGGCAGCGTACCAGCACCGCCCGGTAAGCCCGCGACGCTAGGATCGGCGGATGGATCCCGAGGCCAACCTGGCCGGCCTGAACGACGAGCAGCGCGAGGCGGCCATGGCCGCGACCGGCCCGGTCGTCATCCTGGCGGGTGCCGGGACCGGGAAGACGCGCGTCATCAGCCACCGGGTGGCATACGCGGTTGCGACAAAGGCGATCGACCCGAAGCGGGCGCTGGTCGTGACTTTCACGGAGAAGGCGGCGACCGAGATGCGGCATCGGCTGCACCAACTCGGGCTGCCGCAGGTGCAGGCGTCGACCTTCCATGCCGCGGCGCGCCGCCAGCTGGCGCACTTTTGGCCGGAGGTCCATGGGACACCCCTGCCGGAGGTGCTCGACACGAAGCTGCGGATCATCGGTCCATTGGCGCGAAGCCTGCCCGGCGGCTACAGGTTCACCCCCGCCAAGGACCTGGCCGATGAGATCGAGTGGGCCAAGGTCCGCCGCCAGACGCCGGCGACCTATGAGCCCGAACGCGAGCCACCCGTCCCGACGGACATCTTCACCACCCTCTGGCGCCGATACGAGCAGGCCAAGGAGCGGGCCAACCGGATCGACTTCGAGGACATGCTCACCTTCGCGGTGGAGCTGTACGAGACCGATGCCGATGCGCTGGCGCTGACGCATCGGCGATATGCCTGGTTCAGCGTCGACGAGTACCAGGACACGAATCGGCTCCAGGAGGACCTGCTGCGGCTGTGGCTGGGGGATCGGCGCGACCTGTGCGTCGTGGGCGACCCGGACCAGACGATCTACTCCTTCACCGGCGCCAGCAGCGAGTACCTGCTGACCTTCGCGGACCGATACCCCGGCGCGCGCGTCGTACGCCTGGGGCAGAACTACCGGAGCACGCCGCAGGTGATCTCGCTGGCCAATCGGCTGATCCCCGGTCGCGAGCTGCGCTCGACCTCCGCGGATGGACCGATGCCGCGGCTGGTCCCCCACGCCGACGGCGATGCCGAGGCCGCGGCGATCGTCGCCCGGATCCGGGCGTTGATGGCCGACGGACTGCCGGTGACCGAGATCGCGATCCTCGTGCGCACGAACGCCCAGCTCGTCGGGTTCGAGGCCGCGCTCACCGCCGCCGAGATCCCGTTCACCGTGCGCGGCATCCGCTTCTTCGCCCGTCCCGACGTTCGGGCCGCCATCCGCGCCCTTCGAACGGATGCTTCCGGGCGCCTCTCGCGGATCGTGGCGACGCGGTGGCGCTCAGAGCTCGGCTTCGACGAGGCCGATCCGCCAGGCGGCGCCTCCGGCGCGGAGGCGCGCGACCGCCACGCGGCGCTCAGCACGCTGCTGACGATTGCCCGAGGGCTGGAGGCGGATCAGCCGGAGGCCACGGTCGCCGACTTCGTCGCCGAGCTCGCCCGCCGAGACGCCACCGAGGCCGATGCGGCCGGCGACGGCGTCACCCTCTCGACCCTGCACCGGGCCAAGGGCCTGGAGTGGGAGGCCGTCTTCCTGCCGCAGCTGGAGGAGGGCACGCTGCCGATTCGCCAGAGCGCAGCGGACGCCGATGCCCTCGCCGAGGAACGGCGGCTCCTGTATGTCGGCATCACCCGAGCGCGGCGGCACCTGGTGCTGTCGTGGGCGGCCAGCCGGATCGGGGCGAAGGGAACGTCGGTGCGGGCTCGGGCGTCGCGGTTCGTGTCGGAGCTGCGGCCGAACGCCGTGGCCCGTCCGGCGCCGAAGCCCGGCGCCCCCGTGGCCGCGACGTTCGAGCTGGCCGCGGCGGACGAGCCGCTGCTCCAGCAGCTCATCGACTGGCGCCGCAGCCGGGCCCGCGCCGATGGCGTCCCCGCCTACGTCGTGGCCGACAACAAGACCCTCGCCGCCATCGCCGTGCGCCGGCCGTCGGATGGCGCCGCGCTGCTGGGCGTGCCCGGCATCGGCCAACGGAAGGTCGCGACCTACGGCGAGGAGATCCTGGGGATCGTCAGGGGAGCGGTGTGAGCGTGCTCGGGCTCGTCGCACCTCTCCTTGCCGGCCGGTTCGCGATTCTGTCACCGGATATGTCACTAACGCGATAATCGCTGAACGCGCGCGAGGGACTACCCGCGGGAGCGCATGGCGAGCTCTCGCCGCGCAGCTCGTTGCCGGCCGGTTCACGATCATCGCTGAACGCGCGCGAGGGCTACGGGCGAGAGAGCAAGGCGAGCTCTCGCCGCGCCTGCTCGAGCGCGTCACGACCGTCGTTTTCCCCATCCAGGAACTCGGCAGCTTGTTCGATGAGCACGCTCGCGCGTTCACGAAGCCCTCCGGGCCTTCGGCCCTGCATTCGCTCGTGCTTCAGCACGATCCCGACGATTCGGAGCTGAAGGAGCGCGTTCCTGCCGGTCATCGTGCGCCTCGAGGGAGATGCGAAGCACGTGGTGCACGATGCGTGCCGTTGTGTTCGATAGCGAACATTCGGGCCGTCGCAAGGGAGCTACGCGAACAGCCGTACGTACTCGTCGGTGATGATGCGGTAGCACTCGCACGACGCCGCTTCGAGTCCCGCGCGGTCGAGCACCTCGATGTGACCGCGGCCCTGGTGGACCAGCCCCGCCGTCTGCAGCGCACCGATCGCCAGCGTGACCGTCGGCCGCTGGACGCCGAGCATGATGCTCAGGAACTCGTGGGTGAGATGCACATCGCTGCCCTCCACCCGGTCGAGCGTCTGCAGCAGCCAGCGGGCGGCGCGCTGCTCGAGCTCGTGGAGGCGGTTGCACAGCGCGGTCTGCGCGGTCTGCGCCATCTGGGCCTGCGTGTAGCGCCGCATCGCGCCATCCAGGCCCGAACCCGGAACCAGCTGGCTGCGGAAGGCATCGGCCGAGACGGCGAGCGCATCACCCGGGACCTGAGCGATGACCTGAAGCGGTCCGAAGTCACCGGCCAGGAATACCGGCACGCCCGTCGTCCCGTCGCGCCCGATGGTCGCGGCCTCGACCATGGTTCCCTCGGTGCTGAGGCTCACCAGCGACACCGTGCCACTGAGAGGAAAGTAGACGCGGTCCACCGGCTGGCCGGGCCGATGCAGGATGTTCCCCGGCACGAGCGGCTCGACACTGCAGCCGTCGATGAGCATCGCCAGCTCAGCCGGCTCGAGCGTGGCGAGCAGGTGATTCTTGGAGAACCGGGCGGAATCCAGGGAGAGAGGCTCGCTCGTCACGGCACCGGACCTGTTCGGTCGATCAAGTGCCGCACCTGGGACCCCACGACGAGGTGTCCGCGGCGGGACGAAGCCCGCGAGAAGATGCGCGACAGAAGTCGGCGGCTTCATCGTACTCCACGCTCGGTCATGTGCGAACCGACACGTGAGTCGCCTGGGAACAGGATGGCTGCCGTTGGAATCCGCTGAGCGGGTACGGGGGACGTACACCCATGGCTCGTGTCTCGGTCATCGACGACTCGCCCGAGTTCCTGCTGCTGATGAGTGACCTCCTCGCAAGCCTCGGCCATCAGATGACCGGCTTCGAGGCGGTCGGGGCCTCGATTGAGTCCATCGTTGCGTCGGATCCCCAGTTGCTGATCGTGGATCTGCGGTTGCGGGACGGCGCGGAGAAAATCTCCGGGTGGGAGCTCGTCGTCCTCGCCCGCTCGCACAGGGAGCTGCTATCGACGCCGGTGATCCTGTGCTCGGCCGACGTCTGGGAGCTCAAGCAGCGCACGAGGGATCTCGAGCAGATCACCGGCGTGCACGTCCGAACCAAGCCGTTCGACGTCGACGAGATGTGCGACCTGGTTCAGCACCTGGTGGCCGATGGTCAGCGGCCCACGCTCGAGGCTCCCGAGCACCCGCGCCCACTCTCCGCCGGCAACTGAATCGCGCAGGCCGGGCGGCGGGCGGCCCGCCCGCGGGGGGGCCGCGTCAGCCACCGTCCAGCTGCACCCGCGTGTCGACCCGCACGACCGGGAGCTCGGCCGTCGTCGTCTCGCCGGCCACGATGACGACCACGCCAGACACGTCGAAGGCACAGAACCCGGCGGCGGAATCGGCCGGGAAGTGGAAGGACACCCAGCCCTCGAAGCCGCCGTTCAGGGATGGAACCGGCCCGACCCGGAAGCGCGCCGACCGTCCCGAACCGCCGGCCGCGGCCGCATCGGCAAGCCGCCGAACCACGACGGTGCGCGTCTGGTCGGCGAGCGCCGGCTGCACGGCATCGGGGTGGCTCGCGCGCAGCACCGTGGGCGGCATGGTGCCGTCACAGGCGCTTCCGTCGATCGGCTGCATCCGTGCCCGGATCTCCAGGCTGCGAAAGATCGCGGAGGTGCCGACGTCCCCGCTGAGCCGAATCGCGACCATGTGCTGGCTCATCTCGCTGGATGGGCCCTGGACGACGTCGACCACAGTGATCACGCCCTGGTGGGGCAGGTCGGATGCGGTTGGGAGGTCGGTCGCATCGGCGGATGCGGTGGGCTGGACGGTTGCCGACTGGGTCACTTCGGCGCCGCAGGCGGTCGTCCCGACCATGAGCACGAGCGCCAGCGACCGGCGCGCTCGGGCGTGCCGGCCGTGGTGAGCGAGACGTCCTGGTCGAAGGAGTGCTGGCGTGGTTGACCAACCCTAATCGCTCAAGGTGTCTCCTCGTCCGCCGACTCACAAGTCTGTCACCCGATCGATCACGAACGCGATATTCGCTGACAGCCGCCCAGCGCTCCTCCGATCCGCCCCCGGCGCTCCCGTCGGCGATCGCCACCCGCGCCCGAAATCAGGGCTCGAAGATGCAGTCCTGCTGCGTGCCCGTCGGGTTGGCCGCCAGGGCGTCCTCGAACGAGTCGTACCACGGACAGACGAACCCGGAGTCAAACCAGTACAGGTAGAGCGGCGCAATTCCCACGCCATCGGTGATCAGCAGCGCGTGTCCGGTCTGGAACACGCCGCCGTCCTCGAGGACGTAGGTGATCGATCCGGCAATGACCTGCTCGGTACCCTCACAGATCTCCGTGGGGAACCAGTCCGGGCAGTCGTCCTGGGTGAACGGGAAGTCACGGCCACGGAACATCCCGATCGTGCGGTCCCAGTTGAGCTCCAGGTCCGGCTCCATCAGCTTGTCGTAGCGGCAGACCCACTGCGCGCCCGGCAGGCACTGGAGCCGCTCGTGCTCCGCGGCGATGTCCTCGATCGCCGGGTTCAGCCGATGCCAGGTCTCCAGGTGCGGGGGTGCGGCCGACGCCGGCGAAACGAGCACCAGGAACCCGACCAGGGCGATCACGACGGATGGCGCCCGACGGCGCACTGGACGTGGTGGGGCCGATCTCGGCATCGGCGGTCCCTCCCATCGCTCCTCGCGGAGCTGACATGCGCGGCGCGGCAGCACGTCGTGGACGCCTGAGTGGCGTCAGTCCGATGTTACGCCTCTCTGACGATTCCCGATACCGCCAGGAACGTCGCGCGCCGTGCGACGGATGACCGATGCGCACGGCGACGCATCGGTGCAGGCTGGCGGCGCGTGCCCATCATCAACACAGGAGATGTGAGATGAGCACCTCATTGCGCCCCGCGCGGTTTCTCGCCGCGCTCGTCGCCGCCGCGGCGGCCACCGGCCTGCTTGCCGGGACGGCCCTGGCCCACCCCGAGTCCGAGGGCGACCATGCGGGCGGCTGCATCGTGACCGTCGAGCCGGGCACGATCACCGTCGGCCAGGAGTTCACGGTGGAGGGCAACTTCGGCGGCGCCTCGATCTTCATCGTGGCGGGAGAGGATGGCGTCATCGCCGAGGACGCCGAGCCGGATGCCACCACCCCGCTCGGTGACTCATTCAGTGTCACCTTCACGGCTCTCGGCCCGGCCACCTACACCGTCTGGGGCATGATCGTCGGCTCCGAGTGCGGCGATTCCGACACGCTGGTCGTCAGCGCCGTGCCGGACACCGCGCTCCCGACGCCGGCGGTTCCCGGCACGTCGCTCGTGCTCGTAGGGCTCCTTCTGCTGGTGCCGGCGGCAGCGGTCGGAGCGGCTCGGCTGGCGAGGCACCGCCGCTGAAGAGATCGCCCACGGTCCAGGATCACCGTTCGGCGCGAGCGGGCCACGCGTCCGCGGTGCCGGCGAACGTGGCACGGAGCGTCCCGGGGAGCAGAACGCCAGGTGCCAGAGCCAGCGAGTACGAACCGGCGGCGTCCGTGATCGCCGTGCCGAGCGGAACCACGGCGGCGGCGAGCGGGACGATCTGTCGGGTCAACTCGGACTCGCCGTCGCTGAAGATGATCGCGAAGTACCCGCTGCCGAGAGATTCCGGCGCGACACGAGCGAGGAAGGTGGCGGTGTAGGTCGCACCCCCGGACACGGGGAATCGCCGCGAGTTGGCGGCGGCGTCCTGGCCGGCGTCGGCCGAGACATGGAGGCCCTCGCCGTCCACGCGGTGGGGTGCCGCGCCCCAGATCGCCCACTCCTCCGAGCCCGACGCGAGCTCGGCACCCGGAATGGGGACGTCGGAGGGCTTGCCCGTGGCGACGACCCCTCCCTCGCCGTAGGTGACGGCGGCAAGGGTGAACCGACCCCGACCGCTGCAGGCGCACTCGGTGTTCACCCGGAAGCCGACGTCGGCCTGCACCGCCTCTCGGGGCACAAGGCCCGACACGGTGAACTCGTGCCACACCCCGTCCGGATCGCTTGGCACGACGGCCAGCGACACCTCCGTGGACGGCATCGGCGCTCCATCGTCGGTGGTCAGCGAGCCGGCCACCAGGTCATCGGCGGGCAGCTCGACGGTCAGGGTGCTGCGCGGGCGGAGGTAGCGGTGGAGGAGGGCGGTGAAGGCCTGCGCATCGGTCTCGGGGAGCAGGCGCTGCGGATAGGGGTGCCAGGACTGGAAGACGGCATGGTCGGGTTGGCCGCCCAGGAGCTCGTACGCGGTGAATCGGTCCTCCACCCTGCCGAGCCAGGCCTCGTCGGATCGGTCCTCCTCGTTGCCGAAGTAGATCATCCCGAACTCGATGCCGGCCTCCCGCACGTACCCCTCCACCTCGAGCGTCCGCTCCGGCCAGTCCGGTCGGGCGAAGTTGAGATCCAGGTGCACGAAGTCGAAGTCCTCGCCGGCCGCGGAACGGTAGGCCTCCACCCATCGCTGCACCTGCCCGGCGTCGTTGCCGGCGGTTTCGATGGTCCCCACCCGCGCGTCCGGGAGTCGCGCCCTGATGGCCGCGACGTACTCGGCGACGCCGATGGCCGCCTCCTCCACGCTGAGCCCGCACGAACCTTCGCCCGTGGCCAGCACCCCCGAGTCGTACGGGTGGTCGAGCGCCACGAACCGGACGTTGGCGCCGGCATCGGCGAGACGGTCGAGGATTCTCGCGCCCTCCTCGAGCCACGGGGCGCAGTCGCTGCCGTAGCGCAGCGGGCTGGCCTCGAAACCGATCGCCATCCCCCGCCGATTCAGATCGCCGACGACCTGGCGCAGCTGCGCATCGGTCGCACTGCCGGCAACCCAGCCACCGTAGAGCTTGAACACGTGGATCGCGTCGGCGGCCTCCTCCCACGGCGCGTCCTCCTCGAACAGGGCCATGAAGTCGGGGCCGCCGTTGAACGGCCGACTGGCATCCGGCGGCGACGGGTCGAGCGGCGCGAACCAGACCTGGGGCCGTTGCGCGAGATCGCGCGTCATTCGTGGCGAGGGCGTCGGCGTCGGCGTCGGGGTGGATGGCTCCGGCGCCGCCGATTGCGCCGTGGGCGAGCCTTCGGGAGGGCGCGTGTCCGTGGGACTCGGGGACGGACCCGTACACGCAGCGAGGATCGCCATCAACGGCAGAGCGATCGACCGCCTGGCGAACATGCGGCCATCATGCGCGATCCGCCTGCGGCCCCACTGCGGCGGCTTCGCAGCGCAGGGCACGCCGCGTTCCCTCCAGGGGACGGACCGTCGCGCTCGGCCGATCGTATATACGAGAGAGCGACTGGCACCGTCCGTCGGTCAGGAGGGTTCCCTCGTGGCATCCCGCATGGGTGTGCCCGCGCTTGCCGCGGCGTCCGGGGCGGTCTGGCTTACCGCCACGGCCGCGCGGAGCGCCGCCTGGCCGCGAGCGAAGACACCGGCCATGACCCGGCCCATCACCCCGAGGAGGACGCGCTGGCCGAAGCCCCGACCCGGCGCGGTGTACTCGGTGACCCGCGTTCCACCGTCGACGTCCTCGAGCTCGTACGTCATCCGGATCGGCTTGAGGAGCGGCATCGGAATTGAATTGAGGATCGTGAAGTAGTCGAACGGCCGCCAATCGAGGATCTCCTCGAGGCTGGCGTTCTTGCCGTGGACGCAGTGGTTCTGCGTGCCGATCCCCCGACGGCCGTCCGGCGTGGATTGGTCGATCCGCTGAACCCCTGGCGTCCAGCGTGCCCGCAATCCCGGGTCGGTCAGGTAGGTCCACGTCACCGACCGCGGCGCCGGCACCTCGTACGAGGTCACGTCGACGGCCTCCTCGCGGCTGACCTTCACGCGGCGGCGCTCCCGCTCCTCGGTCCAGCGCTCGTGGAGATCCTGGACCCAGCCCTCCACCGGACCCATACCCTCGACCTGCTCGGCGTGGCGGCGCATGCGCAGTCGCTCGGGCTCGACGCCCATGGCGGCGGCGACCGCATCGGTGTAGAGCGCGTAGCCCGCATGGCCGATGACCTCGGCCACGTGATTCTTCAGAAGCCGATGCACCAGGATCACGTCCGACCCGCTCAGATCCTCGCCGCCCGCCACGTGCTGGCGGCCGAATGCGCCGTGGTGGGCCACGAACTTGAGGTCGAGCCGCGGGATGAGCACGCAGGCATTGCATTCGCATTGCGTCGCGCGGTCGATGGCATCCTGGCGGCGCCGGAACGCGAAGTACGCCGCGTCCAGCGTGTCGAGCAGCATCGAGGCGTCCACCCGGTTGCCGGGCACGTACACGAAGACGGCATCGCCCTCGAGCTTGCTCAGCTTCATCGGCGGCGACAGCGCCCGCACCACCGTCTCGGTCAGGTCCTCGAGGACGTCCTGGGCATGGTCGAGCTCGGCGTTCCCGAGGTACGACGTATAGCCGCTGATGTCGGCGATGGCCAGGCAGCCGGACTCCGTTCCCCGGAGCGCCGCGTGCATCGGGCCCGGCGAGCTCACGCGAGCAGCCTACTCTCCCGACGCCAGGCCGGCCTGATGCGCGTCGCATGTCCGGGATCTACGCCCGCGCACTGCGACTCGGTCGGCGCTGTCACCGAATATCGCGTTAGTGCTATATCCGCTGAACGCCGCGCATGGAAGGTCGCCGGCCCGGGATATATCGGTATATACGCCGCGCCCCGCGCGATCCCCGCCGGGCCGCCGACGGCCGACGGCCGACCGGCGTTCGTCGTCGAGCGCGTCAGTCGTCCACGGTGGCGTGGGGCGTCGCGAGGGCGCGGAGGGCGCGGTTCACTGCCTCCGACGTCGGGAACCGGACGGCGACGTCCGGCTCCAGGCGGACGAGGGCACCTTCCTCCGCGAGCTTCCGCTGATGGCGACCGCGACTCCCATACCGGAAGTCGTACTCGTCACGGGGCTGGTCGTCAGGCTTCTTCATAGTCAAAGCGTTCGGGCCACGTGGCCCATCTCGCGAGAATGAGGCGGATCTTACTCTCGCGCTCGGTGTACCCCACCACCAAGAGCCGGGCCAGCACCGATTGACCCACGGTGACGAACCGATCCTCGCCGATCGAGTGATCCGGATCGTCGATCGTGAGTTCATTTGGATCGGCAAACACGGAGACCGCTTCTTCGAACGTGATGCCGTGCTTCCGCCGATTGCGCTCCGCCTTGCGCTGGTCCCACTCGAACTCCACGCCAGCAGGCTATCGAGGGGCGCTTACGGTGCGCTTACTGCTCGCTTACCGATGCGCCCATCGCGACAGACTGCTGTCACAACCGCCGATGACCGTGAGCACATGACAACCGCCCGCGTCACGGTCACCGGCGACACCATCGGCCTCGAGGGCATCACCCTGACCGATGCCGCCCTGGCCGCCTTCGTGGCCGAGACCGCCGCAGAAGAGCGCGAGCAGCTCCTGGAGCGAGCCATCCGCATCGGTCTCCTGACGCTGTGCAACGCCGGCGTGAGCATGAGCGCCGATGTCGTGAAGGCCGAGTTCGAGCGCCTGTACGAGCGCATGGAGGCCACGCAGGAGAGCGCCGCCAAGACGCTCGCGACCACCCTCCGGGAGCACTTCGGCGACGGCGAGGGCCGCCTTCCACGCACCCTCGAGCGATTCCTCGGCGACGACGGTCAGCTGCGACGCCTCACCCACGACCTGTTCGACGAGTCGAAGCGCGACAGCGCCATCGGCCGCCTGAACGACCTG
>DASVEQ010000098.1:0-3326 GCA_036380455.1 Candidatus Limnocylindria bacterium | reverse complement strand
ATGGATGCCGACGGCGGCCAGCACCAGGTCAGGATGCCGGGCCGCCAGGTCGACCGCCGCCTCCGAGGAGGGGAGGTCCCAGCCCGGGACCAGGATCCGCTCGATGCCTGCCGCGCGAGCGCGGTCGAGCACCTCGTCCCGGTCCGTGTCGAACCGTGCGTGCTGCAGATGGGCGTGCGAGTCGACCAGCCCGGGGAGCCGCTCGGGGGCGCGCCGGCGGCTCAGCCGACGGGCTCCAGCTCGACACGCGGGAAGATCGGGCTCGCCGCGGTCGTGCGCCAGTCCGCCGGCCCGCCACCCCAGGCCGCGAGCGACGAGAGGCCCGGGCCGCCGGCGCCGCGCTCGTCGTACGCGGGAGCGACTCCCAGCTGCTCGTGGATGCGGCGCGCCGCGTCCGGCGCCGCGGGGGCGAGGAGGTGCCCGACGATCCGGCACGCCTCCCCCATCACCGCCAGCACCTGGCCCACGCGCGCCGTCTCGCCCGCCTTGTTGAGCGCCCACGGAGCCTGGCTCTCGGCGTAGCCGTTCGCCGCGCCGACGAGCTCCATCATCGCCGCCAGTGCCTCGTCGAGGTTCTTGCGCTCCATGGCCGCGTGGTAGAGCGCCACGACCCGCGCGGCCGTTGACGCGATCTCGTCGTCCGCGGGCTGGGTCGCATCGGCGATGGGTGGCAGGGCGCCGTCGAGGTAGCGCGCGCTCATGCTGACCGTTCGGTTCACGAGGTTGCCGAGGTCGTTCGCCAGATCGGCGTTGTAGCGCCGCACGAACCCGTCGAGCGTGACATTCGCGTCCCGAGCGAATGGCACCTCGGCCAGGACGGCGTACCGAACGCCGTCGACCCCGAAACGGTCCGCCATCTCGTTCGGATCCTCGGTATTGCCGGTCGTCTTGCTCATTCGCTGGCCGCTGATATCGAACATGAAGCCGTGGGCGAAGACCTGCGTCGGCAGTGGCAGGCCGGCGCTCATCAGCATCGCCGGCCAGTACAGGCAATGGAAGCGGGTGATGTTCTTGCCGATGACGTGGAGGTCGGCCGGCCACCAGCGCGCCAGCGCATCGGTGTCGTCGGGGAACCCGGCGCCGGTCAGGTAGTTCGTCAGGGCGTCGAACCAGACGTAGATCCGATGTCCATCGTCGCCAGGAAACGGAATCCCCCAGCTCGCGCCGGATCGGCTGATGCTGAAGTCTCGAAGTCCTTCCTTCAGCCAGCCGAGCACCTCGTTGCGGAAGTGCTCCGGCTCACAGAATGACGGGTTGGTCGCGTACAGCTCCTCGAGGCGTTCCTGGTAGGCGGAGAGCCGGAAGAAGTAGTTCGACTCCTCCAGCCACACGGGCTCCAGCGTGGGATGGTCCGGGCACCGACCCGCGACGAGCTGCTGGTCGGTCTTGAACTCGTTGCAGCCGTTGCAGAACCACCCCGAATAGGTGCCCTCGTACACGTCGCCGTTCGCCTGGGCGCGGCGGACCATCTCGCTCGAGGCATCGGCGTGGTCCGGATCCGTGGTGCGGATGAAGCGATCGAAGCTGATCTCGTACCGCTCGAACGTGGCCTGCCACTCCGCGGCCCACGGGTCGATGAGCTGGTGGGGGTCGATGCCGGCGTTCCTCGCGTCGCGCTCGACGTTGGCGGAGTGCTCGTCCAGACCGGTGAGGAATCGGACGTCCTCGCCGAGCAGCCGGTGGTAGCGCGCGATCATGTCGGCGCCGATGGCCTCGAACATCGAGTGCAGCGCCGGCTTCGCCGAGGGGTAGAAGATGGCGGTGGTCAGGTAGAACCGCCCCGGATCGGTCATGCGGCCAGCCTCAGTGCGATCGGCCCTTCGGCCAGTACAGCTCCTTGCGCACCTGCTCCGGCGGGAAGCCGCGGGCTGCGGCGATCTCCTCGACCGCGGTGATCATGTCCGGGTTGCCGCACAGGTAGATCGTGGCCGTCTCCGGTGTCAGGCCGTACTCGTCGAGCTGTGACTCGACGATCGCCTCGACGCGGCCGGTGCACCCGGTCCATTCCGGGCACGCCTGCGGTCGCGAGATCGTCCCGACATAGCGCAGCGGGAATTCGCCGCCCTGCTCCAGCTCCGTCAGCTGCCGGCGCCAGGCGAGGTCGTAGTCGTAGCTCACGCCGTGGAGCAGCACGATGTCACGCGTCTGCCCTCGGTCGCGCAGCGTCTCGATCATGCTGATGAACGGCGCGAGGCCGGTGCCGGAGGCAACGAACAGCGCCCGGCGGCCATCGTCCTGGAGCAGGAACTTGCCCTTCGGCCCCTTGATGTTGATTGCATCGCCGACCGAGCGTTCCCAGAGCAGTGGCGTGAACCCGCCGCCCTGGACGAGCCGGATGAAGAACTCGTACTCCGACAGGTCGTCGGCGGAGGACGAGACGCTCATCGGGCGCTGGATCAGCTTCTCCGCGCCCATCAGCCCGAGCGTGGCGTACTGGCCGGGATCGAACCCGAACGGATCCTCCAGCATCTGCACGCCGACGATGGCCAGGCCGGGAGCGATCTCCTCCCAGCGGCTCAGCCGCCCGTTGTATGGGTAGTCCTGCGACATGGAACCTCGGCGTGTGCGCGCGGCGGCTCGCCGATGGTCGCCGCGGGCGGCAAGTATAGGCGCGGCATGCGGAGCGCCGATCGAGGTCTGGGGCCGGAGCGTACGCCGGCCGATCGCCTTCCGGCTGCGTGGCGTCTCACGAGGCATGTGTCATGAGATCGTCGTGCCGCATGGCCCCTCGCCTCGCAGGGCGTTGCGGCCGGCATTCATCTCGAAGAGGCGCATCATGAGGCGTCGGGACGAGCAAACCAGAGGAGGTAATCGCCGTCGATCCCGGCCGGCGGCACATCCCAGCGCAAGGTGGTCACCCCGAGCAACGGAACGTGCTGGTCGATGACGCCGGCCATGTCGCTCGCGAGCGGGGTCACGGTGCCGTCGGTCGAGACGACGTTCGCCACGTTGACCACGAGCCGGCCTCGTGGGCGAAGCAGCGTCGCCACCTGGCCGAAGATGGCGCCGAGCTCTCGAAGATACTTCGCGTAGTTCCCGTCATCGGTCGCGTAACCCTCCAGCGGGTTCTGTGGGTGACTCGCGCCGGCCATGTACGGCGGCGAGGTCAGCACCAGGTCCACGGGCTCGTCCACGAGTTGCGACACGTCGCGCGCATGTCCCAGGATCAGCCGTGAATGCCCGGCGCTACGGCGCCGTGCGATCTCGAGATGCTCCGGGACGAGCTCGATGCCGATCACCCGCCGCCCCATCCGCTCCGCCACCGCGACCGTTGTCCCATAGCCGGCGAAGGGGTCGAGGACGAGGTGTCCCGGCTCGCTGGCGTA
>DASVEQ010000097.1:0-16346 GCA_036380455.1 Candidatus Limnocylindria bacterium | reverse complement strand
GGTGCAGCAGGAGGCCAAGGTCGAGAAGCCGAAGCCGACCGCCAAGCCGAAGGCGACCGCCAAGCCGAAGCCTGCCCTCACCACGCCGACCGTGCTGGCTCTCGAGGCCTGGACGAAGGAGACGAAGGTCAAGCTCGCCTGGAAGGCGTACGGCGGCGACGGGTTCGAGTACTACAAGGTCGTCCGCAGCACCGATGGAGCGGCCACGTGGCCCGCCGGCACCGACGACACCGTCGTCGGCGTCATCGGCGACAGGAGCGCCACGTGGTGGGCCGACGTGCCGCCATGCGGCACGGAGTGGACCTACCGCGTCTTCGCCGTTCGCCACGGCGACGCCGGCTACGTGACTCTCGCCGCCAGCAATGCGGTGACGCTGGGCGTCGCCTGCGCGCCGGCGCCGACTCCGGTGGCGGTCGTGCCGCTCGCCTTCGAGGTGCAGGTCAAGCCCGGTGAGGGGATCGCGCTGAGCTGGGAGCAGTGCACCAGCGAGCACTTCGCCGCCTACAAGGTCGTGCGCTCGAAGACGAACGCCGATCCGCGCTATCCGCTGAACGACGGCGCCGAGCTGATCGCCGCCATCGGCGATCCGGGACAGACGACCTTCGTCGATCCCGCCGTCGCGGCGGGAGAGACGTGGACGTACCGGGTCGTGGCCGTCACGAGCGGGCCGGAGGGCCACGTGGCGATCGGCCAGACCGCCGCCACGAGCGTCACGGCGCAGTAGGGCGGAGGAAGCGAGACCGATGTGGGAGGTCCCAGGCTCAGCATGGTACCGGTGGCGCCTTGCTGGCCGGGTACCTCCCACCTAGCCTGCGGCCACGCATGCAGCACCACGCCGATCCGAGCACGGCGACCTGGGCCGCCGAGCCGCACCCCGCGGCCGGTGGCCTGGCCCCAGTTCGCGCGTCGCGCATGGAGCCTGATCTCGAGCGTGGTCTCGTCCGGCGAGCGGCCGCCGACCCTGCGGCCTTCGGCCAGCTGTACGACTTCTACCTGCCGCGCATCTACGCCTTCGTCCAGCGTCGGGTCCGGGAGCGAAGCGTGAGCGAGGACATCACCGCCACGACCTTCGAGCGGGCCCTGGCCACATTGCGCGGCGGGCGATTCCGCAACGACGCGTTCGGCGGCTGGCTCTACCGCGTCGCCGCCAACGCGGTAATCGACCACGTGCGCGCCGCCCGGCGGCTGACGGTCGCGGTCGACCCGGATGCCATGGATCCGGCGCCCGACGCGCTCGCCGCGGCGCTCGACCACGACGATCTGCGACGGGCGATGGCGCGGCTGTCCGAGACCCATCGGCGCGTGCTAGCCCTGCGCTTCTTCGACGACCTGGACCCGGTCGAGGCGGGAGCGGTGCTCGGCTGCTCGCGGCGGACGTTCGCCGTGAAGCTGCACCGCGCCATCGGTGCGCTCCGCGTCGCGCTGGCGACCGAGGCACGAGAACCCCTGGAGGCAAGCGATGTGGCCTGACGAGCGCGACCTCGCCGCGGAGCTGGCGGCCGCCGGCGCATCGGCCCGCGATCGGCTCAGCGCCGACGTCGGGCCCGAGCCCGCCTTTGCGTCCAGCCTGCGCAGCCAGCTGATGGCCGCCCATCCGGCCGTGGCCGGAGCACGCGCCGGGCGGGGGCGGCGGTGGGCGGTGGGCGACCTGTTCCGCGGCTGGCGCCTCGCCCCGACCCTGGCGGCCGCCCTGCTCATCATCGCGGCCGGCGCGGCGGCCCGAACCGTGCTGGTCGGAGAGGATCCTGCGCCCCTTCCGCCCACCCCGGCCGTCAGCCTGCCCGTGGTCATCGTTGGGGATCTGGAGGGCGAGATCGCGACGCCCACGCCCTCCCCGACCCAGAGCCCGACTCCCAGCCCGTCGCCGACGCCGACGCCGAGCGCCACACCATCGCCGACCCCGAGCCCGACGCCGTCGCCCACGCCATCCCCGGTCCCGACACCGAAGCCCACACCGAAGCCGACCCCGAAGCCGACGCCGGTTCCGACGGGCGCGATGGCCCTCACCGCGTCCGGGTGCAACGGCGGGGTCGTCCTCGAGTGGTCGAAGGTCATCGACGAGCGCTTCAACCATTACGCGACCCTGCGCAGCTCGAGCTCGTCGATCCCGGCGGCGTACCCGCCCCAGGGCGGCGCGACCGAGGTCGGCGGCAGCTATACGATGGAGGCGACGGCGACGAGCGCGGTCGACCCGGCGGCCGCGCCGAGCACCACGCTCCACTACCGGACCCTCGCCTTCGATTCGGCCGACCGCGTGATCGCCGTGTCGCCCGTGCGGTCTGCCGCCGCCAAGCCGGTGGCGCCACTCGGCACGCTCACCGCCACGCCGCTCGGGCCGGGCAGCACGAGCTTCGCGTGGGCGCCGTATGCGGGCCCCGGCGGGTGCTTCTCGTACTACAAGCTGGTCGCATCGGAGTCGGATCCGACCCCGAGCTACCTCGAGGGCAGCGCGACGTGGGCGGCGATCGCCGACCAGGGGGCCACGAACGCGACCGTGGAGGGCACGCCGCCCGGAACGACCTGGCACGTGCGGCTGCAGGCCATCCGCGCCACCGCCCTGGGCAAGGTCGTCGTGGCCCAGACGGACGTGCTCACCTGGACGGCGCCGTAACGGAGACGTGCTAGGGTCAGGCGATGCCCGGGCCCGGCCGCTGCCTGCTCACCCTCGCCTCCGCCGTCCTCGTCCTCAGCGCATCGGCCTGCGTCCCGCCGATCGCCGGTCCATCGAGCTTCGAGGTCGGGCCGCCGAGCCAGACGCCCACCGCTGAGCCGACCGACAGCCGGCCGGCTGCGACGGCCGCCCCGACGCCGACGTCGGAGCCGACGCCGTCGCCGTCCGTCGACCCGAGCCTGCTCGAGCTGGAGGCGATCAGCTGCGACGGCGGCGTGGTGCTCGAATGGTCGGCGAGCACCGATCCAGGGTTCCATCACTACACGGCGTTGCGCAGCCCGGAGCGGGAGATCGAGCCGGACTATCCGCCGATCGCGCCGGCCGTCGACTGGGGAGACACGTACGGCACCGATCGCTTCGTGACGTCCGCGGTGGACGCCAGCATCATCCCATCCGAGACGCGCTGGTTCTACCGCGTCATGGCGTACGACGTCGAAAATGAGGTCGTCGGCGCCTCCCCGGTCCGCGGGGCCCGCCTCGGCGAGGTGGACGTCCTCGGCGAGGTGGTCGTCGAGGAGTGGGTCGGTGACATGACGCGGCTGGAGTGGCAGGCATACGGGGGGTTCTCCCGCTGCTTCAGCAATTACCGCGTCATGTTCGGGACCGTCGGCGTGCCGAACACCGTGCTCGCGGTGGTCTCCGGTCAGGCCACCGACGAGCTGGTGACCGAAGCGCTCCACCCCGACACGACGTACGTGCTGCGCATCCAGGCGGTGCGCGCGACGACCCTCGGCTCGTTCGTCGTCGCGGAGTCGGAGGTGACGACCTACACGCCTCCCTAGCCGACCGCGGGCGGCGCGGTCGAGCTGCGGACGACGAGCGTCGGCTCGAGGACGACGTGGATCGGCTCACCTCTCGGCCCGCCGGCAGTCAGGTGCTCGACAGCCCAGCGTCCGAGGGCTTCGGTCGGCTGACGGACCGTGGTCAAGGGAGGATCGGTCCAGGCTGCGAGCTCGATGTCGTCGAACCCGACGACCGATACGTCCTCGGGGACACGGAGCCCGGCAGTGCGGATCGCCCGGAGGGCGCCGATCGCGCTCAGATCGTTGTATCCGACGATCCCCGTCGGGCGCGGATCCTCGGCAAGCAGCTGCTCCGTCGCGCGCGCGCCGCCGTCGACGTGCTCGTCGCCCTCGGCCACGACGAGCGAGGCGGCGTCGATCCCCGCCGCGCGCAGGGCATCGGTGACCCCCGCGTGACGCAGGCGCGCCGCCGCCGCCTGGGCGCTGGGTCCGGCGATGTGTCCGATGCGTCGATGCCCCAGCCCCAGCAGGTGCCCCGCGGCCAGCTGCGCCCCGAGCCGGTGGGCGACGGTCACGCTTGGCAGCGGTCCCGCGGGCGCCTCCGCATTGACCAGCACCACCGGCATCGGCACCTGGGCGAGCCGATCGGCATGCCGTCGCGTGGTTCGCGCCGAGGCGACGATGAGTCCGTCGACCCGGCGCTCGATGAGGAGGTCGAGGTACGTGAGCTCCCGCTCCGGGTCATCGGCTGCATTGCAGAGGACGACTCCGTAGCCGCGGCGATGGGCCTCGTCCTCGACGGCCCGCACGACCTGGGGGAAGAACGGGTTGCCGATGTCGGTGATCAGGAGCCCGATCGTGAGAGTCTCGCTGCGCTTGAGCGCACGTGCGATCGCCGACGGCCGATAGTCGAGCTCGCGAGCGGCGGCCAGCACCCGCTCGCGCGTGGCCGCACGCGCGGGCACCGAGCCGGACAGCACCCGGCTGACCGTAGCCGTCGACACACCAGACCGATGCGCGACGTCGGCGATGGTGGCGCGAGCGGACACGTCTCGCTCTCCTCACTCGCCCGGCTACGAGTGTGGCGCGACGTAACCCGTTGGCGGCATCGGGGGCTCAGTCGTGACGCCCGCCACCTCCTCCAGCTCGTGGCGGAGCTCGTCGAGCTCGGCGCCGCCGCCCATGTGCTCGAGGAGGTCCGCGGGCGTGAGATCGGCCTTGGCGTACGTGCCACGCAGCCGTCCGCGGTCGAGGATGGTGAAGCGGTCGCCCACCGGGTACGCGTGGTTCACGTTGTGCGTGATGAGGATCACGCCGATGCCCTGGTCGCGGGCCTGGGCGATGAACCGCAGCACGACCGCGGCCTCCTTCACGCCGAGCGCCGAGGTCGGCTCGTCGAGGATGACCACCTTCGCGCCGAAATGGATGGCGCGTGCGATCGCCACCGACTGCCGCTCCCCACCGGACAGAGTCCCGACCGGCTGGGAGGTATCGCGCAGGTCGATGCCCATCTCCTTGAGGGCGTCGCGCGTCACGCGGTCAGCGTCCTTGAGGTCGATGGTCTTGAGCGGCCCCCAGCCGGTCGTCGGCTCCGAGCCGAGGAAGAAGTTCCGGCTGATGCTCATGAGCGGGATCATGGCCAGATCCTGGTAGACGGTGGCGATGCCGTGGTGGAGTGCATCCCGTGGCGACTCGAAGCGGACCTCCTGCCCCTCCACGAGCAGCTCGCCCGAATCGGCCGGATGCACACCGGACAGCGTCTTGATGAGCGTCGACTTGCCGGCGCCGTTGTCACCGAGCAGGCAGAGGACCTCGCCACGCCGAACGTGGAGCGACACCTCGTGCAGGGCGATGACGCTGCCGAAGTACTTCGTCAGATTGCGCGCCTCGATGAGGGGTGCCTCGACGCCGGACGAGGCGGGGGCGTGGGGTGCATCGGTCGCGGACATGCGGTCAGCCTCCCTTCATGGCCCGCGAGCGGACCCAGTTGTTGACGAGCACGGCGGTGAGCAGCAGCAGGCCGAGGAATGCCTGGTACCAGTCGCTGCTGATGCCCGCGAAGAACAGGCCCTGTCGCGTGATGCCGAGCGTCAGCGCGCCGAAGATGGCGCCGATGGCGCTGCCATACCCGCCCGTCAGCAGGGTGCCGCCGATGACGGCGGTGATGATCGCCTCGAACTCCTTGCCCTCGCCGCGCAGCACGTCTCCGCTGCCGGCTCCGAGAACCTGGATGACCGCCAGCAGGGCGGCCGAGGCGGCGGTCGCCATGAACAGGCCGATCTTCACGCGGGCGACGGGCACCCCGACGTTGCGCGCGGCGACCTGGTTGCCGCCGGTGCCGAAGATCCAGTTGCCGAAGCTCGTTCGCATGAGCACGTAGGTCGCCACCATCGCCAGCCCGAGCCACCAGAAGATCGCCACGTCGATGGGCCCGATCTGGGCGGTGAACAGCGCGGCGATCGGGTCGCCCGTGGTGGCGGCGTTCAGGCCGCCGACCTGCGTGCTGCCGACCACCGTCCGGGTCACGCCGATGGTGAGCCCGCGCAGGATGAACAGGGTGCCCAGCGTCACGATGAACGACGGGAGCCGCGTCCTGACGACGATGTAGCCGTTGATGAAGCCGACGAGCAGCGCGAAGGCGAACGCCGCGAGGATCGCGAGCCACACAGGCCACCCCCACTCGCCGATGCCGATCGCCACGATCATGCCCGCCGCGCCGACCATCGAGCCGACCGAGAGGTCGAACTCGCCGGCGATCATCAGCAACGTGACCGCCGATCCGATGATGCCAACCTGGGCCGCGACCTCCATGTACGTCGCGGTCCCGCGCAGGCTCAGGAAACCGCGGTCACCGGCCAGGATCGCGAACAGGACCCAGACGAGGATCGCCCCGGTGACGGCGCCCAGCTCTGGGCGGTTGAGCAGCGTGCGGGCAAGGCCGACGTTGCGGACGCGCTCGTCGGCCGGCCGCGCCGGTGCGGTGGCCATCTCCACTCCTCCGTCCTACGGCGACGGGGCCGCCCGGCTCTCCCGGACGGCCCCGAGGCCTGGCTCTAGCGGATGCCGTCCGCCGACAGTTCGATGACCTGCGAGGCATTCTCCTGGGTGACGAAGCCGGGTCCGGTCAGGATCGGCTGGCCACCCCCAGGCAGCAGGCCGTACTGCGCGAACTGGGTCACGATCAGCACGCCAAGATAGCCCTGCAGGTACTGCTGCTGATCGATCGCGAACAGCATGTTGCCGTCGTTGATCGCGGTCAGCACGTTCTCCGACAGGTCGAACGTGGCGATCTGAACCTCCCCGGTCAGCTGGGCCGCCTCCAACGCTGCGAGCGCCGGGTCGGCACCGGTCGGGCCGAGGGTCAGGATGCCGTCGATCGTGTCATCGGACGACAGCGCGGCCTCGATGGCCGCCTGGGCACCGGTGGGATCGGTCAGGTCCACCTCCACCACCGCGGAGGGGATGCCGCCGAGACCATCGGCGAAGCCGTCGCAGCGCTGGTCCAGGGCCGCGTTGCCGACCTCCTGGTTGACGCAGATCGTGTTCGTGACGCCGGCGTCCGCCATGCGCTGGCCCGCCCCCTGCCCGGCGATGAACTCGGTCTGGCCCACGTGGGTCAGGAGGCCGAGATCGGCGTAGGCGTCCACGCCCGAGTTGATGCTGACCACCGGGATGCCGGCATCGACCGCTGCCGTGATCGAGGGACCCAGCGCGTCGGCGTCCGGGAGTGAGACGACGAGCCCGTCCGGCTCGGAGGCCACGGCGGTGTCGATCAGCTGCGCCATGGCGACCATGTCGAAGGTCTCCGGCGCGTTGTACTCGACCGTGATCCCGAGATCGTCCCGGGCCTGGTTCACGCCGTTGGCCACGACGCCCCAGAACGGGTCGGACGCCTGGCCGTGGGTGACGACGACGATCCGAAGATCGCGCGTGCTGCCGTTCCCGCCGTCGCCGCCGCTCTCGCCCGGCGACGTCGTCTCGTTGCCGCAGGCCGCGAGGACGAGGGCGCTGACCGCCACGGCCGCCAGCCATCGAGGTGCTCTCATGGTTTCGTTCCTCCGAGATATGAACGGTGAATCATTGTGGGTCGCGCCTGGGCCGTCGCTGGTCACGTCACCTCCGCCACGCTCACGGGTCGATGCTCGTGGAGCGACCGCGTTCCCGCAATCGCCACGCGCAACGCCTCCAATCCATCTCGCGCCGTACAGGCGCTCTCCTCCTCGCCGCGCGCAACCCGCACGAAGGCGCGCAGCTCCTCGCGATACGCATCTGAAAACCGGTCGACGAACATCGACCAGGCCGGCCCGGCCGGCGGCGGGACGCCCGGCTCGAGCGAGCGGAGCGGCGTCCGCGGGCCGAGACCCACGACGACGGAATCCTTGGCGCCGAACAGCTCGGTGCGGATGTCGTAGCCGAGTGGGTCGTGGCGAGTCACGCTCAGGATCGCGCGTGTGCCGCCCGACAGGCGCAGGGTTGCCACCGCCGTGTCGACGTCGCCGTACTTCGCGAACATCGGGAAGCCGAGCACGTCGCCGTCCACATAGATTTCGACGACCTCCTGTCCGGTCAGCCAGCGCGTGACGTCGAAGTCGTGGACGCTGAAGTCCGCCAGCAGGCCGCCCGACGCGGGAATGTACGACTCGTGCGGCGGCTCGGGATCATGGCCGGTGAGGCGCAGGACGTAGAGGCGACCGAGCGCGTCACTCTCGACGAGGCGCCGCGCCTCGCGGTAGGCGACGTCGAAGCGACGCTGGAAGCCGAGTTGGAACGGCACGCCGGCACGCTCGATCTCGGCGACGAGCCGCTGAGTCTCGGCGAGGTCGGGGGCGAGCGGCTTCTCGCAGAAGACCGGGATGCCACGCGCCAGCCCGGCCCGGATCAGGTCGGCGTGTGCGGCGCTGCTGCTCGCGATGACGAGTGCATCGGCCTCGGCGATGGCGTCAGCGACCGACGCGCTCCGCGCGCCGACGGCGCCGGCCACGGCCGCCGCCCGCTCCTCCACGATGTCGGCGAGCACAAGGTCGGCGGGGCCGCCGAGGTCAGCCAGGATGCGGGCGTGCATCGCCCCGATTCGCCCGGCGCCGAGCTGCGCGATCCGCATCTAGGCCACCTCTCGCTCCGCGGTCGAAACCTCGTCGAGGCGCACGGGTCGACGCTCGACGTACGCGCGCGTGGCCGCGATCGCGATCCGATGCGCCTCCAGCCCGTCCCGCGCCGTCGAGCTCGGCGGCCGTTCCCCGCGGGCAGCCGCCACGAAGGCGATGAGCTCGTTGCGATAGGCGGTTTCGAACCGCTCCAGGTAACCGCCCCACGGGGAGCTGGCCGCCCCATCCCAGTCGATGTGGGTCGCCGGAGTGCGGGGCGAGAGGCCCATCGTGAGGTGCAGCTCGTCCCCGACGAGCTCCACCCGGTTGTCGTATCCCAGCGGGTGAAGCCAGGTCGCCTCCAGCACCGCCAGCGTGCCCTCCGAGCAGCGCATCGTGACCACGGCGCTCTCGATCCCGCGTGCGTCCTCCGGCCTCGATCCGTCACGGTGGCTTCCCTCGGCCGTCACTTCGACGACCTCCTGCCCGCTCATCCAGCGCACGAAGTCGAAGTCGTGGATCGAGGAGTGGAGGAAGACCGGCGCCGTGTCCCCGGACGGCCAATCGGTGATCGCGCGGGGAGTCACGCGCGGATCGAAGGCGGTGAGGCGCAGGAGGTGGACTCGGCCGGCCCGTCCATCCGAGACGATGGCGCGGGCTGCCGCGTACGCGGGATCATGGCGTCGTTGGAATCCGACCTCCACGTGGGCTCCGGCCCCCTCGACCCGCTCCACGAGCGCAGCCGATGCGCTGGCGTCGTCGGTCAGGGGCTTCTCGCACAGGGCCGGGATGCCGCGAGCGATCGTCGCATCGACGGTCGCCGCATGAAGGTGGGCCGGCGTGGCGATGACCACGGCATCGGCCGCATCCAGCGCCGCGTCATGGCCCAGCGCCCGGCCGCCAACGTCTCGCGCGACGGACTCTGCACGGGATCGCACGGCGTCCACGACCAGCACCTCGTTGACGTCCGGCAGGCCTGCGAGCAGCTGTGCGTGCTTGCCGCCCATCGAGCCGGCACCGATCACCGCCACCCTCATCGGTCTTGCTCCCGAAGCGCATAGCGCAGCACCCGGATGCCGACCGCGGCCGCCTCGGCGGGAGCGAGCCACGAGGAGTCCTGCTCGACCATGAGCCAGCCGCTGTAGCCGGTACGGTCGAGGGCGGCCACAACGCCGGCGAGGTCGAGCGCCCCGTTGCCGAGCTCGGTGAAGATCCGTTCGCGGACGGCGCCGCCGAAGCCGGCAATCTGACCGGTCCGCAGCCGCGCGAGCACGGCCGAGTCCACGTCCTTGGCATGGACGTGGGTGATCAGTGCCCCGTGTCGGTCGATGGCCTCGACGGGATCGCCGCCGCCGACGAGGTAGTGCCCGACGTCCAGGCACAGCCCGGCCCGCGTGCCGGCCAGGCGTTTCGCCAGCGCATCGACCTCGTCCGGCGCCTCGATCCACGTTGCGGTGTGTGGATGAAACGCGACGCGCACCCCCTCCGGCGCGGCCTCCGCGAGCTCGGCGAGCAGGACTGACAGCCGATCGAAGGCGGCCGACGGCCAGCGTGGCGCGCCTTCCGTGGCGTGCACCCGGCCACTGACCGCATCTCGCTCCGGCGACCCGTCGAGCGCAACGCACAGCACCTCGCCGCCGCCGGCCACCAGGCGCTCGAGGTCCCGCCATGCGGTCGCCTCGGCCTCACCGATCAGGCCCTCCGGCCCGGCCGGGAGCGCGGAGTACAGCTCGGCGAACCGCAGGCCGCGTCCGCCGAGCAGGCCGGCCAGCGCACGACCCTCCGGGAGGCCGCGCCCGTGCTGGGTGCCGGCGAACCCCAGCCGCACGTACGCGTCCAGGATCTCGTCCACGCCGACCAGTGGCGCCATGTCCGTGAGGTCCGCGTTGTTCCAGACGATCGGGACGCACCCGATCGGGTTGTGGGCGAGGCTCATCGGTGCTGCTCCTCCGCGCGGCCCGCGAGCTGCTCGTCGTACGCCGGGCGACCCTCCGGGACGGGGACGTCCCACCAGCCCGTCTTGTCCGGGCCAGCGACGGCCAGGTCGCGATCCACGCGGACGTGGACGAGGGCCGGTCCACCGGAGGCGAGCGCCCGCTCCACCGCGGGTCGGACCTCGGCAGGGTCGTGTGCCGATTCGGTGTGGACGCCGAACGCGCGCCCGATGGCGGCGAAGTCCGGCGAGTATGGTGCGCCGGCGCGGAGGAAGTCGGTGGCCGCCGTGCGCCCGAAGTGGTGCTGCTGGCCACCCTTGATGCTGATCCAGCCCGAGTTGTCGAGGACAACCGTGCAGACCGGCGTCCCGAGCATCGCCGCGGCGGCGAGCTCCTGCATCGTCTGGAGGAAATCTCCGTCGCCGCACACGGCGAGCACCTGGGCGTCCGGGCGCGCCAGCTGCGCGCCGATCGCCGCCGGCAGGGTGAAGCCCATGGTCGAGAATCCGCCGGAGGTGATGTGGGTCCGCGGCTCGCGGGTCACCCAGCGCTGCTTCACCATCCCCTGCGGCAGGCCGGCGCCGGTCACCACGATCGCGTCGGGCCGGGTCGCGGCCTGGACCTCGCGGACGGCGCGGGCCATCGTCATCGGCGTCGCGTCGGAGCCGGACTTCACCTCGACCTGCTCCTCCCACGCGGCACGAAGCCGGTGGATCGCGTCGCCGTACTCGGTGGCCGGCTCGCCTCCCCCGAGGGCGTCGAGGAGGTCACGCAGGCCCGCGCGGGCATCGCCCACCAGCGGGACGGCGACCGGATAGTTCTTGCCGATCTCGCGCCCGTCGATCTCGAGCTGAATGAGCTGCGTCGGCGGGATGGCGAAGGTCACGCCCTTCCGCCACGACGACGCGGACCAGTCGACGAAGCGACATCCGACACTGAGCAGCACATCGGCGCCGGCGCTGAGCGCGTTGCCGACCGTCGAGCCGGTGTCACCGATCGTCTGGCCGGCCAGCGGATGCGTCTCGTCGATCGCGCCCTTGCCGTTCCAGGTCGTCACCACCGGCGCACCGAGCCGCTCGGCCAGCGCGCGCAGCTCGGAGGTTGCTTCGGCCGAGATCACGCCGCCACCGGCCACGATGACCGGCCGCTTGGCGCCTGCAAGCAGCTGTGCGGCGCGCTCGATGGCATGGGTGTCAGGGCGGATGCGCCCCCGTGCCTCGCGGGTCTCGGGGTCGGGGATCACCACCTCGGCCGCTTCCGCCTGGACGTCCATCGGCACGTCGAGCAGGACGGGGCCGGGGCGCCCGGTCGTCATCGCGTTCCAGGCGCGGTGAAGGACGAACGGCAGCTCATCGACGCGCGACGCCTGCCACCACTCCTTGACCACCGGCTCGAAGATGCGCGGGTTGTCGGCGACGTGGCGTCGCTCGAGCTCCTGGAGGAGCCCGTGGCCGCGCATGGAGGTGTGCGGCGAGCCTGTGAATAAGGCAACGGCTGTGGAGTCGACGTACGCGGTGGCCATGCCGATCACCGTGTTCGTGGCGCCGGGGCCGATCGAGGTGAATGCCAGGATCGGCTGCCCCGAGGCGCGGTAGTAGCCATCGGCCAGGTGGACCGCGGACTGCTCGTGCATGACCTGGATGGTGCGGATCTCGTCGGTGCGGTCGAGCAGCGCATCGGTGAGCGTCCAGCATCCGTGACCCGGGATTCCCGCCGCGTGGCGCACCCCGTGGCGAACGAGGGATTCCACGATGATCTGAGCGCCGGTGAGGCGCTGAGGTGTGCCCAACCGCTTGCCTCGGTGCATATGATGTAATCGATTACATCGCGGCCACTCTACACCGACCGTCAACTGGTCCCGGAGCCGATGCCGACCCTGACCGCCAGCCCGCTCGGACGCACGATCGCCGAGACGGCGACCGATATCTGGAACGACAGCTGCAACGTCGACGAGCTCGCCTATGCGGTCGAGTTCGGCGCCGTCGGCGCCACCGCCAACCCGACGATCGTGGTCGACAACTGGCGCGCCGATCCGTCGCACTGGGCCACCCGCACGCGCGTCCTGGCAGGGGAGAACCCGACCTGGTCCGAGCGGGAGCTCGCGTGGGCGATCGTGGCCGAGATGAGCACGCGCGCCGCGCCTCTCCTGCTTCCCGCCTTCGCCGCCTCCGGCGGGCGTGCCGGACGCCTCTCGATCCAGACCGATCCGACTCGCTGGCGGGACGCCGATGCGCTGGTCGCCCAGGCCCTCCAGTTCGACGGCCTGGCACCGAACGTCATCGTCAAGCTGCCGGCCACGCGGGCGGGCATCGCCGCCATGGAGGAGGCAACCTATCGCGGAGTGAGCATCAACGCCACGGTTTCGTTCTCGGTCGCGCAGGCCGTGGCCGCCGCCGAGGCCGTGGAGCGCGGGCTGGATCGACGAGACGCCGAGAACCGCGACACCTCGCGGATGGGCCCGGTGATCACGATCATGATGGGCCGCCTCGAGGACTGGCTCCGCGAGGCGGCCGATACCGACGGCCTCTCGCCGCATCCCGCGGCGCTGCCATGGGCCGGCGTGGCGACCGTGAAGCGCGCACGCGCCGAGTGGCAGGCTCGGGGTTTCCGAGCGCGCCTGCTGGCGGCGGCCATCCGGCACCACCTCCACTGGTCCGAGCTGATCGGCGGCGACCTGGTGCTCACCCTGCCGTCGTCCTGGCAGAAGCGCTTCAACGCCTCATCGGTGGAGGTCCGGTCGCGGATCGACGACCCGGTGGACCCGGATCACCTCGCCGAGCTGCGGCGGCTGCCCGACTTCGTTCACGCCTCCGAGCCGGACGGCCTGTCGGTCGACGAGTTCGACGCCTGGGGCCCGACGCGGAAGACCCTCCGCGCATTCGTCGGCTCGTACCACGACCTCCTCCACCTCGTCGGGGACGCGCTGCTCGGATGACCCACCTCCCGCGCGGGGCCGACGTCACCCTCGAGCGGGCCGGCTGGCGGTACCTCTCGTTCTCCGTGCACTCCGTGCTCGGTGAGCTCCACGTCGGCGGGCCCGGTCGCGAGACGGCGATCGTGGCGCTCGCCGGCGGACCGTTCCGGGTGGGTGACCTCCCCCTGCCGGGGCGCGCATCGGTCTGGGAGGCGCTCCCCTCTGCTGCCTACCTGCCAGCGGGCGTCGCGGCGACGGTCGTCGCCGCCAATGGCCCGCTGACCGTCGCGGTCGCATCCGCCCCCGCATCGGGCCGCGCGACGGCCGCATCGGCGCCGGTGCGCATCGGCCCGGAGGACGTTGCGGTCGAGGTGCGCGGCGCAGGCAATGCGACGCGGCAGATCAACCACATCATCACGCCGGACTTTCCGGCCGATCGGCTCGAGGTCGTGGAGGTGTACACGCCATCGGGGAACTGGTCGAGCTGGCCGCCGCACAAGCACGACACCGATGACATGCCGCGCGAGGCGATCCTGGAGGAGATCTACCACTACCGCTTCCGGCGTCCGGAGGCGTGGGGCGTGCAGCGCCTGTACGGCGGCTCGGTCGAGGGCCTGTGGGCGGTGCGTGACGGGGAGACGGTGATCGTCCCCGACGGCTACCACCCGTTCGTCGCCACGCACGGCGACGACGCGTATTACCTCAACGCGTTGGCCGGCGACATCCGGACGATGGCATGCTCGTTCGACCCGGCGCTGGACCACGTCCGCCAGAGCTGGCCCGGCATCCCGGCCGACCCGCGGGTGCCGCTCGTCCGCTGAGCGGGGCGCCCGCCCGTGTTCGTCGTGCGGCTGGAGAGCAGCTCGATCGCGCGCTCGCCGGCCTTCAGCATCTCGAGGGTCGTCAGCGGTGCCGATGCGCCGATGCCCGCTGCGGCCCGGTGCGGATCGCATCGGCTCTCGTTCGCTGCTGCCCTGGGTCAGGTGACGTGGGACCGATCCGGCGCCGCACTCTCCGCTCGCCGCACCGCCGTGCACCGGCGCGCACCGCCGCCGCCGCGCCCCCGCCGCGCCCGGACGCGCCCGGATTTTGCAGCAGCGACAACCAACGACGACGTTCAGACCGAAGTTCCCCGGCACTTGCCGCAGCGGCCACCCACGGTGAAGAAGAGACCGCCGATCGGCGCTACGCATCCGTTGTTTGCCGCCTCCACAAACGCCGGAAGGGATTGGCGGAACGGACCGGTGGATTGAATCGGCGATAAGCAGGGCGTAATGGCCCGGTACCCGCTCGTGCTGATCATTCGTGCATGCCTGTCCGGACTCACATCATCGCAGCGGCCCGCGGCCGCGGGCGCGTCCTGCGCATGCAGCTCGGTCAGGATGTGCGTCACGCTCGGCTCGCCGCGGGACTCCGCCTCGTCGACATCGGGCGGGCCGTCGGTCGATCGGCCGCGTGGGTTTCGCGGGCCGAGCGTGGCCTCGTGCGGCGGATCGCACTCGAGGAGCTGGTGGTCCTCGGGGCGGCGGTCGGCGTCAAGGTCTGGACGACGACCTTCCCCGCGGAGCGCGCCATCCGCGATGCGCCCCAAGCGGCGCTCCTCCGCCGCTTCCGATCGCGCGCCGGGCCTCGATGGCGATGGAATTTCGAGGTGATTGTCCCGATCGCCCGGGACCAGCGTGCCGCCGATGCGGTCATGCAGTTCGGCGAGGTCCGCATCATGGTCGAAGCCTTTACGCGGCTGGCCGACTCGCAGGCTCAGCTGCGTGCCGTGCTCCTGAAGGCGCGCGACCTGGGGATCGGTCGAGTGATCATCGTCGTCGCCGCGACAAATACGAATCGGCGGGCGCTGGCCAAGGTGGCCGACCTCCTGGCAGCGGACTTCCCACTTGGGACGCGCGCGGTCCTGGCCGCCCTCAAGGCGGGTCGAGATCCCGGGTCGAACGGCGTGGTCGTGGTCTGAGGCCCGCGTTTGCGGCTTCGGCAAACAACGACGAAGCAGCACCGCAACTTCGTCATGGTTTGCCGCGGCGGCAAACCACCACACGCGACCAGGCCCCCGAGGACGCAAGTTCGCTGTTGTTTGCCGCTGCGGCAATAGCGGGCCGCTGAGCGCGCCACGGCCGCGCCGGCCGCCGATCCCGGGGCGCCCGCCCCCGGCCGCTCCACCGCGCTCGGGCTTGCCACCGACCCCTAGAGTTCCATTCCATGACCGATGCGCCCGTGCCCGGCGCCGTTGAGCGCCGCATCGTCACGGTCCTGTTCGCCGATCTCGTTGGGTTCACGCCGCTCTCCGAGCGGCTGGACGCCGAGGACGTCGCCACGATCCAGGATGCCTATTTCGCCGCGGTCCGCGAGACGATCGAGCGCTACGGCGGATCGCTCGAGAAGTTCATCGGCGACGCGGCGATGGCGGTCTTCGGCGTGCCCGCCGGGCGAGATGACGATGCGGAGCGGGCAGTTCGTGCCGGATTGGCGCTCATCGGGGCGGTCGAGCAGCTGGGCGCCCGGCTCGGTCTGGAGCCCGGGGAGCTCCAGCTCCGCGTTGGCGTGAACTCCGGCGAGGTGGTGCACGCCGCGGCCGGCCCCGACGTCGGGCGGGTGACCGGCGACACGGTCAATACCGCCGCGCGCCTGCAGACGGCCGCGCGCCCCGGCTCGGTGCTGCTCGGCGAGCTGACGGCGCTGACGGTCGCGGAGGCGATCGAGACGCTGCCCGCCGGCCCGGTCGACCTGAAGGGCAAGCAGGAGCCGGTTCGCGCCGCGGAGGCCCTCGGACCGCGACCCCAACCCTCGCGGGAGGAGGCGCTCGGCGGCATGCGGGCGCCGACCCTCGGACGCGACGCGGAGCTCGAGCGGCTGCACGCGGCGGCCGCCGGAGTGGCGCGTGAGCGCCGTGCCGCGCGAATCCTCGTCGTGGCGCCGCCGGGAGTGGGAAAGAGCCGGCTCCTGGCGGAGCTGGAAGACTCGATGGACGGAACCGTGCTTCGCGGGCGCGTC
>DASVEQ010000096.1:0-86194 GCA_036380455.1 Candidatus Limnocylindria bacterium | reverse complement strand
TCGTGCACGGGCCTGCCCGAACCCCACCGGCACGTGCCGCAGCGGCAACCATCGGCCACGGAGCGCGGCGGGTCGGCCACATGTGGCCCCCGCTCTTCGGGGTGCCGCTGGAAGGCATCGGCGTTGGACGGAGCTGGCCCGCGCGCGCGCCGCGTGCCGCCATGGCACGCATCGGATCACGAGCGGCGCTGAGCGCCCGCGCCGCGTGCCGCCATGGCATGTATCGGCGAACGAGGAGGACGAGCCTGGCCATGTTGTTGCCACCCCGGCACACAGGGGTAACGCAGCGGACCAAATCGGCCTGCTCAGGCTCCGTTGTGTGCCACCCCGGCACACGGGGCATCGTCTGCCACTCGGCAGACGATCCTAACCTGGCACCCAGGCCTGGAACTCAGCCGGCGAGCTGCCGAGCGACCTCCAGGAGCGACGGACCGCCGTACTGCCCCGCGAGCGCGGATTCGAGGTCGACGCCCGGCTGCGGGCCGGTGAGGACGACCGTGACGCGCTCGGCTGGCAGGTGGACCATGAGCGTCGTCGTCGAGTAGAGCAGGCCGGAGTGGCCGGGCAGGTCGCGGCCCGCAATGCGGAACAGCTGCGTGCCATGGCCGTATCGCGTTCCGGACTTGTCGGTCACCATTCGGCGCGTTGACGGGTAGCTGAGAGCGTGACCCCCGAACAGGTTCCGACCCCAGCTCGCGAGCTCGAGCGGCGTCGACTGCATGGCGCCAGAGGTCCAGAAGCCGGTGGACCAGGCGGCCGGCAGCAGCGGGCTCTCCGGGCCGAGCAGGCGGGTGTTCTCGAGACCCATTGGCCCCGTGAAGCGCCGCTCGAGCTCCTCCGCGAAGGTCCGATGCGACACGGCCTCGATGATGTGCCCGAGCAGGAAGTAGTTGGTATTCGAGTACGCGTACCCGGTCCCGGGCGCGAACCATCGGGCCCCGATCGAGAACAGGACGTCGTTCGAGGTCAATGCCTGGTGGGGGCGGTTGTGGAGATGCCACTTCCGCGATCCATACAGGTCGGCGATGCCGCTCGTGTGGGTCAGCAGCTGCCGCACGGTGACGCCCCGCGCCATGCGAACGTTCGGGAGATAGGTCGCGACCGGCGCGTCCAACGCAATCCTGCCCTCGTCGACCAGCGCCATCACGAGCGCGGCGGTGAACGTCTTCGTCACGCTGCCGATGACGAACGGAGCGGCAGCGTCGATCCGCCGGCCACCCTCGTCGATGCCATGGGAGCCAACCCACGTCCGACCGTCATCCGCGACGACGGCGACTGCCATGCCGAGCGTGCCGACCGCGCGGTCGGCGCGGGCCACGGCCGCCTCCAGCGCCAAGGCGACCTCTGCGCTGACGGCGGCCGCCGAGGGGGCGGCGCTGGCTGCGGTCGGTCCGCCGAGGGCAATCGCGAGGGTCAGGACGAGGAGGGCGAACGCGCGGGCGCGCGCGGGCAGGGCGGGACGAGGCAGTGACGTGGACACGGCGGGACGAACTCCGGAGCGATGTGTGATGGATTCCCCCCGTGCCGGAGTTGCGCTGCCGTTCGGGTGAGGTTGCGGCGCTCGAGTGCCGCATGTGCTAACCTATATGCATATGCGTAGGACGTCAATCCTCCTCGACCCCGGACTTTTGGCGGAGCTCGAGCGCATTGCGCGTCGCGAGGGTCGCCCGACCTCGCAGGTCATCCGCGAGGCCCTCGATGCGTACGTGGCCGACCGCGTGGGCGCAGAGCGCAACCTGCCCGGTTTCGTCGGCATCGCTCGCGGACCTGGCGATGTCGCCGGGCGGGTCGAGGAGATCCTTGCCGCCGAAGGAGAGCCGACCGCGGAGCCGCCCGAGCCGGCCTCGTGAGCGCCGTCATCGACAGCGGCGTCCTCTACGCCCTGGTCGACGCGGGGGACACCTTCCATGCCGAGTGCCTGGAGGCCATCGGCGCCGAACAGGAGACGATCGTGGTGCCCACGGCGACGATCCCCGAGGTCTGCACCCTCATCGCCTCGCGCCTCGGCAGCGAGAACGAGACGGCCTTCGTCCGCCACCTGGTCGACTCCGATTGGCGGCTCGAGTCGCTCGCCAACGGCGACCTGGACCGGGTAGTGGGGATGATGGCCGAGCACGAGATCGGCTTCGCCGATGCGGCCGTCGCCACCATCGCGGAACGCATGAACGCCACGCGCATCTACACGCTCGACCGGAGGCACTTCGAGCGCGTCCGCCCGCGTCACGTCGCCCGCTTCGAGCTGCTTCCTGCCCGTTGACTGAACGGCGGGGCGCCGCGCGGTTACACCGAACGTGACGAGACCGTGCACGAGCTCCCTTTCGATGGTCGTGCTTCTGCTCGCAGCCTGCGGGGACGGGGCGGACCCCACCCCGTGGACCGGGCCGAGCGTCGAGCCGTCCGGCGCGGCGCGAGAGCTGACGGAGAGCAACGTGCCGCTGCCTCCGGGCCAATACACGCGCGTCGGCTTCGAGCCGCGGCTCACCTTCGAGCTCGGCGCAGGCTGGCGCCCCGTCCAGCTCCTCGACGGCTTCTTCGACGTGCAGGTCGACGAGACGATCGGCACTCCCGACGTGATCGCCGTCCAGTTCGCCACCGTGATGGGCGTATACGGGTCCGACGGAGCGACCGGCACGGACGGTCCGGACGCGGCCGTCCAGCTCGTGCGCGGCAACGCGGCATTGGAGGTCCTGGGGTCGAGCGAGTCCCGGATCGGCGGCCTCGCGGGCGCCGTGGTGGAGGTCGAGAACACTGGTACCGCGCACGCCTCGGTCCTGGAGGCGTCGCCCGGTCCCCTGGGCATCGACCCGGCGCGCCGGCTGTGGATCGCCTTCCTTCCGACCGAGCGGGGCCGCCTGCTGGCCGTCATGGTGGGCGGGTCGGCTGAGCGCTGGTCGGAGGCCCTGGAGGCGGCGGAGCCCGTGCTCGAGTCGGTCCGCATCCGGCCCTAGCGTACCGCTGCCTTCGGCGCGCAACTTGCAGGGCTCGAGCTCGTCAACGCCGAGTCCCGGGCATCGGCTGGTCGTGCTCGTGAGGTCCCAATCACCATGGTCCCCCGCCCGGGTCCCGTGGAGTGGCGCGGAGCGCGCCTCGCCACCTTCTTCGTCGTCTTCACCCTGCTCGTGGCCGCGCCGGCCGCCCTCTTCGGCCAGGAGGTCGATCCCGGTGTCTCGGCCGACCCGGCGCACAACACGCCGCTCCCCTGCGAGGCGGTCTCCACGCCGGGGCTCGTTCCGCGCTCCGCCCGCAACCTCACGCATGTCGCCAACGTGTGCGGATTCGTCGGGACCGACGTGGAGTTCCAATCGCGCCGGGACGCCGAGGGGCGGATCCACGACTATGCCTTCGTGGGCACCATGGGGGCCGGGCTGCGCATCTTCGACGTCACGAACCCCGCCCGGCCGACCCTGGCCGGCGCCTATACCGACCCCGGCTGGCAGAACGACGTCCAGGTCCGCGGCGACCTGGCGGTCGTCTCGTTCGATCCGCTCGTCGTCGGTCCGCACGTCTCGGCCTGTCTGCGCGGCAAGCAGCCCACGGCGATCGACGAGGGCGGCTCCGATATCGTCCGGCTGCAGTACGACCCGGCCACCGCCACGTTCACGACCTCGCTGCTCGACTGCTACGTGGTCCAGACGCCAGGCAACGGCGCGCACAACGCCACGCTCCACCCGAGCGGCGAGTGGCTGGCCATCGACACGACCCGCTCCGGCGTCGAGGTCGTCGATCTGCGCAGCACCCCGGTGACCATGGTCCGCAAGATCGCGGCGGGCGTGACCGGCGCGGCGCACGACACCTCGTTCTCCGCCGACGGCAGCACGATGTACGCTGCCAGCCCGGGGACCGGGACGTTCATCGTCGACGTCTCGAACATCTTCGAGCGCGATGCGTCCACCATCGCCCTCATTCCGCAGACGACCGAGGCGGGTGGGAGCGCCAACCCGCGCAACCTCACGACCTCGCACCAGGCTGACGTGAGCGCGGATGGCCGCATCCTCGTGTTCACCGATGAGCGCGGCGGCGGCCTGAGCAACACCGCCTGCAACAGCGACCCGAGCGGCGTGATCGGCGGCATGCACTTCTGGGACGTCTCCGCCCCGGACTCGCCCGCACGGCTCGGAACGTGGTTCTACCCGAACCCGTCGCTTGCCATCGATCCACTCGCACCGGCGCTTGCCGGCATCGGCCGGACCGAGCGCGGATGCACGATCCATGTCTTCCGCAACGGCGGCAACGGGTCCGTGGGCCCCGGCCCGATCCAGCCGGGATTTGACGGAGTCTCGTCGCTGCCGCCAACCCAGGCCGTGTCGGCACACTACGGCGCCGGCGTATGGTGGATCGACTATGCGGCGGCAGCGTCGAACACCGACGGCATCGCCGAGCACCCGTTCACGGACTGGGGCAACACCCGCGGCTGGAACGTGATGCCCGGAGCGGACACCTGGTCCGCGAAGGAGTACAAGGGCCACGTGTACGCCGGCGACATGACCCGCGGCTTCGATGTCTTCGCCTTCAGCTCGTGCTCGGGTGCGGCCTGCGTCTCGGTGCCGGTCAACACCCCTGGCACGGTCACCGGCGGCGGACAGGCCGTCGGCGAGCTCGCGGAGTTCACGATCCTCGAAGGACCGGCGCCCGGGGGACGCGCCCAGTTCGCGTTCGACGTGTCGTACGCCCTCGGAGCACCGGCGCCGACCGGCTCGATCCACTTCCGTGATCGGGACGCCGGCATCCGGGTGGATGCGACCGCCGTCGACACGCTGACCATCGAGGGTCCGCGGGCAACGCTCACCGGCCGTGCGACCGTCGACGGCGTGTCCGGCGTCCACTTCGTGCTGGACATCGAGGATCTCGGGAAGGCGAACGCCGCTGCCGATACGTTCCGCCTCGTGACCGGTACCGGCTACGCCGCCTTCGGCGTCGTCGAGCGAGGCAACGTCACGGTCTCCGGAGCCGGCCTGCTAGGGCCCTGAGGCCGCGGCGGCTCGCTGGCGATGCGCCGCGGCCTCGCGATCGTCGCAGGGCCGTGCCGCCGCGGCGCGTGCGTCCGGACGCACGTAACTGCGAAGCAGCCGCGTCCTGGCCACATGAATGTGCGTGGAGGCGCAAGGATCGAGGGCCTCAGCGCGCCTCCCGCGGCCTAGCGGTCAGTTACGTGCGCCCCGGCGCAACGTGGCGATCCGGGACGGAGGGTGACGGGTCCGTCACGTAGCGGTGCTTGATGCGGTCCGCATCGCCGGCGAACGGCCCTGTGCCCCGCGCGTGGAGCTCGACGACCGGGACGAGCAGCGCGGGGTACTCCCGCATCGCCTCCTGGTAGTCGGCGTTCTGGGTCGCGAGCTGGCGCTGGATAGCGGCCCTCAGCGCATCGGTGAGGTCCGGCGTCGGCTCTCCGCGGGCGAGCTGGACGGCCACCAGCGGCCGCGTCTCCCCCGGCCGCTCCTCGCGGATCGACAGGGCGAAGGAGAGCACGCGCTCGGCCAGGGCCGCATCGGCGTAGATCCCAGCCTCGATGTCGGCCGGGTAGATGTTGGCGCCCATGACCGACACGGTCGAGTCGCGCCGTCCGAAGACGTAGAGGTACGGCATCCGGACGTGGCGCCGGCGCGATGGATCCAGCTGGCCGATCTCGACGCCGAACTCCCCCAGCCGCGCGCGCAGGTCGTCGTCGCGGATCACGCCTCCCTCGTCGTGGACGTTATAGCGGACCTTCGGCGCCAGGGTGCCGTGCCGGGTGACGGTGAACAGCAGCTCGCCGTTGCCATTCGTCTCGATGTGATGGAGGAGCGGGTTGTACTGGAACACCATCGGGCTGCGGCCGGTCTCGCCGAACAGCGCTCTGGCGATCTCCGGACGCTGGGCCGCCAGCCGGCGGAGGCCGATGGAGGCCGGCGTCTCCGCCGCCAGGCCGATCTCGACGTCGGTGGCGCCGTAGCCGGAGAACACCGTCTCGAAGCGACGGCCGAGGTAGTCGCGCAGCGCCTCGGAGTTGCCCTCGCCGCCGAGCAGCGCGTGCATCCGGTACGCCTCCCACGAGAAGCCGTCGCGCTCGCCCTCGTCGAGCAGCAGCTTGATGAACGGCGGGTACCCGACGATCAGGTAGCGGTACCCCGGGCCGAGCTGGCGCATGGTGCCGAGGATCTTCTCGATCGACGGGCCCGTCGCCTTCACCAGCCCGTTCTGCTCCAGGGCAAGGGCGGTCGTCATGCCGGTGGCCCAGGCACCCATGCTGAACGCGTTCAGCACCACGAGCGGCTCGTGGCCGAACGTGTAGCGAGCGAAGAAGCCGATCATCCGGCGCACGTGCCGCCGCTCCGTTGACGATCGCACCCAGTTGTAGGGGGTGCCGGTGCTGCCCGACGACTCGTCAATCGTCGTGCCACGCAGCGGGATCCGGCCATTGAGGCAGCGTTCCGCAAGGCTCCAGCGGTCGACGTAGCTCGCCTTGTCGGTCTCAGGCGCCATCTCCCACTGCGCCAGATGCCGCGGGTCAACCCCGACCTCTTCGAGCCGGTCCCGGTAGGCCGGGACCCGGCGGGCGGCATGACGGGCGGTCTCGAGCGCCCGCTCGCGCGAGAGCCGCTCGGTCACCGACGACGGGACCGTCTCGAGCATCCACTTCAGCGCCCCGTAGTTCAGGCTGATCAGCTTCAGCCCCGTTCCCACGAGCGGGAGCGCCGCCCGCAGTGCCGTGGAGCTGAGCCCGGTGCGATTGCGGCGGGCCGGAATCGTCGCGATCTGTGCGTTCATGCCGCCATCGTCCGCATCGGCCCTGCGGTGCGACTGCGGCGACGCGTCAGTCCGCTCCCAGCTCCCACGGCGCGATGTTGGCCACCTGCTCTGGCGGACGCCCTGAGGCGGCCGTGGCGTCCTCGCTCTCGCGGTCGCCCACGCGCTCGCCGCCGACGGACGACGACCGAAGGGCGACGACCGCCAGGATGGCCAGGCCGATCGCGATACCGGCGGCGATTCCTGTCGTGATCTGCATGCCGGTCACGAACGCGTTGCGTGCCACGTCGAGGACGGCCGCGGCGGTGTCAGCCGGCAACTGCGCCGCCACCCCGACGGCGCCACCGAGCGTGTCGGTCGCGACGGCAGCGGCATCGGCGGGCACTCCCGACGGCAGGTCGGCGGCGACCTCGCCCCGGTAGATCGCGACCCCGATGCTGCCGAGCATCGCGATGCCAAGCGCCCCGCCGAGCTCGGAGGCCGTCTCGCTGATGCCCGAGGCGGCGCCGGCCCGCTCCGGCGGCGCGGAGCCCACGATGAGCTCGGTGGTCAGCCCGAACACCGGGGCCAGGCCGATCGAGATGACGATCGACGAGGCCACCAGGAGCGGGAGCCCGTCGGTCGTGCCGACGCGGGTGAGCATCACCAGGCCCAGAGCCGCGATCGCCAGGCCGCCGCCGATGAGGTACGCCGGACGCACGCGCTGCACGATCCGCGGCGCCAGCTGCGAGCCGACGACGAACGCCACCGCCGACGGCAACGACCACAGGCCGGCCTCCAGCGGCGAAAGGCCGATGACGAGCTGGAGGTACTGCGCCACGAACAGGAAGTAGCCGACCATCGTGAAGATCGACAGGAAGTTCACCGCCAGCGCCGAGTTGAAGGCGCGGATGCGGAAGAGGTTGACGTCGATCATCGGGTCCTCGAGGCGCTGCTGGCGCCGCACCCACAGCCCGCCGACGACGACACCGAGCGTGATGGCCGCGATCGGCAGCGTGTCCACGCCGGACTGGGCGATCTCCTTCAGGCCGAAGATGATCGCCAGCAGGGCGACGATCGACATGCCGGCGCTCACCGGATCCAGGCGGCCGGCGTCCGGGTCGCGGTATTCTGGCAGCACGCGCGGCCCGAGGATGAGCAGCGCCGCCATGACCGGCAGGGCGAGCAGGAAGACCGATCCCCACCAGAAGAACTCGAGCATCACGCCGCCCAGGACCGGGCCGACCGCGCTGCCGGCACTGAAGCTGCCGATCCACACCCCGACGGCGATCGACCGCTCGCGCGGATCGGTGAACATGTGGAAGATGAGGCTCAGCGTCCCCGGCGCCAGGGTTGCGCCCGCGATCCCGAGCAGCGCACGGCTGAGGATGAGCATCTCCGCGCTCACGCTGAAGGCGGCCATGATCGAGACGAGCCCGAACGCCGCCGCGCCGATCATCAGCAGCCGCCGTCGGCCGATGCGGTCGCCAAGGGTTCCCATCGTGATCAGCGACCCTGCGACCAGGAAGCCGTAGATGTCGATGATCCACAGCAGCTGCGCGCTCGTCGGCTGGAGGTCGGCGCTCATCGCCGGCACCGCCAGGTGGAGGACGGTGAGGTCCATCACGTACAGCAGGCAGGCAAGGGCCAGCACGGCGAGGCCGATCCACTCGCGGCGGGTCGCCTTCCGGGGTAGGGTCGTCGTCGTCATCGGTCGAGGTCTCTCTTCGGTGCGTGGTGCTGCCGTGACCGTCGGGCTCGTCGAAAGTCATCGGTCGATGGCCAGCATGGCCCACGAACCTGACACGGATGGTCAGGAATACGGATCATCGTGGCAACACCGATGACTTCCGGGTCATCAGCCCGTCCAATCCATGACACATCACACACGGAGGAGCGGCACGTGACGACCGCAGCCGGGACCACCACCCTCGACGACCTGCGCGCCCAGCTGAGCGGGCGCATGATCATCCCGTCCGATCCCGACTACGAACCCGCCCGCCAGGTGAAGGCCGGCGGGTACGACCTACGCCCCGCCGCCATCGTGCGCGCGCGCGACGCGCGCGACGTGGCGGCCACCGTCGCCTTCGCGCGCGCGACCGGGACGGAGCTGGCAGTCCGCAGCGGCGGGCACTCGGGCGCCGGGCACAGCACCACGGACGGCGGCATCGTGATCGATCTCGTCGAGATGAAGGGCCTCGAGATCGACCCGGAGGCACGGACGGCGTGGGCCGAGACCGGGCTGACCGCGGGCGAGGTGACGGTCGCGACCGCGGAGCACGGACTGGCCGTCGGGTTCGGCGACACGGCGTCGGTCGGCATCGGCGGCCTCACGACCGGCGGCGGCATCGGCTACCTCGTGCGCAAGCACGGGATGACGATCGACTCGGTCCTGGCGGCAGAGATCGTCACTGCCGACGGCGAGATCCGGGTCGTCGACGCCGACCACGATTCGGATCTCTTCTGGGCCATTCGTGGCGGGGGCGGCAATTTCGGCGTCGTGACCCGCTTCCAGTATCGGCTTCAGCCGGTGGAGCAGGTCGTCGGGGGCATCCTCGTCCTGCCGGCCACCGCCCAGACGGTCGAGGGCTTCCTGGCCGCCGCCGAGGCGGCGCCCGAGGAGCTGTCGACGATCGCGAACGTCATGAACTGCCCGCCGCTGCCGTTCGTCCCGGAGGAGCACCACGGCAGCATCGTGATCCTCGCCATGCTCTGCCACGTCGGCGACGTCGAGGCCGGCGAGGCGGCCATGGCACCATTCCGCGCCCTGGCCGAGCCGCTGGCCGACCTCGTGAAGCCGATCTCGTACCCGGAGATGTATCCGCCGGAAGAGGGCGCTGGCGAGGACTTCCGGCCGTTGGTGGTGGGACGCACCTTCTTCATGGACCACGTCGCGCCGACCGACGCGGAGGCGATCATGCGACACCTCGGGGCCTCGGATGCGCCCATGCGGGCCACCCAGCTCCGCGTTCTGGGCGGCGCCATGGCGCGCGTGCCGGCCGATGCGACCGCATTCGCCCATCGGTCCCGGAGGATCCTGGCGATCTGCGTCGCATTCCACTCCGGTGGCGACGACCAGGCGACGAAGGACGCCTGGGTGGAGGCGTTCGCGAACGACCTGCGCCAGGGTGGCGAGGGGGCGTATGTCAACTTCCTCGAGGCCGAGGACCCGACGGCGATCCGCCGAGCCTACCCGGGAGCGACCGGCGAGCGGCTGGCGCGTGTGAAGGCCGCGGTCGACCCCACGAACCTGTTCCGGCGGAACCACAACGTCGCGCCGGCCGGCTGAGCGAATGTCGCCGATCGGAGGCGTCGCGCGCGCGATGACGCGCATGCCGCTGCCACCGGCCTTCGATCGGCTGCGGATCACGCTCGGGCCGGGGGTCACGCGGCTGACCGAGGCGGCGGACTGGAGCGACTGCCTCGTGCTGGTCGAGCGCGGCACGGTCGAGGTGGAATGCGAGGGGGGGAGCCGCCGGTCGTTCGTGGCCGGCGACCTGCTGGCCCTCGACTGCCTCCCGCTCATGGCGCTGCGCAACCGGGGACCGAACGAGGCGCGGCTCGTGGCCGTGCGACGACATGCGGGCAGAGGAGACGAATCGGTGAAGTTCTCTACGACGATCGCGCTCGGCGGCAAGACGGCCACCGGCTTCCAGGTCCCGGATCGGGTCGTCGAGTCGCTCGGCGCCGGGAAGCGGCCGGCAGTGACCGTCCGCATCGGCGGGCACACCTACCGCAGCACGGTGGCGACCATGGACGGCGTGTTCATGCTGCCGCTCTCCGCCGCGAACCGGGAGGCGGCCGGCGTTGCCGCCGGCGCCGAGGTGGAGGTCGAGCTCACGCTCGACACTGCGCCGAGGGTGATGGCCGTGCCGGACGACCTGGCCGCCGCGCTCGACGCGGAGCCCGCCGCACGAGGCACGTTCGACGGGCTGTCGTACAGCCTCCAGCGCTTCCACGTCGAGTCGGTGACCGGCGCAAGGACCGATGAGACGCGCCAGCGCCGCATCGCGAAGGCGGTCGCCACGCTCCGGGAGGGCCGCGCTCGATGAGCTCCCTGACCGCTCCGGCCGATCCGCGTACCATCCATGGCATGACCGAGACGATGACGCCGGAGACGCCCGCCACCCTCGAGCCGCAGCTCGAGCAATATCGAACCGAGCTCACCGCATACGCCTACCGGATGCTCGGCTCCGCCTTCGAGGCGGAGGATGCCGTGCAGGACACCATGGTCCGGGCGTGGAAGTCCCTCGACCGCTTCGAGGGGCGCTCCCAGCTCAGATCCTGGCTGTATCGGATCGCGACGAACGTGTGCCTCGACATGCTCGGCTCCCGACAGCGTCGCGCGCGGCCGATGGACCTGGAGCCCGCCTCCTCCGCGGAGCGGCCGCTGCCCGCCCCGTTGGTCGAGACCGTCTGGATCGAGCCCGCGCCGGATTCGCTGGTCGTCCCTTCACACGGTGATCCGGCCGACGTCGCCCTCGCGCGCGAATCGGTCCGCCTGGCGTTCATGGCAGCGCTCCAGCACCTGCCGCCGAAGCAGCGCGCGGTCCTGATCCTGCGCGAGGTGCTGCGATGGCGCGCGTCCGAGGTGGCGGAGCTCCTGAACTCCTCGGTCGCATCGGTCAATTCGGCGCTCCAGCGTGCTCGCGCCACGCTCGATCAGCTCGACGCCGACGGTGCGGTGACCGGATCGGCGAACCTGGACGCGGCCTCCGAGGACCTGCTGGCCCGCTACGTCGCGGCCTTCGAGTCGTATGACATGGACGCCCTGACCTCGCTCCTCCACGAGGACGCGACCTGGAACATGCCGCCGTATGGGCTGTGGCTGAACACGCACGAGGACATCGTGAAGTGGTGCCTCGGGCCGGGACACGGCTGCCGCGATTCGAAGCTGGTGCCGGTTCGGGCCAACGGCTCGCCGGCCTGGGGCCAGTACAAGCCGGCGCCAGACGGCGGCTGGGAGCCGTGGTCGATCCAGGTCATGGAGTCGCGCGACGGCAAGATCAGCGGCCTGACCTTCTTCCTCGACACCGAGCGTTGGTTCCCGCTCTTCGGCCTGCCTCCCCGCATCGACGCATAGCGGCACCGGCGGCGCGTGGGGCGCGTGGGGCGCGTGGGGCGCGTGGGGCGCGTGGGGCGCGTGGGGCGCGTGGGGCGCGTGCGGCGCGTGCGGCGCGCGGACGTGAGCTTTCTGGACTCGGATATCGGGCCACTTCGCGCGCATTACCTGCGAGATCCGAGGATCCAACACTGGATCTGAGCTCGGCGACGCGTGCCCAGCGACCCATCGGCCCGGTAATGCTTCCCTCGCGGCACGTTGTCCGAGTCGGGCCCAGCGGACTCGGATAACCGGCCGTTGCGCGGCAACCATCCGAATCAGCGAGGTCGCCCGTCCACCCAGTCACCGCTCGGGATCCGCGGACCGAGCTCGACGGGATCGGCCGCGTACCAGTACACCCACGCGCGCTCGACCGGGCCGTCGAGAACGGACTCCAGCCGCCTGACGTACTCGGAGGCGTCCTCGTCGCCGGGGCGATAGCGCTCGAGCGCATCCAGCCGGGAGAGCTGGGACGCATCGGTAAGGCGATAGAGCTCCACGCGCACGCGCACGCCCGGGTCTGGGACCAGCGCGGGGTACGCATATGGCCGATGCGGTCCGGCCGGCATGTCGTGGAGCGCTCCGACGATCCAGCCGCCCCCGATCCGTTCGGCGCCCTCGAGCAGACCGTGGTTGCGCTCGCCCTCGCGCAGGGTGCCATACACCGCGATCACGTCCATCGTTGGCAGTATGGTGAAGTCCGTCGCAGCCACGAGGCCCCCAATGTCGCACCCGGACCTGGTCTACCCACCGCCCGCCCACACGGGCGACGACGGCCTGGCGAACGCCACCCTCCACCGCGCCGATGCGACGCCGGACCTGACCTACAGGTCGGGCGGTACGGTGCACTACCTCGCCACGCGGACCACGACGAACGGCCAGTTCGGCCTGTACCGTTGGTCGATGGCGCCCGAGCCGAGCGGTCCGGAGCCGCACTTCCATCGCTCCATCTCCGAGTCGTTCTACGTCCTATCGGGCACGATCCGGCTGTACGACGGACGCGCCTGGCTGGATGGTCAGCCGGGCGACTTCCTGTTCGTGCCCGAGGGCGGGATCCACGCCTTCCGGAACGAGTCCGGCGCGCCCGCCTCGATGCTCATCCTGTTCGCCCCGGGCGCCGACCGCGAGGACTACTTCGAGACGCTCGATCGCGTCGGCCGCGGCCTGGTCATGGACGACGAGGAGCGCGCCGCGTTCTTCCTCCGCCACGACACCTTCTGGCTCCCGCGGGACGGCGACTGACCGCCGATGCCGAACGCTGCCCGGGCCGTCCAGCGCACGTACCTGACGCTCACCCTCCTCACGACACTGGCCGCGTCGTTCATCTGGGGCGTGAACACGCTCTTCCTGCTCGACGCCGGCCTGAGCAACGCGGAGGCGTTCGCCGCCAATGCGTTCTTCGCCGTCGGTCAGGTGATCTTCGAGGTCCCCACCGGCGTCGTCGCCGATACCCGCGGCCGGCGCTTCAGCTTCATCCTCGGCGCCGCCACGCTGCTGGCCTCGACGCTCCTGTACCTCTGGATGTGGCAGGTGCAGGCCCCATTCATCGGCTGGGCGCTGGCTTCGGCGCTGCTGGGGCTCGGCTTCACGTTCTTTTCCGGGGCCACCGAAGCGTGGCTGGTCGACGCGCTGACGGCCACCGGCTACGAGGGCGACCTCGAGACGGTCTTCGGCCGCGCGCAGGTGGTCGGCGGTGGGGCGATGCTCGTCGGGTCGGTGGCCGGCGGGGTGATCGCGCAGCTCAGCGACCTCGGCGTGCCGTATCTGGTGCGCGCAGGGCTGCTGGGGCTGACCGTCGCGGTCGCCTGGCGCTTCATGCGGGACATTGGCTTCACCCCGGAGCGGAATGCGACGCCGATGGGGGCCGTGCGCACCGTCGTGTCCGGCGCGATCGCCGGCGGGCTCCGCAATCGGCCGGTCCGATGGCTCATGCTGGCCGCGCCCTTCACGACCGGCGTCGGCTTCTACGCGTTCTACGCGCTGCAGCCGTACCTCCTCGAGCTGTACGGCGACCCCGACGCGTACAGCATCGCCGGGCTGGCGGCCGCGATCATCGCGGGCGCCCAGATGGCCGGCGGCTGGTCGGTCCGCTTCGTCCGCCGGTGGTTCGCCCGACGCACCGACGCGCTGCTCCTGTTCGGCGTCGCCGGCGTGGCGGCGCTGGTGCTGCTCGGGGTCATGCCCGTGTTCGCGGTGGCCGTGGCGCTGCTCGTCCTCTGGGCGCTGGCCGCCGCCGTGGAGGAACCGATTCGCCGTGCGTTCCTAAACGGCCTCATCCCGTCACAGCAGCGGGCAACCGTCCTGTCGTTCGACTCGCTGATGGGGTCGTCCGGCGGCGTGGTGATCCAACCGGCCCTCGGCCGCGTCGCCGACCTGTCGGGGTACGCCGCCTCCTATGTCGTGGCCGGCGCCGTGCAGGCGCTCGCGCTGCCGTTCATCCTGTTCGCCCGCCGTGAGGGGGCGCATTCGGACCCGATCGCCGTCGAGCCGCCCGCCGAGTGAGCCCGGCGTCACGCCCGACGCCTGATCCGCCACTGGCGGCCGAGGACGAACGCCCCCGCCACCGAGGTCATGCCGCCCAGCACGATCCATCCGAGTCGGCCCATGCCCCCCGATCGGCTCGCGTCCTCCGGCTCGGCCGAGGCCTCCGGCGAGTTCGGGCCTGCGGACGGACGTCCGCTCGACGGCCCATCGCTCGCTCGGGCGCTGGCATCGGCGGACGGCGTGTGGCTGGACGCGTCGGAGGACGCGGGCTCAGTCTCCTCGGCCGAGGCTTCGGGCGTCGCTGTGGCCGGGTTGGGCGTGACTCCGGGCGGCCGCGGCGTCGGGCGGGGTGTCGGCCGAGGCGTCACGCCGGGGGGCAGGGGTGTCGGCGCAGGCGCCGGCGGCGGGGGCGCCGTTGGAACCGGTGTCGGCGGTGGCGGCGTCGGCCCGGGGGTCGGTGGAGGGGTCGGGCTAGCAGTGACCGCAATCGTGCCGCCGTCGAGCGTGGGATCCTGGCCGGGCCCTGTCGCATGGAAGGTCACGGCATGAGTCCCAGCCGGCAGCGTGCTCGACTCCTGGTAGGTCCCGCCCTCCGGAGCCCCGATACCGCTGAATTGCAGGTCGATGATCGTCCCTCCCACGTCGACCCAGATTTCGGTCGGCTCATGGGTCGGGCTGCTCGCGTATTCAACAGAGAACATGAACGCAGTGCTCGTCGTGCCGCTGGCTGGCGACACCGAGGCGTTCGCGAGGCTGCCGGTGGCCGTCACGACCTTCGGCGGGAGCATCGGGACCAGGGTGGCGACCAGCGCGAGGACGGCCGCGAGCGCCAGGGCTGCGATGGGGGGTCGGATGCGTTCAGACACGCTGGAGTGCATCCTCACTCGGATTCGGCCTCGCATCATCCCATCGGCGGGCAAGCGGTGCTGCCGTATGCTCGGGGTCAACATGCCGAACCTGCCGTCGGGAACGGTCACGTTCCTGTTCAGCGACATCGAGGGCAGCACGACGCTCCTGAAGCGCCTGGGCGATGCGAAGTACGCGGAGCTGCTTGCCTCCCATCGGCGGCTCATGCGCGGGACCTTCGCCGGCCATGGTGGGCAGGAGATCGACACCCAGGGCGACGCGTTCTTCTACTCGTTTCCCCGTGCCCGCGACGGCGTCGCAGCGGCGGTTGCCGTCCAGCAGGCGCACGCCACGGCGTCGTGGCCCGACGGCGCGGCGGTTCGGCTGCGGATCGGCCTCCACACCGGCGAGCCGGCGGTCGGTGACGAGGGCTACACCGGGCTGGACGTCGTCCGGGCCTCGCGCCTCGCCGCCATCGGTCGCGGCGGGCAGGTCCTGCTGTCCGACACGACCCGCGCCATCGTGGCCGATGACCTGCCCGACGGCGTCCGCATGCGATCGCTGGGCGAACGCCCCCTTCGCGACATCGAGCGACCGGAGCCGCTCACCGAGCTCGTCATCCCGGACGTGACGGTCAGCGACGCCCCGGAGGCTCCGCAGCCGCCCGACGGTACCGAGCCACGCCCGGACCTGCCACCAGACCTGCCCGCGTGGTTGTCCGGGCCGGCACGCCGCTTCCTCCCCGGCGGGGAGCGCACGCGCGACCTCATCGAGCGCCGCGTGATGGATGCCATCGGCGAGGCATTCGAGGAGAAGCCGGCGCGTCGATCCGATCGCGTCCGTCGCCGCGACCGCCCGGTCGACCGGGCGACGCACGGGGCATCGGTCGCCGATGAGATCGACCGGCTTCGAACGCTTCGCGATGCCGGCGCGCTCAGCGACGAGCAGTACGCCCGGGCCGTGGACCGCGTGATCGACGGCGACGGGAAGAGCTAGACCTCTCCCCCTGTCTGCTGGACGAGCACCGCCGGCGGCCGGCGGCGCCGGGCGCGCGCAAGGACACGGTCGATCACGGACTGGTCGGGGGTCCCGTGCTCCATGACTTTACTGACGAGGTGCTCGGCCTGGTCGACCGCCACGCGGCATTCGGTCCCCCATAGCTCCTGGCTCTGCCGATGGATCGACAGGAACAGGTCCGCGTCCGTGCAGCAGCCGATGAGCTCGTCGAGCCGGTTCTGCTGCGCCGCCCCGATGGTCGGCCGATACACGCTCTCGTACCACAGCGCCGAGGCCTCCGGGCGCGAAAGCAGCCGACCCAGCCGCTGGCTGAGGTCGTAGGCGTACGAGGTCAGCGACTGCCGGAGCTCGGCGTATCCCTCGAGGCGCGACGCCACGAATCGCACCGCCGGCACGGCCTCCAGCAGGCCCGTCTCGGTGCGAAACCGCTGCTCGGTGGCGGTGCGCTCGATTGCCACCGGGTCGACCCCCGGCTCGAACCGGTACGGCGTCGGCGCGTGGCTGACCTGGGCGTCGATGAACTCCCGGCCCCCGGCCTTCGCGATGCTCACCCGCTTGTGGCCGTCGACCACGAAGTAGCCGCGATCGACCCGGATCACCTCGATCGGCTCGTCGAGCGCCCGGTCGTTGCGGCGCACCTGGTCGACGCGATGCGCCAGGGCGGCCTCGCGCGGCCGGAAGCAACCGTCGAAGTCGGCAGCTCGGCCGACCGTGCCGACGATGTCGGCGACGGCGATCGTCGCCTCTCCCTCCAGGTGCGGCTGTCCGAGGCCGAGGCTGCGCCGCACCTGGTCGAACATCAACAGGTCGCCACAGTCGCGGAGCCGCCCGAGTCGCATGCGGAGCATGGTAGGTCGGCCCGATCGACAGGTCACGCGATCCTTGTCCGGGATCGGCCCGCGGCGTATGGTTGCCCGGCTGCCTACCCGAGCTTGCTGAGGGGGTCATCCGAGCGTGGCCGAGTTCCTGGAGATCACGGCACACGGCATCACCGCCATCCTGGCCACGTGGCTCGGCCTGCTGGTGCTGACCCGGGCGTCGCGCGCCGCCGGCGCGCCGATCTTCACGGCGCTGTGCACGCTCCTGGCGATCTGGAGCGTTGCGATCATCGTCCAGCGCCTGACTGGCGATGGCTCCGTCATCCAGCCGGTCAACCTGGTCGAGGACGCATCCGCCTTCCTCCTTCCCCCGGTCACCACGCACCTGGCGATCTCGGTGGCATTCGAGGGCCGGCGATCGCGGATCGCGACCGCTGCGCTCGTCATCGGCTACACCGTCGCCGCGCTGGCCATCTTCCAGGCGGTCGTCGATCCGGCCCACGAGATCGGCTTCTCGGCAGACTCCTTCGCGCCGTTCGGCTTGCCGCCGGCGGTCGCCGGGTGGACCTTCGCGGCGCTGCGCCTGGGCGTCTGGTCGTCGGGCGTCGGGTTCCTGGTGGCCGGACTGCGGGCCTTCGGCACCGACGAGGTGCGACGCCGCCAGCTCCAGTTCGCCATCGCCACGATCGCGCTCGGGATCGGGGGCGGCATGCTGCGAATCCTGCCGCCGGAGATCGGCGGCCCGCGCTGGCTGGGGGTATCGGTCGTGGCCATGGCGACCGTGATGGCGACCTACGCCATCGTCGCCCAGCACCTGTTCGTGTCGGCTCCGGTAGCCAGCCGGGCCGTACGCTGGTCGCTGTTCGGCGGGCTCGCGGTGGTCGCCTATGTGGCGGTGCTCGTGGTCCTCGACCGGGCGGCGGCGGCGGCCCTCTCGGTCGAGCTGCCGATCGTCACGGCGCTTGCCGTGGTCATCACGATCGCGCTCTTCGAGCCGATCTCGGACCGCGTGCAGCAGGTCATGGCCGGCAGCACGCATGAAATCGACCAGGCACGGCTCGTCCAGGCGCTCGGCGGCGACCCGCTGGTGGCGCAGCGGCCCGAGGCCGCCGTCCGTCCGGCGCTCGCGCGCCTGATGCGAACGTTCGAGCTGACCGGCGCGCTCGTCGCCGATGCCGACGGGACGGTCCAGCACGCGGTCGGCGACGTAGCCGATGACGACCCGCTGGCGGTCGAGCTCCCACTCACCGACGGCGGCTTCGCGCGCTTCGGGCAGAAGCGCAGCGGCGCGGCCTTCACCGCGACCGAGCAGGAGGCCCTGCGTCTCGCCGTCGCATTCCTCGGGTCGACGCTCCGGCTCGCTGAGCGGCACAGCAGGCAGCTGGCCGCCCTGGCGGAGCTCAGCCGCGAGACTCGCCTGGTCGAGACGAGCGGCACCGCCCTGAGCGAGGCGCTGGCAGACGTGACCTCGCTGACCAGCCGGCTGCACGTCTACGCGCTGGGGGCCCTCCGCGCCGAGCGCAACGGCGAGCCGATTCGCCGCTGGGGCGGCGAGAAGGCGGGCTCCCGCCAGGCCGAAGGGATGTTCGCCTTCCTGCTCGACCGCGGTGAGCGCGGCGCGAGCAAGGACGAGATCCTCGAGCTGATCTGGCCGGACGTCGACCTCGACCGGGCCGACGTGGCCTTCCACCGAACGATGCTCGGCCTGCGGTCGATGCTCCAGCCCGGGCGCCGCGAGCGCTCCCGTCCGGCCGCCATCGCGTTCCATAACGACCGCTACCGGCTGGAACCGACGGTCGTGTCGTGGAGCGACGTGGCCGAGTACGAGCGCCTCATCGGCGACGCGGGCCGCGCCACCGGTGCGGAGGGCACGCGCATGCTCGAAGACGCGCGGCGGCTGTACCGCGGCGACTACCTGGACGACTGCCCGTACTACGGCGACAGCGCGGACGTGGAGGAGCGTCGCCGGGCGCTCCGCAGCCGCCACGTGGATCTCCTCGTCGAGCTGGGACGGCGCCACGCGGATCGCGGCGACCGGCCCGCGGCCGCCGCCTGCTACCGAGAGGCACAGGCACTGGCGGATGACGAGCTTCCGGACGTGGTCGAGGCGCTCGCCAGGCTCACCACGCAGCGCGCCGCGGAGGCGGGGTGAGTGGACCCTCAGATGTGAGGCGCGATCGCTGCCGACCCGGTGTCGACGCGCACAGGCTCGCCGGTCCTGGCGGTTCGGTGACCCGCCCCACGAGTCAACGGATGCCGGAGACCACGATGCAGTGCTTTCCACCCGCAAGTACGGGTCATCTGTTGCTGGAGCCCTGTCCGGAGCCGCGCTCTGGCGTCCGTTGACCCTCCCCACGGGTCAAAGACCCGCCAGCTTCCCCCGACGAGGACGCCCCCGCTCGACGCGATCCGCGCCGAGTGCGCCGAGGGTCGGGGCGTACCCGCTCCGGGTTCCCGGAGCCGGCGATCGACGAGGCGCGTCCGCGCGTCGAGCTTCGAGCTCGTGTTCACCCGGCGCGGCATCGCCTGGCAGAGGCTGCTCTATCGGCGGACCCCCTGACCGATCCGGCACGCGCGATGCTCTGGGATGGGCATGACGATCACCGAACGTTCGCAGGATCCGCGGACCCTGCACCCCGAACCACCGTTCCCGAAGCAGCAGCAGGACCCACCGGGCACCGAGTCCGAGCTGAACCCGAAGGCCGATCACGGCGAGGAGACGTATCGCGGCGCCGGGCGCCTGACCGATCGCGTGGCCCTCGTCACCGGAGGCGATTCGGGCATCGGCAAGGCGGTGGCCATCGCCTTCGCGCGCGAGGGCGCCGACGTCGTGATCAGCCATCTCGGCGGCATCGAGGAGGCCGATGCGGCCGACACGGTCGACTGGGTCGAGAAGGCCGGCCGGAAGGCGATCTCCATCGCGGGCGACATCCAGGATCCTGAGCTGTGCCGCACGCTGGTGGAGCGCACCGTCGACGAGCTCGGCCACATTGACGTCCTCGTCAACAACGCCGCGTGGCAGGACTGTGGCGATCGGATCGAGGAGATGACGACCAAGGAGTGGCGGCGGATCTTCGCCACGAACATCGAGGCGATGTTCCACCTGTCCAAGGCGGCCATCCCGCGCATGCGCGAGGGCGGCACGATCCTCAACACCGCCTCGATCCAGGCGTACTCTCCTTCGCCCGAGCTGCTCCCCTACTCGGCCACGAAGGGCGCGATCGTCACCTTCACCAAGGGGCTCGCCCAGGACCCGGGCATCCTCGAGCGCGGCCTGCGGGTGAATGCGGTGGCGCCCGGACCGATCTGGACGCCGCTCATCCCTTCGACCATGCCGGCCGAGAAGGCCGCGACCTTCGGCGAGAACACCCCACTCGGTCGAGCCGGGCAGCCCGCCGAGCTCGCCCCGATCTACGTCTTCCTCGCCTCCGCCGAGTCGAGCTATATCACCGGCGAGGTGATCGGCGTCACCGGCGGGCGTCCGCTGGGATGAGCGACCGGTTCGCGTCGAGCGCCTGGGCCAGCGGGAGCGGCCTCGAGAAGAGGTAGCCCTGGGCTCGGCAGAATCCCAGGTCGAGGAGGGCCTGCCGCTGCTCCTCCCGCTCGATGCCCTCCACGATCGTCTCGAGGCCGAGCTTGGTGGCGATGTGGTCGATGGCGCGCAGCACCTCCTGGCGCTGCGGCTCGACGTCGACGCGCTCCACGAGCGAACGGTCGATCTTCAGGATGTCGATCGGCAGGCGGCCGAGGTACTCGAGCGACGAATATCCTGAGCCGAAGTCGTCGAGCGCGATCCGGACCCCCATCCGCTGCACGCGTTCCAGCTCCGTCTCGGCGCCCGCACCGGCCGACGCGAGGGTGCTCTCGGTGAGCTCGAGGAGCAGCCGCGAGGGATTCAGCCCGCTCGCGGCGATCGTCTCCTCGATGAGCGCCGGCAGGGCGCCGCCGCCGAGCTGGTGGGCCGAGACGTTGACCGAGACCAGGATGTCGCTGTCGCGCGCCATGTCGGCCGCCGCCCGGCGCATCACCCACTCGCCCAGGCCCCCGATCAGCCCGCTCTCCTCGGCCATGCCGACGAAGTCCCCCGGCATGAGGCGACCGAGCTGGGGGTGGGTCCATCGAACCAACGCCTCCACCCCGACCAGGGCGCCATCGCACATGTCGACGATCGGCTGATATTCGAGGAACAGCTCGTCCCCCTCGAGCGCGCGCTCGAGGGCCGACCGAAGCTCCCTGCGGCGCTTGACCGGCTCCTCCATGCCACGCTCGAAGAGCTGGATGCGGCCCTTGCCGATCGACTTCGCCGCGTACATCGCGGTGTCCGCGTCGCGGAGCAGCTCGTCCGCGGTCTCCCCACTCACGGCGGTCGAATTCGTGCCGGCGCCGATCGCGACGCCGATGCTGGCGCTCAGCGTGGCCGCGTGCCCGCCGATCTCGAACGGGTCGGCGAGAGCCGCCAGGATCCGCTCCGCCACCGAGAGCACTCGCTCCCGCGGCGCCTCCTCCAGCAGGAACGCGAACTCGTCACCGCCCAGCCGGCAGGCGGTGTCCTCGGCCCGCAGGACGGTGGTGAGGCGGTCGGCCACCATGCGGAGAAGGTCGTCGCCGGCGGCGTGGCCGAGCGTGTCGTTGATGGCCTTGAACTCGTCGAGATCCACGAACAGCACGGCAACGCCACCGCCGGCGCCCCGGCGGACCAGGGCGTGAGACAGCCGATCCACGAACAGCACCCGGTTCGGCAGGCCGGTGAGCGGATCGTGGAGCGCCTGGTGGCGAAGCTGCTCCTCGAGGTCCTTCCGGTCGCTGATGTCGACGAGGATGCCCTGCACCATCGTAGCGCGGCCGTCGGCGTCCCGCGAAATCACCGCCTCGTCGTCGATCACCCAGACGACGCGACCGTCTCGGGCGAGCAGGCGGTACTCCCAGCGACCCTTCGGCTCGCTTCGCTCAGTCTCGCCGACCTCGGCCATGATCATCCGGTCCCGATCCGCGGGGTGCATGCGAGTGATCCACAGCGTCGGGTCGGCCGTCCATTCCTCGGCCGTGTACCCGAGCAGCTCCTCGATCTTCGCGCTGACGAAGTGCCACCGGCCGTGCTGGCCAGCCTCGGCGACGTAGACGACGCCCGGCACGCGCTCCACGACCGAGCGATACTGCGCCTCGGCGACGGTGAGCTCGTCGCTCAGCTGCCGCTCGCGATGGATGACGCGCTCGCGATCGGCGAGAAGGACGGTCTGCCGCGCGATGGCGCACACCACGACCAGGCCGAGTGCCAGGCCGGTCGCCCAGCGCAGGAAGCCGTCGACGAGCATCGGCTGCGAGATGAGGCTGACGATGAGGACGCCGGTGAGGACCGCGCTGCCGAGCGGCAACAGGCCGCGCAGCCATCCGGCGATCGCCCGGTACCGCGGGCTGACGTCCTCGATCGCGGTCCAATGCGCACCTCCGTGGGCCACCAGCACGACGCCGATGGCCACCACCGCGTGCAGCAACCAGCGGACCGCCTCGTTGGTGGACGGCACCACGAGGCCGATGTAGCCGATGGCGACGAGCGTCAGCCCCGCGAGCGCCTCCCAGGGCCCGACGAGGCGCAGCGGCACCCGGGTCGACAGGTCGAGGAGGAGCGTGGCGCACAGGACGGCCACGAAGAAGGCCGCGTGCACGAGGATCGAGAGGCCGGCGGCGTCGCTGATCAGGTTGGCGCCCACGATCAGCACGGCTCCGGTGCAGGCGAAGAAGATGGAGGCCGCGTCGAGGTACAGCGCCGCCTCGTCGGCGGTCCGCATCCGGCCGCGCGCGGCGGCCACGAACGTGCCCACCGAGCCGACCGAAAGGCCGATGATCGAGACGACCGCGAACAGGCCGACCTCGGCGGCGAAGAAGCCGGTCAGTCGAAGCGTCTCCGAGATGGCCCACACCACCACCGCAACGCCGATCCAGCCTCGCACGCGGCGCTCGCGCTGTGAGCCCGCGGCGACGATGCCTCGCCACGTCAGCAGACAGGCGATGGCGGCTGCGGCCACCCGCACCGCCTGCCCGTCGAGGCGCCCGGCCCCGGCAACTGCCACGGCAGCGAAGAGCGCCGCGGCGATCAGGGGAATCGCCGCGGGACGGCGGGTGAGGGTCGGCCGCGCGAGGGTTCCCTCGCTGAGCACCATCGGCTTCGGATGCACCTGGGCGCTGGTTCCAGTCAGCGCAGCCTACGGTCCGGGGTGGCGTACGGGGATGGTTCGATAGTACCTGCGCATCGTGCCGGCCGCGGCCCGCTAGCCTGACGGCGTGCAGCCGTTCCGCTTCGCAGTCCACACCGGTGCCGGCGAGCTCGTTGCCGACTGGCCAGGATTCGTGCGCCGCGCGGAGGAGCTGGGCTACGCCGCGGTGTACGTCACCGATCACCTCGGCCGGGGGCTGGCACCCATCGGCGCCCTCGCCGCGGCCGCCGTCGCCTCGAGGACGATCCGCCTCGGGTCCTACGTCTTCGCCAACGACTTCCGTCATCCGCTGATCCTCGCGCGCGAGGCCGCCACGATCGATCGACTGAGCGGCGGCCGGCTCGATCTCGGCCTGGGGGCGGGATGGATGCGCTCGGACTACCGCAAGCTCGGCATGCCGTACGACCGTCCCGGCGCGCGCATCGATCGGCTCGAGGAGTCCCTTGGCATCGTGAAGCGCCTCCTGTCGGGCGAGACGGTGAACCACGTGGGACGTCACTACCGGCTCGAGGGCGCCAGCGTGTCGCCGGACCCGGTCCAGCGTCCGCATCCCCCGATCATGCTCGGGGGCGGCGGTCCGCGCCTCCTGCGGCTGGCGGCCCGCGAGGCCCAGATCGTGGGGCTCGCGCCCCAGATGACGATATCGGGCCGACCGATGCTCCGCACGGTGGGCGACGACGCGGTCGCCCGGCGGGTCGAGACGGTCCGCCAGGCGGCCGGTGAACGTTTCGAGTCCCTCGAGCTCAACGCCTTCGTGGCCGATGCGGGCGTGGTCGGGAGCGATCAGCCGATCGGCGCCAGCCTGGCCGCCTTCCTGAAGTCGGCCGGACCGGCCGCCGTGGGCGGCTCACCGTACCTGCTGTACGGCACGCTCGGCCAGCTTCGGGATGCGCTGCTTCGACGCCGCGAGCGAATGGCGATCAGCTCGTACGGGATTCCGGCACGCTCGATGGAGGCGTTCGCGCCGCTCGTGGACGAGCTCGTCGGTCGCTGACCGAGGGCAAGGCCGTTCGTCACCCCGCGGGGCGACGGATGGCACTGGAGCGACGCGTGCGGCGGGGGGACCCTGCTTCCAGGTCGAACAACGAAGACCGGAGGTGATCACCATGCTTGAGCTCTTCGGCTGGGACGTCGGAATGAGCGGCCTCGCCGCGCTTCTGCTCGTCGTCGGCGCGGTGCTGCTCGGCGCAATCCCGCAGTTCATCGGCGAGCCGCGCGTCGGCTACGAGTTCGTCTTCCCGATGGTCGGTGCCATGGTGGGTGGCTGGCTGGGGAGCGAGGCGTTCGGAACCCTCAGCACCTGGGGCCTCGAGTTCGAAGGCCTGTTCGTCCTGCCGGCGCTGATCGGCGGCGTCATCCTCGGCGGAATCGTCGACATCGTTGCCCGGTACCTGACCGGCGGGTCGTACACCCACGAGCCTCGGCCCATCTGAGACCGCATCCCGACACCGGGGACGAGCGGCCGCCGAATCGGCGGCCGCTCGACGCTGTTTCTCGGGATCGCGAGGAGCGATCAGACCGGCATCACGGCCTGGTCCAGGACGGTCTTCGCGCACCTCGGGGTCGCCCAAGGGCGCGATCCGATACCCCCTCGGGCCAGTGCCGTGCGGCCCGAATCCGGCGTGCCTTCGTCCGCAGGTCAGCGGGCGTAGCGGGTGGTGCCCGCGCGCCGCTCCTTGTTGAGGCGTCGGTTCAGGTGCAGGCCCTCGAGCACGAACTCAGCCGCAGACGCGATTCCCGCGGCGGACTCGCCGGCATCCAGCCGCGCGATGGCCGCGTGCAGCTCGGGGACCGCGTCTGCCAGCTCGCCGTGGACCCGGGATCGGACGAGCTCCCCGACCTCGGCCTCGAGCCCCTCGTCCTCGAAGCGATCGACGAGTGGCATGAGCTCGGACAGGGCGAAGTGCCGGTTGAAGACGTTCACGACGGCACGCGCCACGAGCTTCTCGACCACCCGGTCCTCGCGCGTCTCGTCGCCCAGCGTCTCGAGCTCGATCTTGCCGGCCGTCGAGGCGACGACCGCCGGAAGGTCGCTAATCCGAGGCGCGGCGCTCGGCTCCCCCAGCCTCACCGCGCGCTTCAGGGCGGCGGCGCCCAGCGTCTCGTGGTTGGCGATCGTGACTCGCACGCTGACCCCGGAGCGCTGCGAGACCTCGGAGGACCGGCGCGCGAGCTGCGACAGCTCGGCCACGATCTCCTTCATGAAGCCGGGCACCTGGATCGGCAGCTCAGCGTCCGCGCCGCCGAAGGAGGCGGACTCGGCCTCCATGATCGCGATCTCGGTCGCCGTCTCCTCCGGGTAGTGCGTGCGGATCTGCGCGCCGAAGCGATCCTTGAGCGGCGTGATGATGCGACCGCGGCTCGTGTAGTCCTCCGGGTTGGCGCTGGCGATGACGAACAGGTCGAGTTCGAGGCGCACGCGGTAGCCGCGCACCTGGACGTCGCGCTCCTCCATCACGTTCAGCAGGCCAACCTGGATCCGCTCGGCGAGATCCGGCAGCTCGTTCAGGCTGAAGATGCCCCGATGCGTCCGCGGTAGCAGCCCGTAGTGGATCGTCAGCTCGTCGGACAGATAGCGGCCCTCGGCCACCTTCACCGGGTCCACCTCTCCGATGAGGTCGGCGATGCTGATGTCAGGCGTCGCAAGCTTCTCGCTGTACCGGTCCTCGGCCTTCCACCAGCCGATAGGCGTGGCGTCGCCCTCCTCGGCGATGATCTGGCGCGCCAGCGGCGAGACTGGGCGCAGGGGGTCGTCGTGCAGCTCGGTGCCGGCCACGTACGGCAGCCACGGGTCGAGCAGGCCGACGAGCGAGCGGGCGATGCGGCTCTTGGCCTGCCCGCGCTCCCCGAGGAGGATGACGTCCTGGCCGGCCAGGATCGCGTTCTCGAGCTGGGGCAGGACGGAATCGTCGTAGCCCAGGATGCCCGGCAGGAAGGCCTCGCCGGCGCCGATGCGGGCCAAGAGGTTGGCCCGCAGCTCCTCCTTCACCGTGCGCGGCCGATAGCCTGCCGCGCGCAACGCCCCGCGAGTCGTATCGGCGGGTCGCGGGATCGTTGCCATCGTCAGTCGAGCCTACCATCCGATGCGCAAGGCCGTCCCTCCGCCCCCGAGCAAATGCGCCGATGGATCGGCGATTGGTTCACCGCGGCCCGAGATCCCGCGCGGTTTGCGCCACGGATCGGCGCGCCGTTCACGCGAGACCACTCATCCAGGGGCCTCGTGTGAACCGTTCGCTGATCGATGCTCGAACCAGGATCGCGGTCAGGGGCTGTACCCCCGAATCGCCACCGCGACCGAGGGCGGATCGCAGATCCCACGCGCCGCCAGGTCCTCGAGGAATCGCGAGCGGCGCGTCAGCTCGTCCTCGAACGCATCGGCTTCCAGGCCCAGGCTGCTGGCAAGCACGGCATAGGCATCCGGATCGTGGACGAGCGCCCGATCCGAGCGGCCCCCGTCGTCCGGCAGCATCGGCGGCTCTGGCAGACGCTGAGCGCCGGTGAGGCTCGGTGAGCGGCCTCCATCCAGGGCAGCCAGCCGAACCGGAGCGAGAGCACCGGTATCGTCAAGCCGAAGGTGCCATGCCTCCTCGACGCGCCGATACATCCCGGCCGGCGTCAGGTACGCCGAGTACTGCAGGTAGATCGTGAGGCCGGCAAGGTCCTCATCGGTGACCCCAAGCTGCGAGCGCAGGCCGCCGAGCGCCTCGGGAAGCGAATCGGCGTGCATGGTGGCCCCAATTCCCCAGCCCTTTCCTGCGAGCGTGAGCGCGCCGCGCGCCGCGCGGCCCCACACGTAGATCGGCAGGTGGTCGCTCATCTCGTTGATCAGCAGGTAGCCGGTGCCCGGCTCGATCTCGTCGAGCCAGTCGTACTCCTCCCACCAGCCGCGCACGAAGATCCCGGTCGTGCCGTCGGGGAGGAAGTCCACCAGGGCCGAGAGCGCCGTCGTCTTGCCCGCCTGCGGCGCCTCGGAGCTCAGCATCACGCTCCGCCGCCGGCTCACCACGGCCCACAGGGCGGCCATCAGGCGGCTGTCGAAGGCCGGTGTGCCGATCAGCCCGACCGCGCTCATGGGCTGTGGCGGCGCCCAGTGATACCCCCACCAGCCTTCGGGGAATCGGGAGAACCACGCTCGGAGGTTGCCGGACATCAGGCCGCCACGGTACGCGGCAGCCTCGACCCGACGCAACTCACCGCCGGATGTGCGGCCGTGGCACGAATCGGCCACCGAGGCCACCGCACGGAGGCGCTGTCCGGCTCTCACGTGCCATGCCCGCACACAGTGCCATCTGGCTGGGCTCGGAGGCACCTGATGACCCGTCGCTGGCCGATGCGTGGCGTCCCGGCACATCTGCGGGTCGCCGCCCCTGCCTGGCGGCCGATGCGTGCCGTCGCGGCACATCCCCGCCAACGAAGATGGGCGCTGCCGCTACCGTGACGTGCGCATGCGGGAGCTCATCGACCGGCGACGGCCCTGGCTCGAGGCGTTCGGCTGGGCGCTGGGCCTCATCGGCCTGCTCAGCTTCGCTCACTTCCTGTGGCAGAGCGTGCTGCGGGACGGCGGAGCCGCGTACGACCTCCACGCCTACCTGCTGGCCGGGCGCAACCTTCTCGACGGCACGCCGCTGTATGCGCCGATGGAGATCAACGACCCCGGCGCGTTTCGGTATCCACCCACCTTCGCCGTGCTCGCCGTCCCGTTCGCCTCGATCCCGGAGCCGATCGTGACCTGGGCGTACCGCCTGCTGTGCCTCGGATGCCTCCGGGTGCTCGTCGGCTCGTGGCGAGCCGTCGGCTGGTCGTTCCTGTTCCTGCCGGTCCAGATCGAGCTGGTCGCGCTCAACGTGACCCTGCCGGTCGCGGCCGCGGCACGATCCGCGCTGCGCGGGCCCGGCGCGCATGCGGCGGCCGCCGCCGTGCCCGCCACCGCGGCCCTCAAGTTCGGGACGGCCCTGCTGCTCCCCTACCTGTGGCTGACGCGCGCGTCGCTGCGACGGCCGATCGCGGCCGGTCTCTTGGCGCTCGCCGTCGCCTTCGGGGTCCACGCGCTGGCCGACCCGGGCACCTGGGGCGCCTATCTGGCCTCGCTGCGGCAACAGGCGGCCTCGGCCAACGACGCGCCGTTCGTCGGTGATCAGCTCCTGTTCCTGGTTCCATCGACCCTCGCGGACTTCGCGCTCCGGCTGGCCATCGGCTGCGTGGCCGTCGTCTTCGCCATTCGCTGGCGGGCCGACTGGCTCGCGTTCGCGGTGGCGGCGCTTGCGGTCCCAACGCTGTGGGTGGCGCGGTTCGCGGCACTCGTCGGCGTGCCGCGGCTCCTCCTCGAGGACGAGGTCAGGCGCGCAGAATCCGACGCTGGCGGGCGTGGCGCCACACGAAGGTGAGGCGCATCACCACGCCTGCGACCGCGTCGACGACGACACCGACGGGCCCGTCCGGGCCGACGTGGAAGTTGATCCGGTCCTCGATCCAGGTCCCCCCGCCGCGGGCCGCTACGAAGGTGTGCGAGTGGTGGAACTGCGCCATCGGCCCGGAGATCGTCTCGTCCACGAACCGCTCGTTCTCCACGCGATCCATGAGCCTCACCGTCCACGCGCGCTGGAACGGCCCGAGCCCGTAGCGGAACTCAAAGACGGAGCCGGGCCGCGGCGGCGCGGGCTCGATCCGCGTCAGCCGGATGCGCACGGGCGGCGGCATGAGCCTCTCGAGGTTCACCGGGTCGTCGAAGAACCGGAAGACCTCGTCGATGGGCGCGGCCACCCAGCTGCGGGAGCGGATGATCGGCATCGGCCAACGGTACCCGCGAAGACCGCCGCCCGGGGCGTGATACCGGCCGGATACCAACCAGAATCGCCCTAGGCGAGCCTTCCCGCCGCGATCGGGCCGAACGGCACCTCCTTCGGCGTCGAATGTCCGTCCCGAGGGGCAGGTGGCAACGACACGCATCTCCGAGTCCGCGCCAACCCGCCGTAGGTGGCTGTGGTTGGTAGCTGGCAAGAACGTGGCCGGTGAATCGCCGACGGCCGATCGCCGCTGAGAAATCAGATGCCGAGCGGATTCAGCGGCTTGGCGGAGGTGTTCTGGAGGACCGCCTTCGTCTCGGTGTACAGGTCGAGCGCCTCGATCGACTGCTCCCGCCCGTACCCCGAGTCCTTGAACCCGCCGAACGGGACGCCGGGGAACGCGATGAACGGCGTGTTGATCCCGACCGCCCCCGAGCGAATGCGCTGAGCCACCCGATGTCCGCGTCCGCCATCGCCGGTCCAGACCGTGGCCGCCAGGCCGTAGCGGACGTCGTTGGCGATCTTCACTGCCTCGGCCTCGTCGGCGAAGCGCGTGAGGGTGACGACCGGTCCGAAGACCTCCTCCTGGCAGATCCGCGCGTCGTTGGAGACGCCGCCGATGACGGTGGGGGCCACGAAGGCATCGGCGTCCAGTCCATCGCCGAGCGACGGGTCGCCGCCAGCCAGCAGCTCGCCCCCATCCTCCAGGCCGATGTCGACGAAGCCACGCACCCTGTCAGCGTGCGCGCGCGAGATCAGCGAGCCGATCTTCGTGTCTGGGCTGAGCGGGTCGCCCACGGTGAGCGACTTCGCCTTCTCCGCGAAGGCCGATGCGAAGGCGTCGTACACGCCATCCTCGACCAGAATCCGCGACCGGGCCTCGCACGACTGGCCGGCCGCGTAGTAGATCGCCCACAGCGATCCGAGCACGGCGGCCTCGAGGTCGGCATCGGCGAATACGACGTTCGGGCTCTTGCCGCCCAGCTCCAGGGAAACCCGCTTCAGGGTCTTCGCCGCGGCCTCGGCGATGCGCCGGCCCGTGCCGGTCTCACCGGTGAAGGCCACCTTGTCGATGCCCGGATGGGTGGCGAGTGCCTCCCCCACCTCGCCGCCAGGCCCGGGAACGACGTTCAGGACGCCGGCTGGGATGCCGGCCTCCAGCGCCAGCTCACCCAGCCGCAGGGCGCTGAGTGGCGTGGCTGAGGCCGGCTTGAGGACCATCGTGTTGCCGGCCGCAAGCGCGGGTGCGACCTTCCAGGCGGCCATCATCAGCGGGTAGTTCCACGGGATGATCGCCCCGACCACGCCAACCGGCTCGCGGAGCGTGTAGCTGACGACCGCAGGATTCACGACATGCGAGCGGCCATACAGGTGCTGCGCGGTGCCGGCGAACAGCTCCAGCGTGGCGACCGCGACCTTGATCTCCGCCGCGCATTGCCAGATCGCCTTGCCGACGTTGCGCGACTCGAGCTCGGCGAGCTCGTCGGTCCGCTCGTCCAGGAGCTGCGCAAGGCGGTTGAGCGCCCGCGACCGCTTGGCAGGCGAGGTCTTCATCCAGACGCCGTTCAGCGCGTCGCGCGCGGCGCCTACCGCCGTGTCGACGTCCGCTCTGCCGCCCTGCGCAACCTGCGCGAGCTCGCCGCCATGCGCCGGATCGAAGGTGGCAAAGGTGCGGCCGTCCTGCGCGTCGCGCAGCTCGCCGCCGATGAGGAGCTGGGTGGGGAGATCGGTCATCGGTCGATGGTAGTCGAGGGGGTGCCGACGCGATGGTATATACGGTATATACGATCGCTCTACCGATCGAACCGGTGCTGATCCATGTCGCACTTCAGCTTCCGGGCCAGCAGATAGTCGCCGGCACGAGCCGGGAACGCGTCGACCGTCGCCGGTCGCTCCACGGTGAACCCCATGCGCCGATTATCCGGCGGGCAGCTCGATCCGGAACGTCGAGCCGTGACTCCCGGTCGATTCGATCTCGATCGTGCCTCCGTTCGCGACGATCAGCTCGCGTGCCACCGTCAGGCCGATCCCGGATCCCGAGCGCGGGCCGCCCCGCGACCGATCCGCCCGATAGAACCGCTCGAAGACGAAGGGCCGGTCCCCCTCGGCGATGCCGGCGCCGGTGTCCCGGACGCGCACGGTCGGACGCGGGCCGGCGGTCACCTCGATGCGGACTCCGCCTCCGCTGCCGGCGTGCTGGATCGCGTTCGTGACCACGTTGCGCAGGGCGCGGGCGAGCTGTCCACGGTCGGCCAGTACCGTCGCGGCGCCCTCGACGTGCGCGGTCACCGACCGCTCGCGGAGCAATCCATCGAGTGCCGCGACGATCTCGCTCGCCAGCTCCCCGAGCGCGACGGCATGCGGCTGCCGCTGCAGGGGAGCCGATTCGGCCTGCGTCAGCTCGCCGAGCTGGAGGATGACGCCCGACAGCGAGGCGGCGGCCGCGCGCGCCTTCTCGAGCTCAGCCGCATCGGCCGGGACCACGCCGTCGACCATGGCCTGGAGCTGCGACTCCAGGACCGTGGCCGGCGTGGCGAGGTCGTGCGCCAGGTCGCTGGCAGCTCGTCGCCGAAGAGTCTCAGATCGTTCGAGCCGCTCGGCCATGCCGTTGAAGGCGGATGCCAGCTCGGCCGATTCGGCGTCCGGGCCACCCTCCGCCCGCGCGCCGAGGTCACCACCTCCCAGCCGATGCGCCGCAGCCGCGACGCCGCGCAGCGGTCGCGTCACGCGCGAGGCGACGACGACCGCGGCAAGGAGCAGGGCGGCGACCGCCACGATCCCGGTGACGAGCAGCGCCGTGTTGAAGGCCCGAAGGATCGGCGCCTGGGTGGACGGCACCTCGAGCTCGAGCGTGCCGCCGCCGGCGGCCGCGGACAGCTCGGTGCTGATCGTGTCCGTCTCGTCGGGCAGGGGTGGACCGCCGGTGCGGTAGAGGACCTCATCGTCGGGGCCCACGACCCGGACTTCGCCGCCGGTCTCGTTGGCGATCCGGCGCAGCAGTATCGGCACGCCACGGCCGTCGCCTCGTTCCAGCGCCTCCTCCACGATGGCCACGGCCAGCCCGACTCGCTGTTGCTCGCGGGGCCCGAGCTGCTCCTCGAGCGAACGCGATGCCGCGCGGTTGACGATCACGCCCGCTGCGAGGAGGACGACCACCACGACCCCGGCCAGCAAGGCGGCGAGCCGTACCGCCAGTGGCCGCCCGCGCATCATGGCGCCGGATCCACGCTCGCGACCAGGCGGTAGCCGCTGGCCGGAACCGTCTCGATCAGCCACGGCTCGCCGGCGTCGTCGTGGAGCTTGCGCCGCAGGTTCGCCACGTGGACGTCCACGACCCGCTCGTACACCTCGTCGGGGCGCCGGGCGACGGCACCCAGCAGCACCTGCCGGCTCAGCACGGATCCGGGGCGGGCGGCGAGAGCGGTCAGGAGCGCCGCTTCGCCCGGAGTGAGGCGCCCGGGCTCGGCTCCGGCGAGCGTGTAGCGCCGGGACCCGGGATCCAGGACGAGGCGGCCGCCGGCGACGCTCAGGATCGGCGGTGGCTCGTCGGCGGCCCCGGCGCGCGTACGACGGAGGATGGCGGCGACCCGTGCGGTGAGCTCATGAGGATTGAATGGCTTGGCGAGGTAGTCGTCGGCGCCGGCGCGCAGCCCGGCGATCCGCTCGGCATCGCTCCGCTTCGCCGAGGTGATGAGGACCGGCACGTCGCCCGCATCGCGCAGCGCCTCGAGCACCGTCTCACCCTGCATGCCGGGCAGCATGAGGTCGAGGATGACGAGGTCGCTCGGGGCGGCATCGAAGGCGGCGAGCGCGGTTGCGCCATCGCCCGCATCGGTCACGCGGTAGCCCTCCCGCTCGAGGTAGAGCCGAAGCAGCCCGCGCAGCTGCGGCTCGTCCTCCACGATCAGGATGCTGGCGGTTGCGCGCATCGCCGCATCGTACGCGGGGCCGATTCAGGTCATGTGAAGACGCCGCGCGTCGATCTTGAGGCAATCTTCATGGGCCGCGGCCGATCCTCGCGACATCAGACACGCACACGAGGACTCCACCATGCGACTCACGAAGGCCCTCGGCGCGGCCGGGGCGCTCATCGTCGCCGCCCTGGTGGGCGGCACGCTCATCGGCTCCACGCTGGCGACCGATCAGACCGATTCGACCGATTCCACCGATTCCACCACCGGCACCGCCTACTGCGAGACCTTCCGCGACGCGCTGGCCTCCGAGCTCGGCGTGACCGCCGACGAGCTCCTGGCGGCCGGCCAGGCCGCGGCCAACGCCACCATCGACGCGGCAGTCACCTCCGGCGACCTGTCCGAGGAGCGCGCAGCCACCCTGCGCGGGCGGATCGCCGACGCCGACGGCACCGAGTGCATGGGCTTCGGCCACGCGTTCGGGCACGGCTTCGGCATCGGCTTCGAGCGTGGAGCCATCCGTGGCTTCGTGGGCGGCGACGTCTTCGAGGCGGCCGCCGACGCGCTCGGGCTCGAGAGCGCCGACCTGCTCGGCGAGCTCCGGGACGCCGGCTCCCTCGAGGCGCTGGCCGAGGCCCAGGGCGTCAGCTACGACGAGGTCAGGGCGTCGATCCTCGCAGCCATCCAGGCCGACCTCGACGCGGCGGTCGCCGACGGGCTCGACCAGGGGCGCGCCGACGAGGTGATCGAGCGTCTCACCGCCTGGCTCGACGAGGGGGGCGAGGTCGGTGAGGGCCCCGGCTTCGGCCTGCGCCACCACCGAGGCGCCTTCCCCGGCGGACCGTTCGGCCCGTGGGGTGACGACGATGCCGATGACGGTGATGCGGAGGAGTCAGGAGCGTAATCCGCTCCGCATCGCACGGGCGGCGCCGGGTCCACGGGCGGGCTCCGGCGCCCTCCCTTCATTGCACCGATTCGATGTCGACCGCCGGTGAAAGCTCTTCCATCCACCGGCGCGCTGTCACCGAATATATCGTTAGTGATATAACCGCTGACAGTTCGGCGCGCCACATCCGACGGACCGAACCCCCAGGGGTCCCTCCCGCTACGCTAGGTCCATGACGAAGATCGGGTACGCATGCATGCTCGAGCAGTTCCATCCGACGGAGCTGCTCGACCTGGCCGAGCAGGCCGAGTCCGCCGGGTTCGAGGCCGGCTTCCAGGTCAGTGAGCACTTCCATCCGTGGACGCCGGCACAGGGGCAGTCGGCGTTCGCGTGGTCGTTCATGGGGGCGCTCGGCCAGCGCACGACGCTGCCGTTCGGCACGGCGGTCACGTGCCCGGGCTTCCGCTACCACCCCGCGGTCATCGCGCACGCCGCCGCGACGCTCGGGGCCATGTACCCCGGCCGCTTCTGGCTCGGCCTCGGTGCCGGCGAGGCGCTGAACGAGCACGTCATCGGCGGCGAGTGGCCCGAGGTGGGCATTCGGTCCGCGATGATGTTCGAGTCGATCGAGGTGATCAGCAAGCTCTTCAGCGGCAAGGTCGTGAAGCATGACGGCGAGTACTTCACGCTCGAGTCGGCGAAGCTCTACACCCGCCCGGAGCAGCCGGTCCCGATCTACGTTGCCACCGCCGGGCCGCTGAACGCGAAGCGGACGGGGAAGTTCGCCGACGGCATCATCACCGTCGGCGCGGCCGACGAGAAGATCGCGATGCTGTGGGACAAGTTCCGCGAAGGCGCCAGGGAGGCCGGCAAGGACGCATCGGCCATGCGCACGCAGCTCCAGATCCACGTCAGCTGGGCTCCCACCCAGTCGGAGGCGGAGGAGAACGCGCTGAAGGAGTGGCCGAACGGCGGCATGCCGTTCCCGAAGCAGGACATCAAGAACCCCGAGGACTTCGCGAACATCGCGAAGCTGGTGCGGATCGAGAACTTCGCGAACCGGATGCTCATCAGCCCCGACCTCGAGGAGCACACGGCCCAGATCCAGCGATTCGTCGACATGGGCTTCGACGAGATCCATCTCCACAACGTCGGGCGCGACCAGGGGGCCTTCATCTCCGCCTTCGGCGAGAAAGTCCTCCCGAACCTGAGGCTCGGCTGACCACGCACCGATGACAAGGGCGCGAGACGCCGGTCAGTCGCGAGTCGCGGGGTCCTGGTCCGCCAGGTGCACCCGACGGAAGGCGAGGTACAGGGCGAGGTCGTAGACCACCTTCAGGCCCCCGGCAAGGACGAACGGCAGTCCGGCGGCCATCCCCATCGAGACCGACGCCAGGGCGGGACCGGCGGGCCGCACGACGTGGCGGGCGGCGTTCGTATATCCGGCCGCTGCGGTCCGCTCCGCCGGATCGACGAGGGCGGCGAGGTACGCCTGTCGGGCCGGGACGTCCATCTGGGAGAGGGCCGAGCGCGCCAGGAGGAGGCCGATCGCGATCGGCAGGGTGGGCGCAATCGCGACGAGGGCCAGGAGCACATTCGAAGGCAGATGGGTGAAGACCATGGTGTTCAGCAGGCCGATGCGCGATCCGAGCCACCCTGCGGCAACTGAGGAGCCTGCCTGCAGGAGTCCGGCGCCGAAGAAGGCGAGGCCCATGACATCGGCGCCGGCTCCGAAACGGCTGGCGAACCAGTAGACGACGAAGGTCTGCACGATGAACCCGCCCGCGAAGGCGTCCAGCGCGAACAGCGCAGACAGCCGGCGCACGATGCCGCGCGAGCGCCGGAGGCCACGCACGGCCGTCGGTCCGCCTTCGACCTCGACGGAAGGGCTGAGCCGCGCGGCGAGTGCCACGCACGCGAGCGCCCCGACCGGCAGCAGGAGGAGCCAGCGCTGGTCCGGCGGGAGTCCCGGCAGCACGTCGCGGATCGCCGTCGGACCACCAGCCGCGAGGGCACCCAGCGCCCCCGCCAGGTACGCGACCGCGTTGTACCGCCCATACACGCGCGCACGCTCGGCCGGCGGCGCGGAGGCGAGCATGGCCTGCTCGACGGTGGTGATCGGGCCGGACTCGTTCGGATCGGTCGACATCGTGCCGGTGAGCGCTGCGATGACGAGAATCGGCAGCGACCCCGTCAGCGCGAACACCGTGCCGGCGATTCCCATCAGGACAAGGAGCGTGGCGTACGTTCGCCGGCGGCCGATGCGCTCTCCCCAGCGACCCACGGCGATCGAGGAGATCGCCATGCCGAGGAGCATCGCGGTGAAGACGATGCCAACCTCGCCGGCGTCGAATCCGCCGGCCGCCAGCGACGCTCCGATCAGGATGCTGCCGAAGCCGTAGAGGAAGGCGCGGACCGCCTGGACGGAGAAGATCAGCCGGACGTCGGACACGCGCCCGAGTCCGCTCAGCCGATCCCGAACCAGGCGCGGATGCGTCGCGTCACGGTCAGGTCGCCGGCGGCCACTTCGGTCGGGACGTCGGCCGATTCCGCCATGGCGCCCATCGCCCGGAATCTCGGCATCGGGATGCCACCGGCGCCCTCCTCCTCGATGCGTGCCACCGGGCCGAGCGTCACGCCGGCGGCCGCCGCCAGCACCTCGGCCTTCGCCCGTGCGGCAGCCACCGCCGCCTCGAGCGCTCGGTGCTCCGCGGCCGATGGATCGGCGGCGGTCATCTGGGTGCCGTGAACCTCGTTCGCGCCGGCGCCGACCAGCCCGTCGAGCACCGCGCCGAGCGTGTCGAGGTCACGCACCTTCGCGGTCATCTGGCGTGTCACCCGGTAGCCGATGAGGCGCTGGCCCTTGCGGTAGTCGTGCTCGGGCTGGATGCCGACGTCCGGCGCGTTGAGGTCCGCGTCGGCGATGCCCAGCTCGCGCAGAGTGGCGAGCACGGCCGACGATCGCGCGCTCACGTCGTCCCTCGTGGGAGCGAGCTCCCGGTCCATCGAGGTCACGGCGAACGAGACGACCGCGAGGTCCGGCGCCAGAGAGGCCTCACCCTGCCCGGTCACGCTGATGAGCCGGCGATCCTCCCTCACTCGGCCGCCTCGAAGACCGCAGCGATTCCCTGCCCGACGCCGATGCACATCGTCGCCAGCCCGTAGCGCGCGCCGCGCCGTCGCATCTCGTGGACGAGCGTCGCCGCCAGGCGCGCGCCCGACGCACCCAGGGGATGGCCGATGGCGATCGCCCCGCCGTTGACGTTCACCTTCTCGGGATCCAGGCCCAGCTCGCGCATGACGGGCACCGCCTGCGCGGCGAACGCCTCGTTGAGCTCGACCAGGTCGAGGTCATCGACTCCGATGCCGGCGCGCTCGAGCGCGCGCCGCGAGGCCGGGATCGGCCCGAGGCCCATCGTGGCCGGGTCGACGCCGGCGACGGCCGACGCCACCATGCGCGCGGTCGGGCGCATCCCGAGCTCCCGGGCACGGGCCTCGCTCGTGACCAGGAGCGCGGCCGCGCCGTCGTTGATGCCCGAGCTGTTGCCTGCGGTGACCGATCCGGAGGCGTCGCGCTTGAAGGCGGGCTTCAGGGCGGCGAGCGACTCCATCGTCGCCTCCGGCCGTGGATGCTCATCGGTATCGACGAGGCGCATGGCCTTGCCGTCGGGCACCTCGATCGGCATGACCTCCTCTGCGAAGCGTCCCGCGGCGTGCGCATCGGCCCAGCGCCGCTGGGAGGTCAGCGCGAACGCGTCCTGGTCCTCCCGGCTCACGCCGCAGCGCTCGACGACGTTCTCGGCGGTCTCGCCCATCGAGTACGGGTAGTAGGCATCCGCGAGACGTGGGTTCGTGAAGCGCCAGCCCAGGGTGGTGTCGTATGCGGTCTGCTCACCGCGCGGGAAGGCGGCGGATGGCTTGGCCATCACGAAGGGTGCGCGGGTCATGGACTCCACGCCACCGGCCACGAAGACATCGCCGTCGCCGAAGGCGACGGCGTGGCCGGCGCCCACAACGGCCTGAAGGCCGGAGCCGCACAGCCGGTTGACGGTCTGCCCGGCCACACCGACCGGCAGCCCCGACAGGAGCGCGGCCATGCGACCGACGTTGCGGTTGTCCTCGCCGGCCTGGTTCGCGGCACCCAGGATGACGTCGTCGATCGTCGCCGGGTCGATGCCGGTGCGCTCGACCAGCGCCCGGATGACGTGCGCGGCCATGTCGTCCGGCCGCACACCCTTCAATGCCCCGCCGTAGCGGCCGAAGGGCGTACGGAGGCCGTCGACGATGACGGGCGTGCGCGCGGGATCGAGGCTCATCGGTGCCGATGGTACGCCGATCCTGCGGTTCGCCGCGAGGAAGACCTAGAAGCTCGGCGGCGTCAGGACGAACAGGATGCGGGCCTGGCCGGGTCCGGGGTTCTGGTTCCGATGCGGGACGCGGCTGGAGTAGCGGATCGCGTCGCCGACGTCGAGCCGGTACGTCTCCTCCCCGACCCAGAGGTCGAGCGAGCCCTCCAGGACGAGGAGGCACTCCTCGTCCGACTCATGGGCGTACGCTTCGGCGCCCGTGCCGCCGCCGGGCTCGATGATCGAGAGGATCACCTGGAGTCGCGCGCCGGTGCCATCGGTGAGGAACTCGTCGCGCGCCGCGAGGCCCGGGTAGGTGACGACCCGCCGGTCGGCGGCACGCACCAGCTGGCCGTGTGGGCCGACCTGATCGAGGATCTCCCCGATCGACAGGCCGAGCGCGACGGCCACCCGCCGCAGGGTGGCGATGGACGGGCTGGCGACATCGCGCTCGACCTGCGAGAGGAAACTCTCCGTCACGCCGGCCGACTCCGCGACCTCGCGCAGCGTCAGCCCCGCCCGCCGTCGCGCGCGCCGCAAGCCGCCGCCGATGAGGAACTGATCGTCGCCCTCCACGGCGCCGATTCTACGGGCTCGCCTGTGGTGGCGCATCAGTCACTGCAGCCCAGCTCAAGCAATTCGCCTCTCTTGCACGCGCGGCCGGGGCCGCATACCATTCGCACACCTGTAGTCAGACTTCAGTATCGTCGAGGCGTCCGTGTCCGATCCGAGCCGCCGGGACGTACCTCAGCCGGGCCGCCAGCGAAGCTACTGGCTGCGCGAGGCGCTCGCCGCGGAGGCGGACGCCGCGGAGGCGGACGCCACGCCGGCGGCACCGGGAGACTCCTCCACGTTCGACGTCGTCGTCGTCGGTGGCGGGTACACCGGCCTGTGGACCGCGTACTTCCTCACCGATGCGGACCCGGGGATCCGGGTCGCGATCGTCGAGCAGGACATCTGCGGCGGGGGCCCGAGCGGGCGGAACGGCGGATTCCTCCACGGCTGGTGGGACCAGCTGCCGCTCCTCGAGGAGCTCTACGGACCGGAGCGCGCCCTGGCGGTCGCGTCGGAGGCAGATGCCGCGGTCGATGGTGTCCGCGCGTTCTGCGAGCGCCATGGCGTCGATGCCTGGTTCCGTCGCGCGGGCTACCTGCGGGTGAGCGCCTCGGTGGCACAGGATGGCGACGGGGACGACGCCGTCGCCAGCTGCCGCCGGTTGGGGGTCGCCGACGAGCTCGTGGAGCTGACCCCCGCCGAGGTCCGAGCGCGGTGCGCTTCGCCCGCGTTCCGGGGCGGTGTGCTGATGCCGAACGCCGCCACGATTCAGCCCGCACGACTGGCACGGGGCCTGCGGCGCGTGCTGCTCGAGCGCGGGGTGACGATCCACGAGGGCACGCGCGCAACCGGCATTGCCGTCGATGGAACGGTCGTCGTGCGTGCTGGCGACCTCCGGCTTCGCGCCGATCGCGCGGTGCTGGCGGTGAACGCCTGGGCGGCCGGCTGGCCGCGCCATCGCTCGTCGCTCGTGGCGTGGGGCAGCTACATGGTGCTGACCGAGCCGGCCCCGGCAATCCTCGAGCGCATGGGCTGGACCGGGGGTGAGGCGATCACCGACTCCCGATTCACCGTGCACTACTTCCGCACCACGCCCGACGGTCGCGTGGCGTTCGGCGCGGGGGTCGGCGCGGCGGGTTACGGCGGCCGGATCGGAGGCTCGTTCGAGCGTGACGCGCACGCCGTTGGTCGCGCGATCGCCGGCCTGCGCCGTCTCCTGCCGGACCTCGCCGGGACCGCGGTCACCGAGGCGTGGGGTGGCCCCATCGACGTTTCGTCGGATCGTCTGCCGATCATCGGCACCACGCACCGCGGCCGCGTCCACCACGCGTATGGCTACTCGGGAAACGGCGTCGGACCGGCCCACCTCGTCGGACGCATCCTCGCCGCGCGCATCGGCGCGACGGGAGACCCGGTGGCCCAGCTGCCGATCGCCGACCGGGCGGTCCGGCGGTTCCCCCCGGAGCCGATCCGCTACGTGGGCGCGCGGATCGTGCGCGAGGCGCTCATTCGCCGCGACGAGGTCAGCGACCGCGATCGGCGGCCGGGACCCGTCGTTCGGCTCCTGGTCCGCCTCCCCCGGCTGCTCGGCTACCGGCTGGGGCCGGCGCGGCCCGCCCGTCCCGTGGATCCCAACTGAATGCTCACTTCAGCCATCAGGCCGTTGACGGAGAGATCAAATGACAGATAGGATCGCAGGGATTCAGTCCAACTTCAGACGTGACCATACCGGGGGACGGAGGTTCGGCACCATGGACATCGCGCGTGCCCGCTATCGATTCGCCACGGTGTCGGCCATCCTGGCCCTCCTGCTGGTGGCCTGCACCGGGTCCGGCACCGGCTCGGAGGAACCGGCCGCATCGGACGCTCCGGAGAGCCAGGCAGCCGCCAGCGAGCCGGCGCCGAGCGAGGCCGCGGAGGAGCCGAACGAGCTCCTCGTTCTCGAGTGGTCCGGCTACGAGGCCGAGGACTTCTGGGTCGACTTCGCGGAGGCGAACCCCGACACGGAGGTCACCTTCGAGTTCGGCGACACCGACGCCACCATCCTGGGTCTCATGGAAGGCGGCAGCCAGGCCGATATCGTTCACTTCTACACCGGCTGGCAGCAGTTCTACGTCGACGCCGGCCTCGTCCGCGAGATCGACACCAGCAAGCTGACGAACTGGGACAAGGTTCCCGTCGAGTACCAGCAGCTCGGCCAGATCGACGGCAAGCAGTACTTCGTGCCATGGGACTGGGGCTTCACCTCGATCCTCTACAACACCGAGCAGGTGGAGGAGGTCACCAGCTGGGACGTCCTCTTCGACGAGCAGTACGCCGGGCACGTCTCGATGTGGAACGACGGGCCCGGCGCGGTGGCGGTCTCGTCGTACATTCATGGCTGGGACGAGACGAACCTCACCGACGAGCAGCTCGCGGAGATCGAGGCCGAGTGGATCGCGCAGAAGCCGCTGAATGCCTTCTACTGGACCGGCGAGTACGTCGACCTGTGCCCCGCGGTCCAGGACGGAACCGTGTGGGTCGCCTACGCCTGGCAGGGCTGCTACGCGACCGCACTGGCTGCCGGCGACCCGGTGGCGTACGCCAACCCGGAGGAGGGGCGGAACTCCTGGGTCGGCCTGTACGGCATCAGCGCCGAGACCGAGAGCTACAACCTGGCGCTCGAGTTCCTCGACATGAAGCTCGCCGAGGCGAGCTGCGGGAACGCGGTGACGCTCTTCTACTACGGCTGCGCCAACGGCGACGTGATGGCGGCGATCGAGGACCCCGTCCTCATCGAGGCGTTCGGCATCAACGACCCGAGCATCCTCGAGTCGACGAACTTCACGCCGAACGTGACCGCCGAGCAGCGCGACGCGTGGACCGCCATGTGGGAGCGCGTCCAGGCGAACTGATCGTCGAGACCCGGACAACGGAGGGCGAGGAGTGATGTCGGGCCGGCGCGGCGCGACATGGCTCCTCGTCGTCCCTCCGCTCGCGTGGCTGGCCCTCTTCTTCCTCGTCCCGCTCGCGCTCATCGCGGCCTACAGCCTGCGGGCCGGCACCGGCGTCATCGCCCCGGACGAGCCGTGGGTCTTCTCCCTCGAACAGCTCGGCGAGGTCCTCGGCACGCCGGCGTTCGTCCGGCTGCTGGGGACCTCGGTGCTGGTCGCCATGGCGGTCGCCGGGCTCGCGACCCTGCTCGCCTACCCCATCGCCTACTTCCTCACGTTCCGCGCCGGCACCCGGGCGCCGCTCTACCTCACATTGCTGCTCGTGCCGTTCGCGGTGAGCTACCTGCTGCGGGTGATGGCGTGGAAGCTGATGCTCGGCCCGGAGGGCGGCATCAACTCCCTCCTCGCCTGGGTCGGCCTCACCGAGGAGCCGATCGGGCTCCTGCTCTACAGCCGGCCCGCGGTGATCATCACCCTCGTCTACGTCTGGATCCCGTTCGCCACGCTCCCGATCTACGCGGCCATGCAGCGCATCCAGCGCGGCCAGCTGGAGGCGGCGGCAGACCTCGGCGCCGGCCCCTGGTCGCGGTTCACGAGGGTCACGTTGCCGCTGAGCCTGCCCGGCGCGCTGGCCGCCTTCTTCATGGTCTTCATCCCGACCGTCGGTGAGTACGTGACGCCGGCGCTCGTCGGCGGCACCGACGGGATCATGTACGGCAACATCATCCAGGGCTTCTTCACCCGCTCCGCCAACTGGGCCGTGGGATCGGCGATGGCGATGGTGATGCTGGCGCTCACGTCGCTGCTTGTGCTCGTCGCGCTCGCCCTCCTCCGTCGCCGGCAGGTGACCGCGTGACCGCCGCGCGACCGGCGCGCCTGGGCCGATCGGCGGTCGGCATCGGCCGCACGCCGGTGCCGCTCCGCTCCGTCTTCGTGGGGATGCTCGTGCTCCTCTATCTGCCGATCGCGATCCTCTTCCTCTTCTCGTTCAACGCCGGGACGCGGCTGGCCTTCCCGCTCGAGGGCATCACCGCCGACTGGTACGCCGCGGCACTCGAGGACGGCGCCCTCATCGAGGCGGCGCGCAACAGCCTGGTCGTGGGCGTCGCCTCGGCCACCGTCGCGACGTCGCTCGGCGCCATGGTGGCGATCGCCACGCTCCGGCTCCGCTTCCCGGGCCGACGCCTCCTGCTCGGTCTCGCCGGACTGCCGCTGCTCGTGCCCTTCGTGGTGATGGGGGTGGCCTTCTTCCTGCTGTTCGTGCTGTTCGACCTACCGCGGTCGCTCGTGACGGTCGCCATCGGTCACAGCGTGATCTCGATCCCGTACGCGACGCTCATCGTCGTGTCGCGACTCGGTGGGCTCGACCCGGGCCTCGAAGACGCGGCCATGGACCTCGGGGCCACGTACCCCGCGACGCTGCGGCGGGTCGTGCTGCCGCTCATGGGCCCCTCGCTCCTGTCGGCCTGGCTGACCTGCTTCATCGTGTCGTTCGACGAGATCGCGCTGGCGATCTTCCTCGTCGGCGGCGATCCCACCTTCCCGGTGTTCCTGTACGGGCAGCTGCGCTTCGCGCAGCGGCTGCCGGTGCTGGTCGCCATGGCGGTGCTGCTGATGGTCGGGACCGTGGCCCTGACCCTCATCGCGCTCCGCCTGAGGGAGCGTGACTCATGAGCCGCGACGAGCCTCCTCGCGAGCTCGACAACGTCGACGCCTGGCGGACGCCGACCGCCTCCCAGGCCGCCGGCCTGACGCTGGCCGCCGCTCGGCGCATGATCGCGGCCGCGGAGGACATGGCGCGCCAGCTGCGGGTGGCGATGTCGATCGCCGTGGTCGACGCCGGAGACCAGCTCGTGGCCTTCGCGCGCATGGACGGCGCCGACCTGGTGACGGTCAGGCTGGCGCGCGACAAGGCGTTCTCGGCGCTCATGAATCGCATGCCGACCCGGGACCTCGCGCCGCTCGTCCAGCCCGGTGCGGAGTTCTACGGCTACGACTCGCTGGCGGGCGGACGGATGATCGTGTTCGCCGGCGGCATGCCGCTGGAGCGCGGTGGCGTCCTCGTCGGCGCGGTCGGCGTCAGCGGCGGCAGCGCGGATGAGGACCAGCAGGCCGCCGATGCGGCCGCCGCGGCCCTGGAACCCGGCTAACCGGTCGCCGCTCCGTAGTCGTGCTCGGCGTCGATGCGGGCCATGCGATCCACACCCCGCAGCCGCCATCCGAGCAGGATCAGGAAGGCTCCGAACGCGATCGCGAAGCTGCCGAGCAGCCACACGATGCTGAGCGCGCCCGCCGCCGGGAAGAGGAGGATGAGGGCGCCGAACAGGACGGACGCCACGCCCGCCAGCGCCAACCACACCTCGCCCTCCAGCACCCGCCGCAGCCGGATGGCCAGGCCGATCTCGATCACGCCGGTGATGATCGACCAGGCCGCGATGAGCAGGACGAGCACCTCCGCGGCGAACCCGGGTAGGAGCAGGGCGACAACTCCGGCCGCCACGCTCACCACGCCCTCGAGGAGCTCGATCCACCAGCTCCGATCCTGGCCCCGTGTCCGCATTGCGGTGAGCAGGCTGCCCACCCCGTCGACCAGCGCCCAGGCGGCGAACAGCGCGACGAGCAGGCCGATGCCGAACGCCGGCGCAACGAACGACAGGAGGCCGAACACGATGGCGATGACACCGCGCACGACCAGCGTCCACCACCACTTCGCCAGGCCGATGCTCCCGGCCATGTCGAAGGTCATCGGCTCAGGCCCGGGCTCTGGCCTGCGGATGCGTGGCGGACACGGCGGCGAGAAGTCGCTTCGACGCCTCGGCGACTTCGGCGACGGCCTCGTCGAAGGCAGCCTCGTTCGCGGTCGAGGGCTTCCGGTAGCCGCTCACCTTGCGGACGAACTGGAGGGCGGCGGCGGTGATCTCCTCGTCGCTCGCCGGCGTGGCGCCGGTACGGAGGGTCTTGATACTTCGACACATGCCCGAAGGATACGCGCTTGACGCCGATGCCGGTCCTAGCCGAGGAGCTGCTCCAGCGAATCGACGATGTGGTCGGCGGCGGACGCATCGGTCTCGGCGTACTGCGGGACGCCGATGACGGTGAGCCCGGCGGCCTTGGCGGCCGTGATGCCCGAGGCCGAGTCCTCGAGGGCGAGTGCGTGTGACGGTTCGACGCCCAGCCGCTCGCAGGCCAACCGGTAGATATCGGGCGCCGGCTTGGCGTGCGTGACGTCGTCGGAGGTGACGATGGTGTCGAACGCATCGGTCATGCCCGCGGTGGCCAGCGCGTCGTCCACCAGGTAGCGGGGCGAGTTCGAGGCGAGCCCCAGGGCCACGCCCTTCAGGGCGCGCAGCCGCGTGACGAGCTCCACGGCACCGGGGCGGGCATCCACCTGTCGCCGGACGCGCTCGTGCATGAGCTCGAGCATCTCGCTGACGAGCGCAGGCCCCCGATCGCGTGGAAGGCCGAGGCGGTCGGCGAAGTAGGCCGAGGTGAAGTCGTAGCTGGTGCCGATGACGGCCATCTTGTCGTCCCAGGTGAACTCGCCGCCATGACGCCGGAAGAGGTCCGTCTCGGCCGCGTGCCACAGCGTCTCGGTGTCGAGGAGGAGGCCGTCCATGTCGAAGATGACCGCGCGGTATCGGCCGCTCAGCGGCGCACGGTCCATCAGGCAGGCGAGCGGAAGAAGGACCCGCCGGCGAGGGACAGCGCTCGCAGCAGTGGCGCGACGCGATAGCGACCGTCGGACACCGCCAGGTGCAGGGCATCCAGGGTATGGACGACCGGCGCGAGGCCGATGCGCTCGCCCCACGCCAGCGGCCCGTCGGGCCAGTTCGAGGCGAGCCGCATGGCGATGTCGATCGCCTCCGGCGCCGCGACGCCGTCGGCGACGGCGGACGCGGCCTCGTTCACGATTGCCGCCAGGATGCGCGCCTCGATCTGCGCCGGCTCGAGCGACGGCAGCCGTGGCGCGCCATGCGGCCGGCGGACGAGTGCCTGCCACGGCGCGCCGCGCGTCCCATCGGCGTCGTAGTCGTAGTACCCCGCCCCGGTCTTGCGGCCGAGACGACCCGCGTCCACCACGCGGCGCTGGACCTGGGCCGGCCGGTAGCGTGCGTCCCCGTAGAAGCCCTCGAAGATCGCGATCCCCGCGGCGAGGTTTACATCGGTCCCCACGACGTCGGCGAGCTCGAAGGGACCGAGCCGGAAGCCGATCTGCCGCATCGCCTGGTCGATGGCCGCCAGGTCCGCAAGCCCCTCCTCGTGGATCCGGAACGCTTCGAGATACAGCGCCCGCTGCACGCGGTTCACGATGAAGCCGGGCGTGTCGGCGGCGACGACCGGCGTCTTGCCCAGGCGTCGCGCCAGGAGCGCGACGTCATCCACGAGCCCGGGCGCGGTCATCGGCCCGGGGATGACCTCGACCAGCCCCATGAGCGGCACGGGGTTGAAGAAGTGCATGCCGACGACCCGCTCCGGCCGCTCGGTCGCAGCGGCGATCCTCGCGATCGAAAGTGAGCTCGTGTTCGTGGCGAGGATCGCCTCAGCGGCGACGAGGCGATCGAGGTCGCGGAACAGGCTCCGCTTCAGGTCGAGCTCCTCCGGCACGGCCTCGACCACCACGTCCGCGCCGGCAATGCCGGCCAGCTCGGCGATCGGCTGCAGCCGATCGAGCGCGGCGGCGGCATCCTCGCCGGACGACTGGCCCTTCGCCACCTTGCGGGCCAGGAAGCCAGCCACCCGGTCGCGCGCTCGAGCCGTGGCCCCATCGACCGGGTCGAAGAGCAGGACCTCGAGGCCGGCCTCGCCGGCCACCTGCGCAATCCCCGCCCCCATCGTGCCGGCCCCGACGACGCCGAGCCTTCGGATCTCCTTCATCGGCCCCGGAAGCTCGGGTCGCGCTTCTCGGCGAAGGCGGCAACCCCCTCCGCGTGGTCCTCTGTCCGGCCGGCGATGTCCTGGAGCGCAGCCTCGGCCTCGAGGGTCTCCGCGAGCGTGGCGTCTTCCGCCTGCACCAGCAGGCGCTTCGTGAGGGCGATGCCCCGGGTCGGTCCGGCGGCCAGCCGTTGCGCCAGCTGCATGGAGGTGTCGGCGAGGGCATCGGCGGGAACGACCGCGGCGGCCAGCCCGGCCTCCTGTGCGTCGCGCGCGCCCAGGTGCCGCTCCCCGAGCAGGATCTCGAACGCGCGGTGCCTCCCCAGCGTGCGCACGAGCACGCGGGCGAGCCCGGAGTCAGGGACGAGGCCGATGCGGTGGAACGCGGGAACGAATCGGGCGTCCTCGGACGCGACGACGAGATCCGCGGCCAGGGCGAGGCTGAATCCCGCCCCCGCAGCCACACCGTTCACCGCCGCGATCACCGGTTTCGGAACGCCGCGGATCGCCTCGATCAGCGGGTTGTACTCGGCACGCAGGACCTGCCGAAAGGCCCGCTCCCGACTGCCGCCGCGCAGGTCGGCGCCGGCGCAGAACCCGCGCCCGGCACCGGTGAGGACCAGGGCGCGGACGGTGTCGTCTCGGGAGGTCGCCTTCAACGCCGCCAACAGCGCCCCGCGCAGCTCTGAGTTCAGCGCGTTCAGCGCATCGGGCCGGTTCAGCGTGAGCGTGACGACCGGTCCGTCCACCGCATGGAGGAGCGTGTCGGAGGGTGGCTGAGCGGACATGTCGGCCGATTGTACGAGCCCCGAACACGACGACGCCCGGTGCCGAGGCGGCACCGGGCGCGGTGTGGGCGACGCGTGCGCTAGACGGCGCGGCTGCGACGCCCCGTGACCATCTGCCAGACGACGACCACGACCACGGCCCCGACGATCGCGGCGATGAGCGTGGTGATGTCGATTCCGGTGAGCCAGTCATCCTTTTCCGTCAGCAGGGCGAAGAGCCAACCACCGACGAGGGCGCCGACGATGCCGGCGATGATCGTGCCGATCACCCCATAGCCCTCGTCGCCGGGGACGAGCTTCCCCGCAACCCAGCCGGCAATGGCGCCGACGATCAACCAGGAAATGATTCCCATGCGTTACCTCCGAGCTCCCTCAGCGTTGACGGTGCGCGGCGAGCCGCGCCCCAGCGGCCTCTCCTTGCACATTCCGTTCCCACGCGGAGTCGGGGGACGCCGCCGCTCAGAGGGTAGCGTCACCGGATGCGGCGCGAGCCGAGTTCTCGCATGCTCAGCGGTCAAGCCAGCAGAAGACTCCCACGTCAGCCATGCCCGCAGCGCTGTACAGGCGGTGGGCCACGACCCGGTGATGGCCGGACTCGAGTGCCGCGGCGTACGCCCCACGTCGACGCGCCTCGCCGAGTGCCGCATCGAGCAACCCAGCGCCGATATCACGGCCGCGCGCGGCCTGGGTGACGATGAGGTCCGGGATCCAGGCCTGCGGGGCAAGCGTGAAGAATGGCTGCCGGAACTCGAGGCTGATGAATCCGACCGGCCGGCCATCGAGGAGGGCGAGCACGGAGCCGGTGTCGGAGCGCGACACATGCTGGTCGTACGTGCGCCGCACCGCGGGCAGCTTGTCGTCGGTCGGTGTGGGCCGACCCAACTCGGCGAGAAGGGCCGTCGCCGCCGCGAAGTCGTCATCGGCAGGGCCGACCGGGCGGATCTCCACGCCGGCTGCGGCCGCGATCCCGCGCGTGGCCACCGGGCCGATCTCGAAGTACCTCCCCTGCTCGACGAAGCCCATGCGCTCGTAGAGCGCACGGGCCGCCGTGCGATCGTTCGCAACCTCCAGCTGGATCCGATGCGATCCACGGAGGCGCCACTCGGCGATCGCCGCGCCCACCAGCGCTCGCCCGATGCCGCGGCCCCGGAACGCCTCGCGGACCACGAGATCGCTGATCCAGCCCTCGAAGGTCGCGTGGTTCAGCCGTCGACGGAAGCGGAAGACGATGACCCCGGCCGGCCGGTCATCGGCGATCGCGAGGAAGGGCGCGGCATCGGGGTCGTTGACGAGTGTCTCGAAGGCGGCCCGATGAGGCTCGGGCTCCGTTTCGGGCAGCCCGTACAGCTCCCGCACGAGCGAGAGCGCATCGGCGAAGTCGTCGCGCGCGAGCGGGCGGATCTCCACGCCCTCGGGGCGTGGCACCGCGAGGCCGCCGACCGGGCGGTCAGGATTGCCGAGGTTCACCTAGCGCCCCGTGAAATCCGGATCGCGCTTCTCGAGAAAGGCGGCCATGCCCTCCTTCTGGTCCTCGCTGGCGAACAGCAGATAGAAGTGTCGGCGCTCGTGCGCCAGCGCATCGGTCAGGCTCATCTCGTAGGCGGCGTTCACCGCCTCCTTCGCCAGCCGCAGCGCGATCGGCGACTTCCTGGCGATCATCGCCGCCAGCGCAAGCGCATCCTCGACGCACAGCTCGTCCTGGGTGACCAGCGCCACCAGGCCGGCGCTCTCCGCCTCCCGCGCCGTCATCGGCTCGCCGGTGAGGACCATGCGCATCGCCTTCGACTTGCCGATGGCGCGCGTCAGGCGCTGGGTCCCGCCGGCTCCGGGAATGACGCCGATCTTGATCTCGGGCTGGCCGAATTTCGCCCCCTCCCCCGCCACGATGAGGTCGAGCGTCATCGCCAGCTCGCAGCCGCCACCGAGCGCCCAGCCGTTGACCGCGGCGATCACCGGCTTGCTCACCTTCCGGATGCGGTCCCACTCGCCGATGCGATTCGTGAGCAGCATGTCGATCGGCGTCGCGTCCGCCATCTCGCCGATGTCGGCGCCCGCGGCGAAGGCCCGCTCGTTGCCGGTCACCACGATCGCTCGCACCGTGTCATCGCGGTCGAGCTCTTCGAGGGCGGTGCACAGGGCGTCCATGACCGCGCCGTTCAGCGCGTTCAACTGCTTCGGCCGGTTGAGGCGAACCAGGGCGGTGCGCGGCTCGGGCTGGCGCTCGACGAGGATCAGCCGCTCCTCGTTCATCGCGGCGCGCGCCTGTCAGCGGACATATCAGTAACGACATAACCGGTGACAGTTGCGCAACCGGTCCGGCGGGCGACGGACGAGTCCGTCATTGCACCTTCTCCCACGGGTTGGGCAAGGCGACGCCGCACTCGGCGCAGAACTTCGCCGTCGCCGACAGCCCGGTCGAGCCGCACTCCGGACAGGTCCGGCCCTCGCCCGCCTGCTGGCGGCGGAGCTCCGCGAACCGCGGCGCGCGCTTCTCGTGAAAGGCGTCGACCGCCTCCTTCGTCTCGTCCGCGGTCGAATGGATCGCGAGCCAGTCACGGGCGTGCTGCACGGTCTGGGACCACACGAGGTCGCGCCACCAGTTCAGCTGCGTCTTCGTGTAGCGGATCGTCTCCGGCAGCTTGCGAACCAGGTTCTCGGCCAGCGCGGCGACCTCGGCGTCGAGCGAGGCACGCGGCACGACGCGCGTGACGAGGCCCCACTCCAGCGCCTGCGCAGGACTGATGCGCTCGCAGAGCATGACGATCTCGCGGGCCCGGCGCTCCCCCACCATCAACGGCAGCCACTGCGTCGCGCCGCCGGCCGGCACCGAGCCGTGCTCCGGCCCGACGTGGCGGATGTAGCCGTCGTCGACCAGCACCGACAGGTCACACGCCATCTGGAGCTCGTTCCCGCCGCCGACGCAGATCCCGTTGATCCGCGCGATCGTCGGCTTGCCGATCTGCCGCAGCCGGTCGTGCATCTCGATGAAGGCGCCCATCCAGCGCCAGTACTGGCCGGACGTGGAACCCATCCGCGCCTGCTCGTCGAGGTCCGCGCCCGTGCAGAACGCCCGGTCACCGGCCCCGGTGACGACGACGACCGCCACCGCGTCGTCCCAGGAGGCCTGCTCGAAGGCCCTGGCGAGCTCCCGCATCGTTGGAAAGTCGAGGGCGTTCAGGACGTCGGGGCGGTCGATGGTGACGGTTGCCACGCCGGTATCGGCGTCGCGCCGATACCGGATGTACTCGAAGCCGAGGGCGCCCGGGTCGGTCGCCTGGGGCGCGCCAGCCTCAGGCATCGGCCTCGTCGGGTGCGATGAACAGGGTGACGCCGGCGCCGGCAAAGTTCCGGAGGTCGCGGGCCGATTCGGCACCGGCTTCGGACATCATCGCGGCATCGAGGTCGGCGGCGGTGTCGAAGCCCATCTCGGCCATGAGGTGGAAGGGCGCCGGACGGCCGGCAACGCCAACGGGCTTCGTGAGACGGACGTCCCGGATGTTCGGATAGCGGGCGATGATCCCGGCGTGCACGTCCCGGTAGTGAGCGTCGAAGGCGTCGGCGTGGTCGGGCACGTTGTAGAGGGCAATCAGACGCGGCATCGGCTACTGCTTGAAGTAGTCGGCGTTGATCTGGATGTACTTCTGCTGATCGTCGGGAACCGCGTCCTCGGCGAAGATCGCGGTCACCGGGCACTCTGGCTCGCAGGCGCCGCAGTCGATGCACTCGTCCGGGTCGATGAAGTACATCGCGTCGTCATCGGTGGCGTGGATGCAGTCGACCGGGCAGACGTCGACGCAGCTCGCGTCCTTGACGCCGATGCATGGCTCGGTGATGACGTAGGTCATGGGTGACGAAGTCCTTCGTGCGCAGATGGGCTTCTCGAGTCACGTTCGAGTCTACACCGATGCCCGTTCCAGCCGACGCGGCCGATGCATCGTCGGCGACACCGCTTCCGCACCGTCAGCGACCGGCCGCGCGTCCGCGGATCGACGGATGACACGTCCGCGACCGGCTACGAGCGCCTCACACCGGCGGCCCAGACTGCCCGCGTCGGTGGAGGGAGCCCAACGACGAGAAGGAGCTCAACACCGTGAACGCACCCGCAGTCAACGGCGTGGCACGCGCCGCCAGTATCGCGCTCATCCTGGTCCTCGCCGCCGGAGCCGGCCTCGCGGTCGGCAACCTCATCCAGCAGGTGAGCGGCGACCGGTCGATCACCGCGGACGCCTCATTCTCGCGCAACGCCCTCGACGATCTCCACGCTCTGCGCGCGGACCAGCCCGCGGCTGCCGCGGCCGCCGCCTATCCCGATTACGGCGTCCGCCACGTCGTCGTCGCCGAGTCGTACCCCGACTGGGCGATCCGGCACCCGGCCGCGGCCGCCACCCGGCTGACCGACACGTTCCGCCTCACCGGCCCGAGTGACGCGGCCGCTCCGGCGAGCGCGTCGATGACCGACACGTTCCGCCTCACCGGCCCGAGTGACGTGGAGCGGACGGCGCTGCGAGGTCAGCGCAAGGCCGACTGACCGGCGACCAACGATCGCATGCGCCCCGTGGCTGCCGGCCGCGGGGTGCATTGCCGTGTCGCGGCCAATCAGCCTGCCACGGCACGCCGATAGGCCCACACGTGCCACGGGCGAGCGCCGCGACGGTGCCCGTTGCGCTCCATGGCAGCGAGCATCGGCGCGTTCTCCGTGTCGACGTCCGAGAGCATCGAGCGATAGCCTCGGGCGCGGGCGGCGCGGTTGGCGGCACGCAGCAGCTCGTTCACGTAGCCGCGCCCGCGGCGGTCGGGCACCACGCCGATGTGGGAGATCGTCCCGACGTCCCCGTCGAAGCGTCCGACGCCGACGTAGCCGGCCAGCGCCCCGTCAGGCTCGGATGCGAGCAGCCATGCCGGCTCGTCGCTCGGCCCGGCCGCACCGACCATCTCGGTTCCCCACGCCGCTGGACCGCAGGTTTCGACGTAGAAGCGGTCGTTGCGGTCGAGCGTGCCGGGAATGGTGACCGCCATGGCCGCGGCGTAGGCGCTTCGTCCGACCTCGGCAAGTGAGCGGAACATGAGGCGATGGGGCTCGGGCAGCTCACCACCGTCGTCGGTCCAGGCGAACCCCTCCTTCTCGTGGAACAGGCTGTACCCGGCGCCCTCGAGCACGATGCGCCAAAACGGGACGTCGCGATGCAGCTCGGGGTTGAGGCGTCGTTCGATGAACGGCGTCACGCCGCTGGCAAGCCTCGCGACCTCGTCGAGCAGGTCGCTGCCGACCGCAGGCGGCACCCCCTCGGCGAGCCACAGCCCGGCCACGCGACCCTCGAGCAGGTCGAGACCGCAGCCGAGCGGCTCGGTGAAGAAGGCGGCCCGCCCGAGCGGTGCATCGGCATCCTCGGCGACCAGGGTCCAGCCCGGCCGTCCGGACCCGTCCGCCCACAACGCCCGGATCGTCTCGGCCAGGTCAGGCGTGGCGGGATCGAGCGCCGCGAAGGCGTCGAGCTCCTCGCGAGCGATGGGCCGGATCGTCACCATGTCCGGGACGGTAGCATTGCGACGTGCTCACCGAGCTCGGCCACCGGCCGCTCATCGTCGCCGCCGTCACGCCCCTCACCGACGACGGCGCTGCCCTCGACATCGGGGCGGTGCCCGCGTACGTCGCATTCCTCGAATCGCATGGCGCCGACGGCGTGTTCGCCTGCGGCACGACCGGCGAGGGGGTCCTCCTGTCGCTCGACGAGCGGCGTCGGACGGCCGAGGCCTACCGCGCTGCCGTGCGAGGAACGCTCATCGTCCATGCGGGCGCCCAGACCACGGCGGACACCGTGGCGCTTGCGACGCACGCCCGCGAGATCGGCGCCGATGCGGTCGCCGTCATCGCGCCGCCCTACTTTCCGCTGGACGCCGACGCGCTGACCGCGCACTTCGTTGCGGCTGCCCGCGCCGCGGCGCCACTCCCCTTCTACTGCTACGCGTTCACCGCGCGGTCCGGCTACCCGCTGCCCGTCGAGGTCATTCGCCGGATCGAGGCATCGGTCGACAACCTTGCCGGTCTGAAGGTGAGTGAATCCCCCTTCGAGCGGGTGGAGCCCTACCTCGGGCTCGGCCTGCCGGTCCTCATCGGCAGCGAGCCGCTCATCACCGCCGGCCTGGCGCGCGGAGCCGTCGGCACCGTGTCGGGCATGGCCGCCGCCTTCCCGGACATCGTCCGTGTTGGGCTGGACGAGGCCGACGAGGCCGCGGCCCGCCGCCTCGGCGAGCTGCGGCTGGCCTTGGAGGGGAGCGGCCAGTTCATCGCCGCCGCCAAGCACCTGCTGGGCAGGCGAGATCTCCCCGTCGGCCCGGGGATGCGACCTCCGCTCCGCCGGCTCACCCCTGACGAGGCCGCGATGCTGGAGATGGCGGTCGCACCGTTCCTGCCGAACACGACGACCGCCCAGGTCTAGGCCGCGCGACCCACCCAGCCGGCTGCCTCGAGCACGGGCTCCGCCACCTCCCGCGCGATCGCATTCAGACCCTCGGGCCCGAGCCGCGGCGCCATGCCGAGAATCAGGTGCGTGGCGCCGGCCGCCACCATCGCACGCGACTGGTCGACCGCCCTTCGGCGATCGGCTGGAGAGTCGCCGCAGCTCACCTGGCCGACGATCGTGAACCCCTCGGGCGCGCGACCGGTCGACTCGAGCGCGCGGAACAGCGCATCGCGCCTGCCGGTCAGGTACTGCGCGTCGCCGGCCCGGTCGCCGGGGAGCAGCCATCCATCGCCGAGGCGCCCCGCGAGCGCGATCCCCCGCTGCTTCTGGCCGCCAAGGAAGATCGGCGGTCCCCCGGCCGTCAGCGGGACCGGCAGGTTGACGGCCCCCTCGAGCGGGTAGTGCCGATCGGGTCGCGTCACACCAGGATGCGTGGCGGCCTGGGGCGAGAACAGGGCATGGAGGACCTCGAGGGCCGATTCGAGCCGGTCGATCCGCTCACCGATCGGCGGCAGCGCCAGGCCGAAGGCGCGGTGCTCGGCCTCATGCCACCCGGCTCCAAGACCCAGGACGAAGCGACCGCCGCTGGCGTGATCGAGGACCGCCGCCGCCTTGGCAAGCACCGCGGGGTGACGAAACGTGTTCGACAGGACGGCATGGCCGACCCAGGTCCGCGGGACGCGGTGGACGAGCGTGCCGAGCAGGGTGAGCGCCTCGAGGCTCGGCCCACCTGACTCGGACATGTCGGAGAGGTGGTCGTTCATCCAGCCGGCCGAGAAGACATGCAGCTCGCCGGCGGCCGCCCACGTCTCGTCCAGGAGGGTCCACTCGGCGTGCTGGGGCGACGTCTTGAAGCCGACCGTGCGAGCGGGGAACGGCATCCCTCAGGTCGTCGCCAGCTCGGCGGCGGCCTGCTGCGCCCGGAGCAGGGCATAGCCGGGCTTGATCTGCTCGTTGATGATCCGCAGCCGTCCGTCGAACGGCCAGAACGCCGACTTCATCGCATTGAGCGTCAGCCACTCCATATCGTCGAGCCCGATGCCGAAGGCCCGGGCCAGTGCCGCAAGTTCCGACGACATGGTGATGCCGCTCATCAGCCGGTTGTCGGTGTTCACGGTCACTCGGAAGCGGAGCCGTCGAAGCAGCTCGATCGGGTGCTCCTCCAGGCTCGCCGCCGCCCCCGTGTGGACGTTGGAAGTCGGGCACATCTCGAGCGGCACGCGCCGATCGCGGACGTAGGAGGCCAGCCTGCCGAGCGTGACGCGTCCGTCCGGCCGAACCGTGATGTCGTCGACGATCCGCACCCCATGGCCCAGACGCTCGGCACCGCACCACTGGAGTGCCTCCCAGATGCTCGGCAGGCCGAAGCCCTCGCCCGCGTGGATCGTGAAGTGGAAGTTCTCGTGGGCGATCAGGTTGAAGGCGTCCAGGTGTCGGGTCGGCGGGTAGCCTGCCTCCGGCCCGGCAATGTCGAAGCCGACGACGCCGGCATCGCGGTGGCGGACCGACAACTCCGCGATCTCCACCGATCGGGCCGCCTGCCGCATGGCGGTGATGATCAGGCCCACGGTGATCGGCCGGCCCTCGGATCCGCGCCGCAAGCCGGCGAGCATCGCCTCGGTGGCCTCGTCGAGCGACAGGCCCGCATCGGTCAGCAGTTCCGGCGCCATCCGGACCTCGGCGTACACCACGCCGTCCGCTGCCAGATCCTCCGCGCACTCCGCCGCGACGCGCTCGATGGCGTCGCGGGTCTGCATGACCGCCACGGTATGCCGGAAGCCCTCGAGGTACAGCTCGAGCGACTTCCGATCGGCGCCGCGGGTGAACCAGGCGGCGAGCGCGTCGGGATCCTCGGTGGGCAGCTCGCGGTAGCCGATCTCGCGCGCCAGCTCCAGCACGGTCTGCGGACGCAACCCGCCATCCAGATGATCGTGGAGGAGCACCTTCGGCGCGCGCTGGATCATCGCCAGGTCCATCACCGGATGTTAGCGCCAGGCGTACCGCACGTCGGGCTGTCGCTCCTCGTTCCCTCCCCCATCGGTCATCTCAACCGCCCGAAAGCCGTGCCGCTCGTAGAACCGCCGCGCCGCCGCATTGGCCTGGAACGTCCAGAGCTGCAGCCCGGCCGGCCGCCGCACCTTCGCCAGGTCGATCAGTCGCGAACCGATGCCGCGGCCCGTGTACCCGGGCGCGACGTACAGCTGGTCGAGCCACTCCTCGCGCAGGGAACAGAACGCGACGACCGCGCCGTCCAGCTCCGCCACCCAGGTCTCCGTCTCGGGCAGGAGATGCTCGGAGATCCAGGCGCGGACTTCATCGTCCGGATGGGCCAGCGGGAATGCGTACGTCTGGCGAAACGCGGCGATCTGGATCGCCGCAATGACGTCGGCTTCGGCGGCCTCTGCGCGGCGCAGCGCCGGAGCTGCTCGATCAGCCGTCGGTGGGGTCAAGCGACCGGTACGGGTGGGGTTCGTGGAGACCGGGTCCCGCGTCACGCCGGCAGGCTATCAGACGCCGGCAGGCATCCTGCATGCGGCCCGGCGAGGAGCCGGCGGAGATCGGCGAGTGGGCGCTAGCCGGCGTCTCGCGCGTCGCACCAGGCGCGCACGACTGCCTCGAGCTCCGCGCGCCGCGCCCCGAGCTCGGTCTCATCCGCGATCCTCGCGTAGCGCGCGTGATCGCCGCCACCCTCCAACATCGGGTGTGTGCCAGGGATGGAGGCGCCCTCGTGGAAGAGGATGCTCACGAACTGCTTCGCCCTCGGCTGGAAGCTCGCGAGGTTACCCTTGTACACGAAGGTCGGCGTGCTCCACTTGATGACCTCTGCGATGCGGTCGTCGGCCGCCAGCATCACCTCGCGCACGCGCTCGACCGCCGGCTTCATCGGGTTGTCGTACCGCTCGAACCAGTCATCGACGTCGGGATTACGGGTGCCCACGGGTCCTCCTAGCCGGTTTCGGCCACGTCGGCCGGCAGCGCGCTGGCGTCGAGGCCGCCACCGACCGGCCGGTGGTTCGGCGTCGTGGCAGCGGTGTTCATCTCGAACCGCGACGGCGGGGCGGCGGCGGCGAGGCGCTCGATCTCGCCCTCGGTGAGCTCGTACCCGAAGCGGATCGCCGCCACATTGTCATCCACGAAGCGTCGGGGCAGGGACTCGCGAATCGCGGCCTCGTCGAAGTCGATGCCGGCCAGTCGCAGGAGCCGGCCGAGCGCGATCATGTTGCCGAACAGCTCCCTGCCGAAGCGCTGGCTGCCGAGCGACGCGAACGGGATCTGCTCGGCGCCGGGGACGTCCAGTCCGAGATCGGCGACCACCTTGGGCGCGTGGATGCGCAGGTGCCCCTTGTCGGCGAGCTTCAGCATGATGTCCGCCTCCTCGACGACGGGGTTTTCGATCGGATGGTCGTCGAAGATGAGGAACGCGTCGCTCATGCTGCCGCGAACGCTGGAGTCGTAGTCGAACAGCACGGTGACCTCCTTGCCCATCCGCGCCAGGAGCGCCCCCATCACGCCCGCGATCACCCGCACGCCCTGGCCGCCGACTCCGTCCAGGGCGATCTTCGTGCTCATTCCGGCTCGATTCCGGCCTCGCGCATCGCGTCCTCGAGGCTGATCTCGCGCTGCGCGACGCGGAGCTTCAACTCGGACGGCAGCCGCTGCATGAGCGCCAGCTTGCGCTGCGCCTCCGCACGTTTCGCCTCCTTCGGATCGGCGACCGATGCGGGCCTTGCGTCCTCAGCGGAGCGCGGCGCAACAGGCTGCGTGTCCGTGCCCGGCATGCCTCCCACGAGATCGCGGCCTTCGGCAGCGGCCTCCGCTTTTTGCGCGTCGAGCTGCGGCTTCAACGCCGACTGCGGATCGGTGCCCGTGGCGGACGGCTCGACGTCGCCGGCCGGCTGGGGCGCCTCGGCCGGGGCCGACGCGCCAGTGCGCAACCATTCCGGGATCTCGAGCCCGGCATCGGCCAGTGCCTGCGGCAGGGTGATCTCGCGCGTCGCGACCCTCATCTTCACCTCCGGCGAGAGCTGGCCCATGAGCGTCGCGCGCTCCTGCGACTCGGCCCTCCGGCGCGCCTTGTCGTCACCCGTCCGCGGCTCCACGGCGGCGGTCGCCGCCTCGGGAGCCGTGGCGCCGCCCTCCCCGGGCGACTCGGTCGCCGACGCCAGTGGTCCGACCGGCTGCTCGGGCAGTGCGTCCGGCCGCCCCCCTTCGCCATCGGCGGCGTGGCCGTTGCGGGCCGGATGCTCCAGCGGATAGACGACGCCGATCTCGAACGGGTTGAGCTGGCTGGCTTCCTTCGGCGCCCGCTTGTAGGTCTTGCGGTAGAACGTGAGCATGTCGTTGGCGCTGGCAAAGCCGATGCGCCGCCCGTTGTTCTCGATGCACTGGCTCGTGATGTCGACGAAGCTGAATCCCGGCCACTCGATCGCCTCGCGGATCACATTGCGGAGGTGGAGCTGGTGGTAGACGGTCGACTTCGCGTACAGCGCATGGGGCGACGAGCGCACCAGGCCCTGGAGGTTGATCGGTGTGTTCGGGTTCCCGCCGGGCGAGCTGAGCGTCTTCGTGCCCGTGGGGGTGGTCGGGCCGGTCTGGCCGCCGGTCAGGCCGTAGATCTCGTTGTTGTTGCACAGCACGGTGACCGGCGCGTTGCGGCGGATGCTGTGGATGAGGTGGTTGCCGCCGATGCTGGCGGTGTCGCCGTCGCCGGCCACGACGATGACGTTCATCTCCGGCTTCACTGCCTTGATCGCCTCGGCGACGGGCAGGGTGCGGCCGTGGAGGGTGTACACCGCCTCGTGCTTCAGGTAGCCGCCCATGCGGCCCGTGCAGCCGATGCCGGTGACGATGATCGTGTTCCGCTCGTCCAGCCTCATCTCGTCGAGCGTCATCGCCAGCTGCATCATGATCGTGCCGATGCCGCAACCGGGACACCAGATCGTCGGGAACAGGTCGAGCTTCAGCCGATCCTTGTAGGTCATCTCGGCCATCGGCGCCTCAGGCACGGGAATCCTCCTCGCTTTTGCCGTCAGGGCAACCAACGGCGAAGGAGGCGCCCAAGGCGGGGCGTTCTTGGTCGTACCTTGCCCCGCCGGTAAGCCACGGACAACGAGGGGATCGAAGTCGGCCGTTGGGTGCCTCAGCGACAACTGCCACGAACGCGGCCACTACCCCACCCCCAACGGCGAACGAGGCCGGTGCTCGCTTGGCTCCGGCGGGATCGGCGGCTCGGACGGACCACCGGACAGCACACGGTCGATCCCCTCCCGCACCGCTTCCAGCGAGATGCGGCCACCGAGCAGCGGCACCCGTTTCACCTGGCGGTGAATGGCGAGCTCGACGAGGTCGGCGTACTGGCCGTCGTTCGCCTCGACGACCACGATCTCGCGATAGCGGTCGACGATCGATCGCAGCTCCTCGTCGAGGACCGGGTGGATCCGGATCGGCCGGAAGAGCGCGAACTCGTCGCGGATCGGCGCCGCCACCCGCGACACGATGCCGTAGCAGACAACCAGCACCTCGGCGTCGACGTTCCAGCCATGCTCGTATCGCGCGTGGCGCTTCGCCACCTCGAGATGCCGATGCTTGGCCTCGTAGAACTGGCGCAGGTACTCGTCGGCATCCGCCGTCGCCGGCTCGCCCGCGTTCGGCCCGTGCTCATACATGAGGACGCCGGCGAAGAAGCGCGGCGTCTCGGTGAATTCACCGAGCGGCGCGATCGCGCGTTCCACCACGCTCACCTCGCCCCGCACGGCGTCGAGGTCGACGACCTCGTTGAGGTGGGCGACGAACGTGTCCGACAGCACGACGACCGGCGAGCGCGACTCCTCGGCCGCGTTGAAGGCCTCGACGGTGATCCGGAAGGCCTCCTCCACGCCGTTCGGGTAGAAGGCGATCGGCGTGTAGTCACCGGTCGAGCCCCACTTCACCTGCATGATGTCGCCCTGGCCGGGCATCGTCGGCATGCCCGTCGCCGGCCCGACCCGCATGACGTTCACGAAGACCGATGGGACACCGACCTTCTGGGCGTAGCCGACCGCCTCCTGCATGAGGCTGAAGCCAGGGCCGCTCGTGGCCGTGAAGGCCTTCGCGCCCGCCAGCGAGGCGCCGATCACCGCGTTGGCCGATGCGATCTCGTCCTCGGCCTGGAGGAAGCGAAACTCCGGATGATCCGCCGCGTGTCCGGAGGCGATGTTCAGGATCTCGGTCGACGGGCTGATCGGGTATCCGGCGTAGTAGCCCGCCCCGGCTGCCAACGCCCCCCGGAAGACCGCCTCGTTTCCCTGGGTCAGATTGCGGGTCATGGGACGGCGATGATACCCATCGGTCAGCGCCGCATGTACTGTGGCAGGTCGAGGGTCGGTCCGCGCCAGGGAGCGATCTCCTCGGTGGCCCAGGCGCCGAAGCGGTTGATGAAGTGCGCGCCGTGTCGGCGCAGCACATCAACGGCGCGCCGCCGCTGCTCGCTGTCGCCGATTCGCAGGCCAATGACGGCATGGCCCTGCTCGATGGCCAGCTCGTAGACGTGAAGATCGGGCATCTGGTCCATCGTCATGAACTGCAGGCCGCGGCGGATCCTGGCGGCGAGCCCAGCCGAGCTCCCGAGCCGATCCAGGCCCGCGCGCGAACCCTCCCCGCTCAGTTCGATCACATCGTCGCGGGGCACGCCGTCGGCCACCAGCTCGCTGATGACAGTGGCCGGAGTGCCTGGATCGTGGAGCACGGCGAGCGTCCATCCCGTGGGGTAACCGATCAACCGGCGGCTCATCGGTCCGATCTGGATGCCGGGGCGAGGGTCCGCCGGTAGGGCACCATCAACGTTCGGACCGGCCTGTCGGCGTCAGCCATCGGCCTTGGCCGAATGCGCGGCCACCGCGGACGGAATCATCTCGATCGCCAGGTCCGGGCAGTAGCGCTCGCACAGACCGCACAGGATGCAGTTGTCCTCCTCGATGATCGCGTCGTTGCGCAGCACCAGCGTGTCCTTCGGGCAGATCTCAACGCAGATGTCGCAGCGCTTGCAGAACACCGGATTCCAGCTGATGTTCTGGTAGTCCACCCAGCGGATGCCGTCCCGGTGATCGTCGGAGGTGCCGGTCCCGAAGCCGAGGGCGGATCGATGGGCAGACTGTTCGGCGGTCGCAGACTGTTCGGCGGTCATGGGACGTGGATGATAGACCTCATTCCGCTGACCCATCCGCGCAGGGGTGGAGCCGCGACCTGGGCCGCGGCTCCGTGTCGCCCGTGTGAAGAAGGTCAGCCCAGCTGAGCGCGGAGTGCGCCAGCAGGGAAGGTCGTGCTGTGAATGTTCAGGTAGTACCCGGCCGGGTTGGCATTGATGTCATCCGCCAGGCCGAGACCGTCCACGCACGAGCGCGCCTTGTCGTCGCCCGTGAGCGTCGTACCCACGAACAACGGCACGACGACCGGGCCTGCCACCCCCGCGGCGGCCACGTGGATGTGCGCAGCGAACACGGTGCCCTCCACGTCACGCCATCGCGCGAGCACGCACACTCGGTCGGCGCTGGGATTGACGATCAGGATCGCCTCGCCGGTTCCCTCCCCGCCGCACAGGTTCGCCGGGTCACATACCTCCTCGGCGCCACTGAGGGCAAGGCGATAGACAACGGTCGCGCGGTCCGACTGCGCGGCGACCGGCGCAACGGTGAGTGCTCCAAGGAGCATGAGCAGCGTGAGAACGACGATGGTCGGGACAAGTCGACGGTACATGTGAATGGCTCCTCCTCGCGTCAGCAGGGATTCAGCGCTCGGGCAGCCTCAGGAGTCCCCGTGATCGAATACGGCTGCAGTTACCGCGCCAACCGGTACCTGCGCCCAAGCCGGCCGAACATGGACCCGCTCCTATACTGTGCCGCCGATGCTGCCGTTCGAGATTGCCCGCCCGCTTCACTGCCCAGCGCGGACGGCCCTGGTGCTCATGGCGGTGGTTACGGCCACGGCGTGCACCACCTCCACGCCCTCACCCTCGGCCACGAGCGTAAGCCCCGGCCCGACCCCCACGGTTGAACCAACCCCGAGCCCGAGCCCGAGCCCCAGCCCGGTGCCCGAGGTGGAGGTGCCGCTGGCCGTCGTCACCGGCTACACCAACCCGAAGGCCGCCATCACGGAGGCGGAGGTCGAGGCCGCCATCGACGCCGATGCGTTCATCCAGCTGTGCGAGTTCCTCACGGCGGTGAACCCGGTGCCCCGCTGCCGGGACGCCGATGCGGTGGTCGACCACCTCCTCGCCAACCCAACCGACCTCGCCTTCCTGCCCGCCGGCCTGGTGGTGCCGACGGTCAAGGTGCTCCCCGTCGACGGGGCCGACCTCTTCGGCAATGCGGAGGCACGTGCCGCGGCGTACCCGTATTCGGTGCGCGTGCAGCTGGCCGAGGACCGCGCGGGCTGGGCGTTGCATGTCGAGGAGGTCCGAACCCTGATGAGCCTGGGCGACTCGTGCCCTGATCGGGGCGTGGCGCATGCGGCGGTCACGCTCGGCCGCGGCTGGGAGTGGGTCTTCGGCGGCGGAACGGCGGAGTACACGGCCGTCTACCCCAACCCGGTACCAGAGGGCTTCGTGGGGAACGGCTTCAACATCGTGGATGCGGTGCCGACCGGCAACGAGGGGGCGGTGGCGGAACTGGTCAGCGGCGCGGACGTGACGCTCGACGACTTCGAGTGCCCCGTCGTCGACGATTGGACGGTGAACGAGGGCGTCATCTTCTCGATCGACCCGGCCGTCCTCCCGCAGCTGCGCGATACGTACGGCGTCGACGTGGCGACGCTCGCCGCCAATCATCTGTTCGACCGCGGCACGCCGGGCTTCCTCCAGACCCTCGACAAGTTCGCGGCGGCGGGCATCCCCACGGCCGGCGCCGGCGTCGACCTCGACGCAGCACTCGAGCCTGCCTACGTCGACGTGAACGGGCTGACCTTCGCGTTCGTCGCCTTCAACGAGATCCCCGGGTCGCTCGAGGCGGGGCCGGGCCAGCCCGGTGTGCTGTGGCTGCGCGACGAGAACGTGGCCGAGGCGGTCGGGCGCGCCCGGGCCGCCGACGCCGACCTGGTCGTCTGCGTCCCGCAATGGTGGGGCGGGGGCGAGTACCACGCGCAGTTCCTGGGCGACATGCGCCGACAGCAGCAGGTCTTCTTCGACGCCGGTTGCGACCACGTCCTCGGGCACGGTACGCACTGGTCGGGGCCGATCGAGATCACCCCGACCGACGACGGCGACCACCGCGTGACGATGGCGAGCCATGGCAACTTCCTGTTCGGCCAGGAGTGGAGCCAGCAGACGCAGGAGGGCGTCCTGCTCGAGCTCGCGTTCGTCGGCACCCGCCTCGCCCAGGCGCGGATGCACCCGTACATCATGCTGGAGCAGGCCCAGACGAACCTCACCGACCCGGCCACCGACGGGATGTGGGTCCTCAACCGGATCTACGAAGCTTCCGCCCTGCCGATCGTCGGCAGCCCTTGACCGTCCGCTTCCCGATTCGCACAATGTCTGGACACATGTCTGGACACCCTATCGCATGAACGTCCGTGTCGCCCCCGTCCAGCCGCGCGACCTGCGCGAACTGTTCCGCCTGTCGCGGGAGCGCCTGGCCCGCCTCATCGGCGTGAGCGCCAAGACGGTCGAGCGCTGGGAGGCGAAGCCGGTGCGCCCCGCGCGCGACGAGGTCCGAGCGCGAATGGCACAGCTCCACGAGATCGCGGACCTGGGCACGGCGGTGTACTCACGGGAGGGTCTTGCGGACTTCCTCGACGCTCCCCTGGCCGAGTGGGGCGGGCTGACCGCGCTTCAGCTCATCGAGCGCGGCGAGGCGGATCGGGTCCTCGCCTCGCTGGCGTCCGACTACGAGGGCGCGGGCTACTAGGTGGCGTCCCTCGCCGACCGCATCCGGCCGTGGGCCGGCACCGCGTTCCGCCACATCCCCGCCGACGCGGGCTACGACATCCGCGACCTGCGCTTCGCCGGCCGCCGCAGCAGTGGCCGCTGGCACTGGCAGGGACAGCCGACGCTCTATCTCGCGTCCGACTCGGCGGTGGCGATCGCCGAGTTCGCGCGCCACCTGGCCGTCGATCGCGGAGGTCAGGCGGCCGCCGCGCGACGCGCCGTCTACGAGCTTGGCGTCCGCCTCGAGCGCACGATCGACCTGCGTGAGCGAGGCGTGCTCACCCTCATCGGCCGCGACGACGCGCCCGAGTGCTGGCTCGACCCGAGGATCGCGCGCGCCGTCGCCACCTTCTTCCGAGACTCGCTCGACCTCCACGGCCTCCTCGTTCCGAGCGTGGCGCACCTCGACGACGCGAAGCGCTTCAACGTCGTCTGCTTCCTCGAGAACCTGCCGGCGGCGCCTCGCTCCTTCCTGCCCCGAGCGCGGCGACGAGCCACCGTGGCGGTCGAGCCGGTGGAGACCAAAGAGGTCAGCCCGCCACCCGACGCCTGATCTCGGCGGGGAAATCGGCGAAGTAGCGAGCGATGAGCGGGAGCTCGAAGCTGCGGAGGATCGCGTCGGGAGGCTCCCGTTCGAGCAGGAATCGGAACGACGCGTCGACGAGCGCCTCCGGCGTGGCGCCGGGTGCGAGGTCGTCGAGCGTGGCTCGGTCGAGCGTCACCTCGTGCTCCGCCGCACCGCGCTCCGAGCCGAGCCGAACAAGACAGCGCCAGCCGTCATCGGTCGCATCACACCGAACGCCGGGCGTCGCCTCGTCCATCGCTGGATCAGGCGGGGACGAGGACGCGGGTGCCCTGCATCGGGAAGCCGGCGCGCTCCCATTCCTCGACGCCGCCCGCGAAGTCGGTCACATCCGTGAACCCGATGTCGACGAGCTTCTGCGCCAGGGTCGGGCTGGCCGTGCAGCTGCGCGAGGAGCAGTAGACGATCACCGGCTGGTCCCTGGCGAGCACGTCCGGAGCGATGCGGAGCGCGTCACCGGCGGGAATCGAGATCGATCCCGGGATTCGCGCCTCCTCGAACGCCTCACGCGCCAGCGCGTTCACCAGGACCGGCCGGTCGACGCCCGTGGATGCCAGACGCTCGCGGAGCTCGCGGGCGTCGATCGTGTGGTACTTCTTCATACGGCACGGGTGGCCGCAGGATCGGTGCCATCGCCCGCTCGATCGAGGCAGCCCACCTCCGGGTCCGGGCCGGACTCCTCCACGATGCGCGGTCGTCCGCTCACCATCGCCACCACCGCGCCGATGATGATCACCGTCGCGATCACCGTGCGGAGCGTGATCGGCTCCGAGAGGAAGACCGCTCCCAGGGCGACGGCGACGATCGGGTTCACGTAGGCGTACGTCCCGACCACGGACACCGAGACGTTGGCCAACAGCCAGGTGTAGGCGGTGAAGGCGACAATCGAGCCGAAGACGATCAGGTAGGCGACGGCGAGGAGCGATCGGGTCGAGAAGGAGGCGACATCCACCCGGCCGAGCTCTCCGAGCAGCAGGCCGCCAATGGCCAGGGCGATCCCGCCGCCAACCATCTCCATCCCGGTGGCGAGGAGCCCGGAGCGTGGGAGGGGAGCTCGGCGCGCGTAGAGCGACCCGGCCGCCCAGCACATCGTGCCGCCCACGACGAGCGCTACCCCCAGCGGGTCGATGCCGTCGAGCCCTTCGACGGGGACCAGGAGCACGCCGACCCCGACGATCCCGGCGACGAGCCCGCCGACCACCAGGAGTGATGGCGGACGGCGCGTGAGGATCGCATCGAACAGGGCCAGCCAGATCGGTACGGTGCCCACGAGCACGGCCGCAAGGCCGGACGGGATCCGCAGCTCGGCGAGTACCACGCCGCCGTTGCCGCCGAGCAGCAGCAGGGTGCCGATGATGAACGCCGACCTCCACTGCCCCCAACTCGGCCGCTCGGCCGGCTCCCGGCCCCTGCGCCAGCGAGCGTGGGCGGCCAGCGCGGTCAGCATGATCGCCCCGGCCGTCGCGTACCGGAACCCGGCCGCCAGCAGCGGCGGGAGCGACTCGATCATGATCGCGATCGCGAAATACGTGGATCCCCACACCACGTACACGGTGAGAAGCGCGATGGCGACGGCGGCCGTCGAGGGCCGCGCTCCGGAAGCGGAGGTCATCGCGGCATTCTGACGGTCAGATCGCCTCGTCGTCTCCGGAGGGGTACTGCGGGTCCTGCGCGTCGGCGGGGTCGTTCGCCACGCCCGCCTGCGAGCTCTCGGCGGCCAGCGAGGTCGACCACGGCTTCGACGCCCGGCCCGGCCCGTCGAACGTCGGGCCCGGGACGTGGTGCTCCGCGTCGTCGACCCGGGCCCCCGGCGGAGCGCTCTGGGGTGTCGGACCGGTCCCGATGGCGGCCGAATCGGCCCCTTCGATCACGTTCGGCCCGTCGACGCCCACTGTTCGTTCGTCCATGGCTTGCGAGAGATGCACAATCCGTACCGGTGTCGATCGGTGCGCCATCCGATCGTCGTCCGGGTGCAACCATCACGCACGCGAGGGAGCCACCAATGAAGTACATGATGCTGATCGCCGGCAACGAGGACCTGTGGGCCAGCCGCTCGGCCGAGGAGAATGCCGCGCTCTACGAGCGCATCGGCCGCTGGTGGGGCGAGGAGTCCGCGGCGGGCAGGATCATCGACGGCCACGAGCTCGAGCCCTCGCCCACCGCGACGACGGTCCGCATCGCGCTCGACGGCTCGACGACGGTCACGGACGGACCCTTCATCGAGGGCAAGGAGCTCATCGGTGGATTCGGCGTTCTCGACGTCGCCGATCTCGATGCGGCATTGAAGGTGGCCGCCAGCTGGCCGGTGCCTGGCGACGTCCTGGAGGTCCGGCCGATCGTCGAGCGTGGCTGACCGAGCCGACGTCGACGCACGCCTGGCCGATGTGCTGCGCGAGGAGCGCAGCCGACTGGTCGGCGCGCTGGTGCGCATCCTCGACGACTGGGACGTTGCCGAGGAGCTCGTCCAGGACGCCGCCGTCATCGCGCTCGAGCACTGGGCCAGCGACGGCATCCCGCACAACCCGGGCGCATGGCTGATGACCACGGCGCGACGCCGGGCCGTGGATCGGCTCCGCCGCCGGGCGCGCTATCGCGAGCGGATGGCATTGCTGACCGCGGAGGCTCGAGAGATGGATCGACCGGCAGCCACCGATGGGCCGATGGGCGCCGACGACCGCCTTCGGCTGCTCTTCACCTGCTGCCACCCCGCCCTGAACCGCGAGGCGCAGGTGGCTCTCACGCTGCGCACGGTGGCCGGCCTCGAGACGGCCGCAGTGGCCCGGGCATTCATCGTGCCGGAAGCGACGATCGCTCAGCGGCTGGTCCGGGCGAAGCGGAAGATCCGCGACGCGCGCATCCCGTACCGCGTGCCCGATGCCGCAGAGCTGCCCGCGCGTCTCGGCGAGGTCCTGAGCGTTCTCTACCTCGTGTTCAACGAGGGCTACCTCGCCTCCAGCGGTGAGTCGGCCGAGCGGCGGGACCTCGCGCGCGACGCGGAGTGGCTGACGTCGCTGGTGGCGAAACTCATGCCCGACGAGCCCGAGGTGCTCGGCCTGCTGGCGCTCATGCGACTCCACCTCGCCCGGGCCGATGCCCGCTTCGGACCGCAAGGCTCGCTCGTGCTCCTCCCCGACCAGGACCGATCCCGGTGGGACCGCCCAGCCATCCTCGACGCCGTCGAGCTCCTGGCCCGCGCCGAGCGCATGGGTCGCCCCGGGCCTTACCAGCTGCAGGCCGCGATCGTCGCCATCCACGCGCTGGCCCCCTCCTGGGCGACGACGCCCTGGCGCGCGGTGGTGGCGGGCTACGACGCCCTGGTGCGCATCCATCCGACGCCGGTCGTGCAGATGAACCGCGCGCTGGCGCTGGCCGAGCGCGACGGCCCGATCGCGGCGCTGGACGCCCTGGCGCCGCTCGCCGAACGGCTGGACGGCTATCACCTGTTCCACGCCGCCCGCGGTGAGCTGCTGCGGCGAGCCGGCGACATGGAGGCGGCAAGGGAGGCGAACCGGCGGGCCCTGGAGCTGACGTCGAATCCCGCAGAGCGGCGACTGATCGAGGAGCGGCTGGCCTAGCCGGCGACGGGCCGATCTTCGGGGCCGACGTAGCGGACATCGGGCCGGATGAGGACGTTCGCCGTCGCCTGCTCGAGGCAGTGCGCGGTCCAGCCTGCGTGGCGCGCCAGCGCGAAGGTCGCAGGGAACAGGTTCGGCGGGAGCCCGACGCCCTGCAGCACCGCCGCGGCGTAGTATTCGACGTTCGTCTTGATCGGGTAGTCCGGCCTCCATTCCGCCAGGACGCGGAGCGCGATGTCCTCGATCGCGACGGCCTTGGCCAGCCAATCGGCGACCGAGGAAAGCCCTTCGGCCACCGACCTGAGGGCCGCCGCCCGCGGGTCGTAGGCGCGGTAGACCCGGTGGCCGAAGCCCATGAGCCGCTCTCCGCGGGCGAGCGTGGCTCGGATCCAGGCCTCGGCCTGGTCGACGCTGCCCATCTCGTGCAGCTGGTCAACGACCTCCGAGGGCGCGCCACCGTGCCACGCTCCCTTCAGCGCCCCGATCGCGCCGACGACGGCGGAAGCGATGTCCGAGTGCGTGCTGATGATCACCCGCGCGGCGAAGGTCGATGCATTGAAGCCGTGCTCGGCGCCGACGATAAAGTACGCGTCGAGGGCACGGGCCGCCGCCGGATCGGGGGCGACGCCGCGGAGCTGGTACAGGAAGCCCGCCGCCAGGTCGAGGGCGGGATCGGGGTCGATCGGCTCGTCCCCCTCCCTCAGCCGGGCGAATGCGGCCAGCACCGAGGGAGCGACGGCGGTGACCGCCCGGGCCTGCTCGACGGTCGGCGGCCAGGTCGTGCCGGCGTCGGCGCCCCAGGCCGAGATGCCGGTGCGCAGGGCATCCATCGCGTTCGTCCTCGGCGGCAGGTGACGGAGGACCTCGACCACCGTGCCCGGAAGCGGAGCGCAGCCCAGCCGCGCGTCAGCCTGCCAGCTGCCCGTCCACAACAGCTCGGCGACCTGCCCGTACGACCCGCGCTCGACGAGCTCGCCGATCGGGTACCCGCGGTACACGAGCCGGCCACGCTCCCCGTCGACGCGGGCGAGCTCGGTCTCACCGGCCACGACTCCCTTGAGGCCCGGCGAATAGCCGGTGGGCTCGATCGTCATGCCCGGCCAGTCTAGGTCAGCGTCGAGGGCGCGGGCACGCGTAACGCGAGCGGTGGACCGGGCGTCCTGTTGGCTGGGCCCCGGCCCGCCACCCTTCGCATTCGGAGCACCAGCATGCGACGAAGCTCACTGATCCTCATCGCCGTCCTGGCACTGGCCGCCTGCACGAGCGCCGATCCGTCCGCGGGCGAGAGCCAGCCGCCGGCATCGAGCGCCGCGTCGGCCGGTACGAGCGCGCCGGCTTCGGCCGTTCCCTCGATCGCGGCAAGCAGCCTCGAGCCGATCCCGTCGGACGAGCTCGTTCCGTTCAGTTGCGACCTCCCCGTGGTCGAGGACCCGACGGTGGCGATCGCGAACATCGTCGACGTGCGGTATGCCGCGCACGCGGACTACGACCGCGTGGTCTTCGAGTTCCAGCAGGGAACGCCCGAGCTCACGCTGGACCGCGCCACACCGCCCTTTACCGCCGACGGCTCCGGTCTGCCCATCACCGTCGAGGGCGAGAACTTCCTGCGACTCACCATGCGCGGCGGGACGCGGCAGACCGATGAGGGCACCAGCAGCTACGACGGTCCCACCGACTTCGACCCGGCGCTGCCGGCGCTCGTCGATCTCGTCCAGGGTGGCGACTTCGAGCGGCAGAGCACCTGGTACCTCGGCCTGTCGGCCGCGGCCTGCGTGCGGGTCATCCTCCTCGACGGACCGCCGCGGCTGGTGATCGACGTCGAGCATCCGTGAGGGGATCCGTCATCGGCCGCGCTTCCCTGGTCCTGCTCGTCGCCGGCGCCCTCGGGGTCCTGGGCCAGGTCCTCTTCTTCGACGTCGCGATCGGGCTGAACTTCCCGCTCGCGATCGCGCTGCTCGTCGCGGCAGGGTGGCGCCTGAAGCGGCCGATGACCCGCGTCGAGCGCCGCGATGTGTGGCTCGGCCCGGGGGCGGTCGCCTTCGCCGCGTTCGCCGCCATCCGCGCCGACACGACGATCGTGGGGCTCGACGTCCTGGCCGCCCTTGGCCTGGCCGGCGGAGCGCTTGCCAGCTACGGGCGGAGGCCGGTGCTCCGCCGGTCGTTCGGCGGTCTGCTGGGGCTCGGCGCCGCGGTGGCCGGCTGGGTGCTCGTCGGCGCGGTGCCCACGCTGGCAGCCGTCGGGCAGCGGCTGCCGAGCCGCCGCGGCTCACTGGATCGGGCGCGGCCCGTGCTCCCGATCGTCCGTGGCGTTCTGATCGCCCTTCCGGTGGTGCTTGTGTTCGTCTCGCTCTTCTCCGCAGCCGATGCCGTCTTCGCCGACGTGATCGCGCATCTCACCCGGTTCGACCTCGAGCTCGGCTCGCTTCCCGCGCGAACCATCCTGGCCGCGGTGCTCGGCTGGCTGGCGGCGGGCGGCCTGGCTCTGGCCGCGTCGCGGCCAGTGCGCGCGCGAGTCGCTCTCCCCACCGAGGTGGAACCATGGCGATTCGGCGCGACCGAGGCGATCACCGTGCTCGTCATGGTCGACGCGCTGTTCGTCGCCTTCGTCGCCTTCCAGGCCGCGTACCTGTTCGGCGGGCTCGACACGCTGGGGGCGATCGGCATGACCTACAGCGAGTACGCGCGACGCGGGTTCTTCGAGCTCGTCGCGGCGGCGATCCTGGCCGGCGGGCTGATCGTGGCCGCGGAACGCCTGGTCCGCCGGCGCGGCCGGCTGCTCGTCGCAGCCGCGATCGTCCTGGCGCTCCTGACCGGGGTCGTCCTGGTCTCGGCCGGCCTTCGCCTCCGGCTCTACCAGGAGGCCTATGGCTGGACGGAGCTGCGGTTGTACGTGCTCGCCACGATCCTGCTGCTCGGCGTCGTGCTCGCCGCCCTCGTCGTGGCGCTCTTGACCGATCGGGTGCGATGGATCGGCCATGTGGTCCTCGCCTCCGGCCTGGTCCTCGGGCTCGGCCTCAACGTCCTCGGGCCGGCGCGCTTCATCACCGAACAGAACGTCGCCCGCGTGCTGGACCCGAGCCTCGTGCCACCGAACGGGTTGACCGGCATCGACACCACCTATGCCCTCTCGCTCGGCGACGACCGCATCCCGGACCTGTTGCGGGTTCTCCCGGCATTGGACGACCCGGCCGCGAGCATCGTCCGCGAGGAGCTTCGCTTCCGGCTCGACGAGCTGCGGACCGTCCGGCCCTGCGGGCCTGGCAGGCGTGGAATCTCGGCCGGCAGCGCGCAGTGTCGGCCCTCACCGCGGCCGAAACGCGCGGCGATCTCGACTGATCAGACGACCCGGGCGCCATCCTGGTAGACCGCGGTCACCCGATCGGCGAGGGTCGCCACCTCGAGCGGATCGCCCTCGACGAGGACGAGGTCGGCCCGCTTGCCCGGCTCCAGGGTCCCGAGCTCAGACTGCAGGCCCATGAGCTCCGCCGCGGAACGGGTGGTGGCGACGATGGCCTGCATCGGCGACATGCCGCCCTCGACCATGAGCGCCAGCTCACGCAGGTTCTCGCCGTGCGGCGTGACGCCCGAGTCCGTGCCCATGGCGACCTTCACGCCGGCGCCCACCGCCTTCGCGAACGAGGCGGTGTGGGTGTCGACCACCTCGCGCGCCTTCGCGACGGAGGCCTCCGGGATCGACGCCCCCGCCTCGGCCGCATCGATCACGCCGCGTGGCGCGACGAGCGTCGGCACCAGCCACGTCCCGCGGTCGAGCATCATCTGGATCGCCTCGTCATCCAGGTAGACGCCATGGTCGATCGAGCGGATGCCCGCGCGGATGGCGTTCTTGATGCCCGGGGTGGCCTGGGCGTGGGCCATGACGAAGATGCCGGCCGCCGTCGCCTCCTCGACCAGGGCCTCGAGCTCCTCGAGCCGGAAGTGCGCATGCGTGGGCTTGTCGCGCGGCGAGAGGACGCCCCCCGAGGTCGCGACCTTGATGACGTCGGCGCCCATCCGAACGAGCTCGCGGACCTTGTGCCGCATCTGGTCGACGCCGTCCACGATCGTCTCCGGCACGCCGGGATGGTGGGTCAGCAGGGCCCGCACGGTGCCCCCGTACGGCATCCAGCCATCGCCGTGGCCCCCGGTCTGGCTGAGCATGCTAAGGCTGATGTGCATGCGCGGGCCCGGGACCAGGCCATCCTCCACCGCCTGCTTGACGCCGAGGTCCGCGCCGCCCGCGTCGCGGACCGTCGTGATGCCGATGCGCAGTGTCGCCTCCAGGTTCTGCGCCGCCTGGAAGAAGCGGTAGCTGAACGGCGTCTGCAGGAGGCGCATCGTGTCGATCGAGCTGACGACGACGTGGGTGTGGCAGTCGAACAGCCCCGGCAGCAGCGTGCGGCCGGCCAGGTCGACCGATTCGTCGCCGTCCAGCCCGGGCCCGACATCCACGATCCGGCCGTCCTCGACCACGAGATCGGAGGCGGCCGCATCGGCTCCGGAGCCATCCAGGACCTGGCCGCCGGTGAAGAGCAGGCGTGTCATGCCCCGAGGCTACCAGCGCCGGACGCTTCCGGTAGCATCGGTCCGCACCCACCCCCCAAGGAGATCCGATGGCTGATCAGCTCGCGCCGCCCTCCGGCGCGCTCGACACCTCGAAGTCATATACCGCCCGCCTCAAGACCGAGAAGGGCGACATCGTCATCGAGCTCTACGCAGACCGCGTGCCACGCACCGTGGAGAACTTCGTCACCCTCGCACGTGCAGGCTTCTACGACGGCACGACCTTCCACCGCGTGATCAACGGCTTCATGGCGCAGGGCGGCGATCCGACCGGCACCGGCACCGGCGGACCTGGCTACCAGTTCGAGGACGAGTTCCACCCGTCGCTGCGGCACGACGCGGCCGGGGTGCTGTCGATGGCGAATGCGGGGCCGGGCACGAACGGCAGCCAGTTCTTCATCACCCATGGCCCGACGCCACACCTCGACAATCGGCACAGCGTGTTCGGCAAGGTGACCGAGGGCATGGAGGTCCTGCGCTCGATCCGCGAACGGGACCCGCAGCGTGACCGGCAGCCCGGCGACCGGATCGAGACGATCGAGATCAGCGAGGGCTGAGCTCAGGCCGGCTCGTCCTGGTCGACTCCCTCGAGGACCTCGTGGAGCGGCGTCGTCCGGTACCGCTCGATCCAGCCGAGGACGTCCTCCGCGTAGCGCCCCGAGGCGTTGTAGGCCACGAGCGCACGACGCAGCTCATGACGCTGGCTGTAGTCACCGGGCTCTCGCAGGCAGAGGTGCGCCACGGCGGTCAGTGACGCGTCGAACAGGTTGTCGGGGTCGGCCTCCCCGTCCCCGTTTCCGTCGCGGCCAAGCTCGGACCACGTGGTGGGGATGAACTGAAGCGGCCCCATGGCGCGGTCCCAGGTGGCATCGCCGTCCAGCTCCCCGCTGTCGGTGTCGCGGATCGTCTGCGTGCCGCCTGTGCCGTCGAGCGGACGGCCCCGGATCGGCGGCACCACGTCGCCGTTCGGCGCCAGCTCGTGTGCGGAGTCGATTCGCCCGTGGCGCGACTCCACCTGCGCGAGGCCGGCCAGGATCGTCCAATCCACGTCGCAGGCTTCGTTCACCTCGCCCGCCGCGTCGGCCGCTGCCCGATAGGCGGCGTAGGCGGTCGCCGGGATCCGCCCGGTGAGGACCGGGAGATCCGCCTGGCCGAGCGAGTACGCGGCCACTGCTCCGACGCCCACGAGCAGGGTCGCGGCCACTGCGGTGGAGGCGATGCGGCGCGCCGGCGAGACGCGCGGGCTCGATCCCATGCGCCGAGCGTCTCACACCTCGGCGGCGTGCGCACCCGGCGGATGTCAGGCGGCGCGCGCCGGCTCGTACAGCAGCGAGAACGTGGTCGCCGGGTCCGGGGCGAAGGCCATCCGGGTGTTGCAGGCGCTGCAGACGAGCTCGTCGTCGGCCTCGTCGACCGAGAAGACGACCTCGTCGCCGCACCACGCGCAGTCGAGAAGAATGTTCATGCCTCGATCCTGGGCGTGGCTCGTGACAACTCGCATGTCGCAATGACGCGGCCCAGGACGAATCGCTCACCTGACGAAACGGGACCGGTGTCGTACCCTATCGGAGTCGGATGCCCGGCTGGGACGCCCTGCGCCGACGCTCGTCAGATGGGCTGTCGAGAGTACGCGCGCTCCCGGACAAGGCTTCTGGACCTCGTGCGCGCACGCCCCATCCCGTCTTCACGCCTCTCGGCTGCGGCCGCCGATTGGCGGAGCTTCGCTGCTCGGCCCTACCGGCCGTTCCGGCTACTCGCCATCGCGCAGGGCTTCATCGGTGCCCTCACCGGCCCGGCCATCACCATTCCCCTCCTTCTTGCGCTCGGTGCCCACCCGGCCCTGGCGACCGCGCTTGCCGTGCTCCCAGCCGCGGGGACGATGGCTCAGCGCTGGCTCCCGTCGTGGCTGGATCGGACCGACGGCAACCTGCGAGGCCTGGTGATCCTGTTCGCAACGATCGGTGAGCCGCGCGGCCTGCTGCTGGCGGGGCTCGTCGGGCTCGCCGCCATCGGCGCCCTCCCGGCCTGGGCCGCCATCGCGCTGATCGGCGTCGTGAGCGGCGTCCTCGGGGCCCTCGGCGCCATCGCCTACAGCCTGCAGCAGTCGTGGTACCAGATCATCCTGCCGGCGGAGGAACGGAAGCTCATCGCGCCGCGTCTCGGCGGGATCGCGCTCGGCATCGGGTCGGTGATCCTGCTGCCGATCGCGCTGACCATCGACGACCTGGTGGCCGGCGTCGGCCTGTGGGCCTACGCGGCGCCCCTCGCCGTCTCCGGGTTGGCGGGGCTCGTGCCGGTGATCGTGCTCCGACGCCTGCCGGCGCCCGGTCGGATCCGCGTCCCCCGATCGCTGGCGTGGCACGGCGAGGATCTCGCCCGGCTCCGCCGGCACGGAAACGTCATGACGCTGGCGTTGCTGTCGGCCGGCCTTTCGCCGTTCCTGTCGGTGTACGCCATGACCGTCCTCGGCACCGGCGCGGGGTTCGCCATCGCCGTCAGCGCCGTCAGCTCGGGCACGCTGGTCGTGGCGTCGCTGTACGTGAGCTCGCACCTGCGCGGAGGCTCATCATCGCGGCTCCTGCATCGTTCGTTCGTGCTGCGCGGGCTCGCCCTGTTCATCGCCCTCGCCGCCCACCCGGCGAACCCGTTCGCCCCGGCGCTCGTCATCGCCGTGGCGGTCCTCCTGGCCGCGGGCGACACAGCCGGCCAGCTGGCCGCGAACGAGCGATTGATGCGGCTCGCCACCGGACCCGACGTGCTCGCCTTCCAGAGCCGCTTCGTCGTGCGCACGGTTGGTGCCTACGCGGGCGGCGTGGGAACGTCCGCGATCGTCATGCTGCTCGGCGGGTGGCCGGCGTTCGCCATCCTGTTCGTCGGCGCCGGGCTCGGGCGATTCGCGGCGGCCCGCGCGACCGAGCTCCCCGGGCCGGCGGCCGAGGCGATGCCCTCCCGCGCCGTGGAGGCCTGAGCACAGGGGCCCGGCTACTTGCGTAGTTGCGCAAGTTCTGAGATCATCCGCCCAATGCACATGACCCCCACGACCGATGCCGACCGCGCTCGAGCGGCGGCCATCGCGCGAGCGCTGGCCGATCCGAAGCGGCTGTGCGTCGTCGAGCGGCTGGCCGATGGCGAGCGGAGCGTAAGCGACCTCTCGCGCGACATCGGCTGCCAGGTGCCGAACATGAGCCAGCACCTGTCGGTGCTGCGCTCCGCGGGCCTGGTCAAGAGCCGGCGTGACGGGAGCACCGTGTTCTATCGGCTCGCGGACGATCGCGTCCTCGAGGCCTACCGATTGCTGCAACAGGTTGCCGGGTAGCCCGGCGGAATCACCAGGAGAGAGCATCCATGTCGTCCAACGTTCCCGAAGTCACCGACGCCACCTTCGAGTCCGACGTCCTCCACAGCGACAAGCCGGTCGTCGTGGACTTCTGGGCCGAGTGGTGCGGCCCGTGCCGCATGGTGGCCCCGGAGATCGAGAAGCTCGCGGCGAAATACGCGGGCAGCGTCGAGGTCCGCAAGCTCGACGTCGACGCGAACCCCCAGACCGCGATGCGCTACGGGATCATGAGCATCCCGACCGTCGCGCTCTTCGCACCGGGCGAGGCCCCGCGCGCCGCGGTCGGCTTCCGGCCGATGGAGGCGCTGGAAGAGGCCTTCGGCCTGCCGAGCCTCGGCAATGGGGACGCCGCCGGCGCCTGACCCCCCGGCCCAAGCCGGCCGGCACGGCTATCCTGAGCGGCCGATGCGCCGCTCGCTCATCTCCGTCCTGGTCGGCACCTTCACGCTCCGCTTCAGTACGGGGCTGACCGGCGCGCTCCTCGTCTTCTACCTCGCCGACCTCGAGGGCTTCGGCGCGCGCCAGGTGTCGGCGGTGGAGGTCGGGATCCTCACCGCCGCCTTCTACCTCGCCGAGCTCCTTCTCTCGCCGCTGTTCGGGATGCTGTCCGACCGCATCGGGTCGCGGTCGGTCATGCAGTACGGGCCGATCTTCGGCGCCGTGGCAGTGATCATGACCGCGCTCACCACCGACCTTTTCCTCCTCGGCGTGACCCGCTGGCTCGAGGGTGCCGCGGCCGCGGCCAGCATTCCGTCGATCCTCGGCTTCATCGCCGTCGCGACCTCCCGCGACGAGGGGCTCCGCGGCCGCACGGTGGCGCAGTTCGAGGCGGCCACGCTTGCCGGCCTGGGCCTCGGCCTCGTCGCCGCCGGCGGCCTGTGGGCGCTCCTCGATCGAAACGCGTTCTTCCTCAATGCGGTGCTGTACGGCGTCAGCTTCCTGATCTACCGCTACGGCGTGACGGAGTCCGGGCACGAGACCGCGGAGGCGCTCACCCGGGAGACCGAGGAGCTGGGAGCCGGCGGCGTCACGGGCGTCGCGCGCGGCTTCAACCTCGCCCGCTATCGGCGTGTGCTCGCCAATCCCGCCGTCTGGTTGCTCGCGCCGACCTGGATTGCGGTCAACGGCTTCATCGGCGCATGGACCAGCCAGTCGATCTTCCAGCTCGTGAACGAGCCGAGGCCCGGGTTCGAGAGCCAGCACCTGATGGGCGGCTTCGAGCCGTTCCAGGTGAGCATCGGCCTGGCGGTGGCGCTGCTCGTCTTCTTCGCCGGCCTCTTCTACTGGGGAAACCGATTCAAGCGCTACCGGCGCACGACGATCATGGCCATCGGCATTGCCGGCGGGATCCTCATGGTCGGGGCCGCCTTCGGGCTCAACCACGCGGAGGGAGCGTTGGCCGTGCTCCAGACTCCCCTCGCGGTGGTCGCCGCGGCGGGCCTCTTCGTCCTGGCCGGCGCGACGCCGGCGGCGCTGGGCATGCTCGCCGACATCAGCGAGGAGCATCCGGCCGACCGCGGCGCGATCATGGGCCTGTACTCGGTCTTCCTGGCCATCGGCCAGGTGGTCGGCTCGCTGCTCGGCGGCGGCGCCGCCGAGTGGATGGGGATCGACGGACTGCTGCTCGCCTCCGCCGCCCTCCTGTTCCTCGCCTTCCTCCCGCTTCGCTGGCTTCGCGACTCCGAGCACCTCGTCAGGCGAACGGCGTCGCCGGCCGCGGGGGCCGCAGCCTGATGCGTCTCTCGCGACTCTTCTTCGCCACCCTGCGCGACGATCCCGCCGAGGCCGAGATGGCCTCCCATCGCCTGCTCGTGCGGGCCGGCTACGTCCGCCAGCTCGGGGCGGGGATCTATTCGCTGCTGCCACTCGGCTTCCGCGTCCAGCAGCGGATCGAGCAGATCATCCGCGAGGAGATCGACGCCATCGGCGGGCAGGAGATGGAGATGCCGGTCGTCCATCCGGCCGACCTGTGGCGGAAATCGGGTCGGTACGACAGGATCGGACCGGAGATGGCGCGCTTCCGGGACCGATCCGGGCGCGACATGGTCCTCGCGATGACGCACGAGGAGGTCGTCGCCAGCCTGACGCGCGATCTCGTGCGCAGCTACCGGCAGCTGCCGGCCATCGTGTACCACTTCCAGACGAAGTTCCGCGACGAGCCGCGCTCGCGCGGCGGCCTGATCCGGGTCCGCGAGTTCGTCATGAAGGATTCCTACTCCCTCGATGCCGATGCCGAGGGTCTCGACCGCAGCTACCGGCTGCACCACGAGGCCTACGAGCGCATCTTCCGTCGGCTCGGGCTGGAGGCGATCGCCGTATCGAGCGACGTGGGGATGATGGGAGGCAGCGGCGCCCATGAGTTCATGGTCCTGAACCCGCACGGCGAGGACACGCTCGTGCTGTGCGACGCGTGCGGCTACGCGGCGAATCAGCAGATCGCCCCGCTCGCAGTGCCGGCGCCCGCTGCCGAGGAGCCCGCTCCCGTCGAGGAGGTGGACACCCCCGGCACCGACACGATCGCTGCCCTGGCCGCGTATCTCCACATCCCGACGGCTCGTACGGCCAAGGCCGCGTTCTTCGTCGCCGGGGACGGCCGGCTGGTGACGGCCGTCGTGCGGGGTGACTTCGAGGTCAACGAGACGAAGCTGTTAAACGCCGTCCGAGCGACGGGAGGCATGCGGCCGGCCCAGGCCGAGGAGATCCGCGCCGCGGGCATGGAGCCCGGCTACGGCTCGCCGATCGGCGCCCGCGACACGGTGGTCGTGGTGGACGCCCTCGCCGCCGCATCGCCGAACCTGGTGGCGGGCGCGAACCGGCCCGGAGTCCACCTCCGGAACGTCAACGTCGGGCGCGACCTCCGCGCGGACGTGGTCACCGACATCGCCAACGTGCGCGAGGGCGATCCATGCCCACGATGCGGCTCCACGACGCGACTGGCGCAGGGCATCGAGGTCGGCAACATCTTCAAGCTCGGCACCGACTTCACGGAGGCGCTCGGTGCCACATACCTCGCGGAGGACGGCAGCCGCCGCCACCCGGTCATGGGCTCGTACGGGATCGGCCTCGGACGGGCGATGGCCTGCGTCGTGGAGGCGCACCACGACGAGCGGGGCATCTGTTGGCCGGAGGCGGTGGCGCCATACCGCGTGCACCTGGTGGCAATCGGCGCGACGCGCGACCCGGCGATCGGTGAGGCCGCCGACGCGCTGTACGAGCGGCTTGGGGCGGCCGGCGTGACGGTGCTGTACGACGACCGCGACGAGTCTCCCGGCGTCAAGCTGACCGATGCGGAGCTGCTCGGCATGCCGACCATGGTCACCATCAGCCCGCGCTCGCTGGCGGCCGGCGGCGCGGAGGTCACCGGCCGGGCCTCCGGCGAGCGGAGCGTCCGGCCAATCGAGGAGCTCGTCGCCGACCTCGTGACCGGCCGCTCGGATGGAGGCCGTGGCGACGCCTAGAATCGGCACCATGGACGAGCTGGCCTATCCGCACGGCGACGCGCTCGTCCCCGAATCGTTCGATGAGCACACCATGCTCTTCCTCGTCCGACCGGCGGATGCGCCGGCGTTCAGCGAGGAGGTGCTCGACCGGCTCCAGATCGAGCACCTCACCTATCTGCGTGGGCTGAAGCGGGCCGGCGTGCTCATCACGAATGGGCCGTTGCAGGAGCAGACCGACGAGCGCATGCGCGGCATCTCGGTGTATCGGGTCCCGCTCGACGAGGCTCTGGCGCTGGCGCGAGAGGATCCGATGGTCCGCGCCGGACGCCTCGAGGTCCACGGCGCGAACTGGTTGACGCAGTCGGGAACCGCGCGCTTCGGGACCTCGGGCTGAGCGCCCACAACGCGCCCGACCGAGCCGGCCGCACGGCGAGAATGCCAGCCAGGACCCAGCCGATCGCGGCGCCACCGGCGATCAGGCACCACCCCGCACAACGAGGAACGACGGGGACGGCGCCCGCTCCCGCATCACCCCCGGAGCTGCTGGAGGACGTCGGTGGCCACGCGCTCGAGACGTGTCGTATCCGCCACACCGCGAACGGCGAAGATGAGGTGCTGCGCGCCGGCCTCTGCCAGGCGGCCGTACGACTCCACGATTTCGTCCGCGGACTGCGACTCCCAGTCGACCGTCGGCGCCAGCGCCGTGATCTCGACCTCCTCGCGCGGACGCCCTCGCTCGTCCAGATGCGCATGCAGGACCTCGAGCTTGTGACGGAAGGTAGCGAGGTCGCGGCCGAACAGGTTGCAGGCATCGGCGTACTGTGCCACCAGCCGGAGCGTCTTTCGCTCCCCGCCCCCGCCGACGAGGATGGGGATGCGCGGCCGGCTGAGCGACTGCGGGGAGTTGATGAGGTGCGTGGCGGTCACGTGCCGGCCGTCGAAGCGACCATGGGTGCCGCTCCCCTCCGACCACATCGCGTGCGCCATCTCGAGCGTGTCCTCGAGCCACTCGAACCGCTCGCCGAGCGGCGGGAAGGCGAACCCAAGGCCCTTCGACTCGAAAACGTTCCACGCGGCGCCGATCCCGAACCAGGCGCGACCGCCCGAGAGCACGTCGAGCGTCGTGGTCATCTTGATCCACAGGCCGGGCGGGCGGTGGTGGACGCCCCCGACCATGAGGCCGAGGCGCGCGCGCTGGGTGTGCGCTGCCAGGAACCCCAGCGCCGTCTGCCCCTCGAGCATCGGCGCCTCGGGCGGACCGAGGCCGCGGATCTGGAAGAAGTGGTCCATGACCCAGACGGAGTCGAACCCGGAGTCGTCGGCGGTGCGGCCGATGCGGGCGAGGGTCGGGCCGATCTGCGCGGCGCCGCCGGGCCACGTGAACTGGTTGATCTGGAGGCCGAACTTCATCGCTGGCCCATGCTGCCACGAGTCAGCCGGCGGAGGCCATCTCCTGGCGCTGCATCGCAACCGACAGCTCGTCCGCAGCGATGCGGTTCCGCCCCGCGCGCTTCGCAAGGTAGAGGGCGGCATCGGCCCGACGGAGGAGCGGCTCCGGGTCGCGCCCGTCCGCCGGGTCGCAGAGCGCGACGCCGCCCGAGACGGTGAACGGCGGCAGTCCGGAGGTGCCGTCGTCGGCGGCGGCCAGGCGGACTCGCTCGCCGACCGCCAGCGCGCCGGTGAGGTCGACCTCCGGAAGAAGGAGGAGGAACTCCTCGCCGCCGTACCGGAACGCCAGGTCGTCGCCGCGGGTCGCGCGACGCAGGACCTCGCCGAGCCGTCCGAGCGCCGCGTCGCCGGCGAGGTGCCCGTGCTCGTCGTTGTAGGCCTTGAAGTGATCGATGTCGAAGAGGATGAGCGCGAAGCGCACCGGCCGCAGGCGGTCGCCCTGGTCGAGCATCCGTGCGATCGCCTCGTCGAGCGCCAGCCGGTTCCCGACGCCGGTCAGGGAGTCGCGGCGGGCGACCCGGTTGAGCTCGCGATTCAGCTCCGTGACATGCGCCTCCTGGCGCTGGGCATACCGGCTGAGATGGCGCAGCGCGAACTGCTGTTCGAGCATCGATCGCAACCGCGCCTGCCACAGGCCGTGCCCGACGGTGCTCGTAGCGGCGGCCATGAGCACCGCGACCACCACGTTCATGGGGTCCCCGCCCGGCAGGCCGTTCGCCAGCGGACCGATCGCGAACACCACGGCCATCGCGACCGCGCCACCGACGCCGGCCGCGTGCCAGCGCTGCGACCACGGCAGGAAGAGGCCGGCACCGACGAGGATGATCGCCAGCTGGGCCACGCCGAGCACCCGACCGCTCGGCATGAGCGCCAGCCCGAGGAGCGCGGTGCCGAAGGTGATGAGGAGGATCGACATGGCCAGCGGCTCGGAGCGCGCCGACCGCCGGGCGAGCAGGCCGACGAGCGCCGTCAGCGCGGCCGCGGCGAGCTCCCACGGCGCCAGCGTCCGTGCTCCGGGCGTCCCGACGACGAGGTTCGTCGCGAGGTCCGCGAGAATGAGACCGGCCATCACCGTGGCGCCGACGAGGACCGCCCGTCGCAGGGCGCGCCGCTCGGCCCGGCGCACGCGGCGGCGCACCGCCGGTGGCAGCGTCGGGCGGTGCGAGGTCGTCGGGTTCGGCCACGACGGCGTGAGCACGGCTCCATCCTGCGGTATCGGGACGGGAGCTCAATCGCCCGATGGTCCTTCCTCCGGCTGGCACGCCACCTGCCTTCTCAGGTCGGCAGGAGGTGACCGCGTGACGGAGCAGAGCTACACCGGAACGACCCAGGGCGAGACCGAGGGCCCGAAGCAGACGCCGACGCAGGCGGGCGACCAGGACCCGGCGGTGCGCGACCCCCGTCCCGACGGCCCGATGACCCGGCCGGCCGATCCCGACGACGCATCGGACGCGTATGGCGAGAGCCCGGACGCCGCCCATGGCCAGCGGGAGGGCCAGGCCGACCCGGAGCCCCGCCCCTGAGGCGACGCCTACAGGATGTCGTGCTCGCGGTCGTCGAACGTCCGATCCGGTCGGAAGGCGTTCGCATCGGCTGAAGCGACGCCCGTGATGAGGTCGACGACGAGTCGGCTGCCGCCGGCACCGGCCATGATCCCGTGCCCGGAGTACCCCCCGTTCACGAACAGCCCCTGGGGACCCATCGGCCCCAGGTAGGGGCGCCGGTCCGGCGTGTACTCGTACTGGCCGGCCTGGAGATACCAGTAGGCCGATGGGGCGCCACCGGCCCACACGTCACGCCAGAACGGAGCGATCCGCGCCAGCGCGTGATCCGAACGTGGGTCCAGCAGGCCGAAAGCCCACTCGTGATCGATCGGCACCGGGTCGTGCGGCTCCGATGGCGGCGCATCCGCATCCGTGTGGAGCGCAAGGCAGCCGCGCATCGCGGGCCGCCAGTGAGCGGCGGTCTCCTCGTCGATCGTCATCGGGGCGTCGGGAGGCACGGATGGCAGCTCGGGAATCACGAGCTTCTGGCGGCGGGTGGGCCGCAGCTGCAACTCCACGCCGGCCAGCGCGGCGACGTGCGCGGTGAACGGCCCGGCGGCCACGAGGACGCAGGGGGCGGCAACGTCCCCCCGGGTCGTCGACACGCCGCGCACCCGCCCACCGTCGAGGTGGACGCCGGTCACGCCGGCGCGGGTGACGAACGTCGCGCCACCGCCGGCCGCCGCGTCGGGGATGCGGTCCGGATTCGACGCGGCCGTCGCGTAGCCCGCGGTCAGGCGCTTCACGTCGAGCCACCCGTCGTGGGCGCGGTACCGGGCTCCTCGCACGTCGGGGGAGATCCACGGCCAGCGGGCGCGCACCTCGTCGCCGCCGAGGAGCTCGACGTCGGTGAGCCCCCACGCCCGCTGGCGCGCCACGAGTCGGCGAGAGCGCTCGAGGGTCGCATCGGTCAGCGAGCAGAACAGGTAGCCGCCGTGGCGCAGGCCGAGGTCCCAGCCGTCGAGGCCGGTCCGCTCCGCGAACGCATCGAACAGCTCGACGCCCTCGCGGACGGCGGCGATCTCCTCCGGGTTGTCGAACTGGAGGCGGAACGCCCCGGTCGAGGCCGGGGTGGTGAGCGTCCCGAGCGCCGCGCGGCGTTCGAGGACCACCGTCCGCATGCCGGCGCGTGCCGCGAAGAAGGCGGTGGCGCAGCCGATGATGCCTCCACCGATGATCGCCAGGTCGGCGGTCGCCGGCGGTGCATCGGCGAAGCGGACGGTCGGCTCGGGCATGCCGGCATCCTATGCCGCTAGCATCCGCCGCGTGAGTCACCAGGAGCACGCGGACGTGGTCGTCATCGGCGGGGCGATCGTCGGGTCGTCGGTGGCGACCTTCCTGGCGTCGCGCGCCGACTTCGACGGGCGCATCGTGGTCGTCGAGCGCGACCCGACCTTCCGGACGTCGTCCACGACGCTGTCGGCCGCGAGCATCCGGCTCCAGTTCAGCACGCCGCTCAACATCGAGATCAGCCGCTTCGGCCTCGAGGTCGTGCGCCACCCCGAGGCGTGGCTCGCGGTCGACGGCCAGGCGCCCGACGTCGGCTTCGTGGAGAACGGCTACCTCTTTCTGGCCACCGAGGCCGGGCGTGCAACGCTCGAGAGCAACCACGCGGTGCAGCGAGCGCACGACGTGCCCGTCATCCTCCTGTCCCCCGCCGAGCTGCGAGCCCGCTTCCGGTGGATCAACGTCGATGACCTGGCCGGCGCGTCGCTGGGCACCGCCGACGAGGGCTGGTTCGACGCCCATGCCCTCCTCCAGGGCTTTCGGCGACGGGCACGAGCGCTCGGGGTGGGGCAACGCACCGGTGAGGTCGTGGGCCTGGAGCTGGAGGGATCGCGCGTCGCGGGCGTGCAGCTGTCCGATGGCACGCGGATCGGCGCCGACTGGGTGGTCAACGCCGCGGGTCCGCGCGCCGCCGACGTGGCCGCCATGGCCGGGATCGAGCTGCCGGTTCGCCCACGGAAGCGCAACGTCTACCACTTCGAGGCGCCGGTGAGCCTCGGTGCGGCGCCGCTCACGATCGACCCGTCCGGGGTCTACGTCCGCCCCGAAGGATCGACCTACCTCGCCGGCTTCTCACCCCACGGGACCGATCCCGATCCCGACACGCTCGACCTCGCCGTCGACCGCGCCCCGTTCGAGTCGCTCGTCTGGCCGGCGCTGGCGCACCGAATCCCGGCGTTCGATCGCGTTCGGCTGCTCGACGCCTGGGCCGGGCACTACGAGGTGAACACCGTCGACCACAATGCGATCGTCGGGCCCCACCCGGAGGTGGAGAACCTGCTGTTCGCGAACGGCTTCTCCGGGCACGGGCTCCAGCAGGCTCCAGCCGTGGGGCGCGGGCTGGCCGAGTGGATCACCACCGGTCGCTACGAGACGCTCGACCTGTCCGCGCTCGGCTACGGGCGAATCGCCCGCGACGAGCCGATCCGCGAGCTGAACGTGGTGTAGGAGCCGGTCGGCGTGGATGCCGGATCGACGAGGCGCGTCGACAATGGGTCGGGTGCCGTCCTCACGCGCAGCCCACGTCGAGCGGATGCGGGTCGCGGAAGGTCAGCACGCCCTTCGGAGGCCCGCTGATCACCTCGCGGGTGTCCACGATCACGACGCCCACGTCATCCACGCGGACCGGGAAGCGGTCCATGCCGCGCGGCGCCGGGCCGAGCTCGAGCTTCTCTCCGAGGATGTTGTACGTGCTCTGGTGACAGAAGCACTGGAACCGATTCCGTGTCTCGCACGCCGCTGGGATCATGCAGCCGAGGTGCGGGCAGCGCCGCCACAGCGCCAGGATCTCGTCGGCCGCCGGCTCGGGAACGGACGCCGTCTCGCCCGATGCCAGGGCGGTGGCCGCCGGGACGTTGACGAGGAACGCCCGCGCGGGTCGGAACTCGGCCGGGGTCCCGGCCGCCCAGCCCGGGAAGGCGAGATTGAGATCGGCGAGGGTGCCGACCTCGTACTCGACGCCCACGCCATCCGCCGCGCCGGGCCACAGGAAGGCGAGGCTGCCGCCGATGAATTCGAGGGAGAGGAGGCCAACGCCCGCCCCGAGCATGCGCCGCATGAAGGATCGCCGGCTGAGAGTCCGCTGGTCGAGCATGGCGTCGCACCTCGTCGGGGCCAGCGGCACCGCGATGAGGCGCCGTCCCGCCCCGTTCGACAAGGGACGAATGTCCGCCCTCAGCCGGGACCGAGGCGGCAGTACTCGCGCGGGAGCGTGGTCGCGTCGGTCACGAGATAGCGCTGATCGGTCCCGTCGAGGATGGCCGGCCAATCCACGGCCGACGCCAGCCGCTCCCCGAGCGCCCGGAGAGCGCCGACGCGAACGACCGCGTCGAGGCCGATCTCGTCAGGAAGCTCGAGGTCGAGCCGGAAGAAGCGTGACTCCGGCCAATGCCGGTGCACGAGCTCCGTCTGCTGCTCCGCGGGCGAGCGCAGGAGCTCGGAGAGGAGCCAGCCGAGCCAGCTCCACAGCCAGGTCGGCCGAGGTCGACGCAGGAGCTTGCCGGTCCCGAGGCTGACGACGACGGTGTCCGCCGGCTCGTACGCGCCGGTGTAGTGGAAGGCCTCGACACAGGCCTGGTAGACCGGGTTGCCGGCCACGCCGATCCCTCCGTCGATCAGCTCGCCGATGCCGTCGATCGGCCAGGGATCGAAGTACGTGGGTGCCGCGGCGGAGGCGGTGACCGCGTCCGACAGGCGGACGGCGCCGGCGCGGCGGGAGTTGACCGGGTTGTCGCGCACGAAGTACCACGGCATCCCGTCCGTCAGTCGCTTGGCGGTGATCAGCAGGTCGACCGGCGCGTCGTTCAATCGCCAGTCGCGGGCCGCACCGAGCTCCTCGCGGATGAGCGCGTTCAGCACCGAGGTGTCGTAGACCGTGCCGCGGACGATGCGGCGGAGCGTGCTCAGCAGGAGTGTCCGCCGGAACACCTCCCCGGAGCGCTCCGCGTACAGCGTCACCAGGCGGGACGCGGGGATGCCGGCGGCGACGCCGGCGGCGATCACCGCACCGGTCGAGGTGCCGGCCACGAAGTCGAAGGCGTCGCGGGTCGGCCGGCCGGTGACCGCCTCGAGCGCGGCGAGGAGCGTC